>JADHUC010000091.1 GCA_016784735.1 Pirellulaceae bacterium | reverse complement strand
TGAATCGCAAACGGATGCTGCTACACCCCGCAAGGTCCCGTCCGGCAGCCGGGACCTACCTGCGCCGCCCTCCGACGTACCGCAGCAACAGGCCCGCCAGAATGAGTCCTCCGCCGACCAACGTCCACCACTGCGGCGCCTCGTATGTTGACGAGTGTCGCCAGGCGAGGAATACCCACACGGGAACGAGGATCGGTTCCAGCAGCACGATTCCTGACGCTTCGTGACCGACTACTCGCCGCAGGCCGCGAGCGAACAGCAGATAGGGCAATCCCATTTGAAACATACCGAAACCGGTTAGATACAGCGTTTGTTTCCCCATCGGCCAGATGTCGTAATGAACAACTAAAGGAAAGAACAGCACCGCCGTGACCAGATTGTTCAGCATCACCAGCCACGCGCCGTCTTCTTCGCGCAGGTGTCGCAACGACAACACGATCGCCGCATAGGTCGCTCCGCCCAGAAGGCCGAACACCACGCCCGCGATCGACTGGCCTTGCACTTCGTAACACAGAATCATGCCGACGCCCATGACGCAAAAAATCAGCAGCCACCAGTCGCGTCGATGAACCGGTTCGCCCAACACAAAGACACCCACCAGGAAGACCCACACGGGTGCCGTATGCTGCAGCCAAATGGCATTCGCTTCGGTAGTAAGCGTCATTGCGCTCAGGAACGTGTAGTTCATCGCCGCATATGCCAGGACCATGGGAATCAACCACGGCGTCCACCGAGGCCGTCTTACGAAAGGGAGAAGGATGACCGTGGCAAAGAGGGCTCGCCAGAAAGCCAGCAGCGGCCCGCGCACGGGCATGCCTTCGATATCGCTGGGCCAATCGACGAACAGCGGCGATTTGACGAAGAAGCCGCTGGTGCTCCACATGATCGCCGCGACAAGGATCAGGAGACGCCCCGTGGCTTTCTCGTTCATAAGAAAGTACTACCGCACTCGGCTCGTTTAGCGGCGACCCAACGGACGCTGCTGAAAAGGTAGGTCCCGCTTGCCGAGCGGGACCTGGATGTCTGCCGTTGGAGTTCACGCTTTAGCGTGTCGTCGAAAAGCACGCTAAAGCGTGAACTCCAACAAACCGAAGGTCCCGCTCGGCAAGCGGGACCTACTTCTGGCCGCTGGGGAAATCGACGAACACTTTCAGCGCACCGTCGCGCCGCTGTTCGTACAACTCGAACGCTTCCTGGATCTGGGCCAGCGGATAGCGATGTGTGACCAGTGGCGACACGTCGATTCGCCCTTCCGCGATCCACTGCATCGCCAGCGGGAAATCCCGTTCGAAGTCCGGATTCACCGTGGTTTGGACGTTGATGTTCTTCATGAACAGGTCTAGCCAACGGAGGCCGTCGATCGTCGCCGGCGGCACGCCGAAGAAGAGGATGCGTCCGTGTTCGCGACAAAGGTCCGTACATAGGTTGAATACCTGCTCGCCGTGGCCTACCGCTTCGATCACCAAGTCCGCCATCACTCCGCCGGTCAGTTCGGAAACGGCCTCCACTGGATCTTGTTTCTCGGCGTTGATCACCGCGGTGGCGCCCATGCGCCGGCTCACCTCCAGGCGGTAGTCCACCCGGTCAACCACGATGATCTGCCGGGCGCCCAGGTTTCGTAATGTCGCACAGAGCAACTGGCCCATCGGGCCCTGGCCGACGACAACCACGTTCCAATCCAGCAGGTTCGGCAGTTTGCGCAACGCGTAGATAACGGTTCCCAACGGCTGAGCGAGCACCGCGTGATCGTCTGGCACGCGAGGATCCAGCGGAATGGCCCGCGCTTCGGTGACGCGATATCGTTCGAAAAGCCCAACTTGGAACACGGGGACTGCCAGCACGCGATCACCCGGCTTGAATCGTTTGCCGTTGGTGTCCACAACCGTGCCGATCATCTCGTGGAGCGAATGGCCGACTTGAGGGACGCACTCGGGATAGCCGCCTTGGAAGAAAGGCATGTCCGAGCCGCACAGACAGGCCAGCTCGGGCTGGAAGATAATATCGCCCGGTTCGCCGCTGCCGGGAGCAGAATCCAATGTGGGCTCGGGAATGTCGATCAGTTCGACTTTGCGAGGGATGCTGATTTGTCCAGCGAGCAAAGCTTGCTCCTTTCGTTCAAGGTCCTTCTATCGTCTAAACGCAACGCAGCGGAGGCTGGTGAAGAAGTAGGTCCCGCTTGCCGAGCGGGACCTGTGCTGCTGACAAACCTCGAAACTCCAGATCCCGCTCGGCAAGCGGGACCTACTTACTAGCGTCTTATTCCGCGACAGCAATCTTGATATTGCGGTACGCAACCGGGCCGTGATTACCTTGGAACATCAGCGGCCCAGTGGGCTTCTCGCCCCCGCCGATGCTTCCGCCTGTAATGCCCTTCATCTCGACATTCTCGTGAATCACCTTGCCGTTCAACGTCACTTTCTTGAAAACGGCGTTGGCAATCTTGTTGCCATTCTCGAAACGCGGCGCACTAAACTCGATAACAAACTCCTGCCACTCGCCGGGCGCCTTTGCCGCGTTCAGCAGTGGGGCTGCGGCGCCATACAGGCCGCCGATGTCGCCAGCCCCGACTTTCTCTTTCCCAAAACTGTCCAGCACTTGGATTTCGTAGTTCCCCATCAGATAGACGCCGGAATTCGATCCCTTGGGCACCATCAGTTCGAGTGTCACGGTACAGTCGCCAAACTTCTGCTCCGTGTAGATGTCCACGCCATGAGCTTTCTTATTGACCAATTGCCCCTCGCCCTCGGTTGGCTCGGTCACGGCCAACTCGCGCGGATTGACCGGATCCATCTTGGCGATGCCAGCGACCCACTGGCTCCCTTGAGGTTGCTTCAGGACCCAGCCCGATAGGTCTTTGCCATTGAATGGTTCGACGACGTTCTGTTTGTCGGCGGCTGAGGCGGCGGATGCAGCAGCTAGAAAGGCCGTGCCGAAAACGCAGGTCAGTGCTGTTCGCAGGTCGCGCGTCATGATGTCTTTCTCCTTTGATGCTGACGGTCGTGCGGGATGGACCAAATCACGTGATGGCGTCCCCAATGCAATGGCGTGCCTTTTAGGATCTGGGCACATTTCCAATGTGTTCCTGGTTAGCATAGCGGAAAATCCAGCGAGTTGCCATTTGACTGTAGAACCGACGCATGAATTGGGCTCAGCCGTGCCGCGCTGAACTCGATCTATGCATCGGCTCCGTAGAACGGAATTCATTCCGTTTCACGAGGGGACAGTCTTGGCTGTGGGTGGCATCAGCACATCTGTCCACGACCGTTTGTGTTGGAACGTATCTCTGAAACTCGTGGTCCGAGCCAGTCGCCTCGCCGCAAGTTGTTGCGTCACCGTAGGTTGCGGACAGGCCGCCGGGGCGCCGAAAGCGTCATCTGCAGAAACCCCTGCAAAAAACCGGCGTTTTGCGGCGGCTTGTGCGCTATAATGGACTACTATCAGTTTCCAACCTCCCATGGCAATTCGAGACTCGCTTTTCGCGTGGAGAGGAGGTGAGGGCGATGAATCCGAAACGCACATCTTCAGGCCAGGGATGGAGACCGTACGAGCCAACGCTCAGAGACATTAGTCGCGCCTGCGAGCACATTCAGGCAGGCTGGTCGGAAAGGGAACGAGATAAACGCGCGGGGCGACTTCGCGCGGTCACGTGGGTGCCGCCGAGCGTGGATTGGAGTGCTCTAGCCGAAGCAGCCAACGAGGACCAGAAGAGTTCGCAGTCGCCCGGTGGCATTGAACTCGACGTGTGAAGGCGATCGGAAGAAAGGAGCTCATGAGCAGGACGGGTCTGGTGGACTCGTCCAGACGGCTCCGCCAGAGCCGTCCTACGGGGACTCCTGTTTCACCTCTCGTTTGATAGCTCGGTGTGGTTTGGCAGACGCCAGTCGATAACCTTGTGGCCCAACTGGCCGAGTTCGCGATTGATCGCCGAGAACGGCTTGCTGCCGAAGAAACCGCGCCGCGCCGACAATGGCGATGGGTGTGCGGCTTGAACCAATGCGTGACGATTCAAGTCGATCAGGCGAGATTTCTTCTGGGCTGGCCTGCCCCAAAGGACAAAGACCACCGGATCGCTCTTCTCGTTCACCTTGCGGATTACTGCGTCCGTGAAGATCTCCCAACCTCTGCCGCGATGCGAGTGCGCTTGATGGGCTCGGACCGTGAGCACGGTGTTTAGCATCAACACGCCCTGTTGCGCCCAGGATTCCAGGCAACCGTGATTCGGGATGTCACAGCCGACATCGTCATGCAATTCCTTGAAAATGTTCGCAAGAGACGGCGGCGGTTTGACTCCATGCCGGACTGAAAAACACAATCCGTGCGACTGGCCCTCATCGTGATAAGGGTCCTGTCCCAGCAGGAGGACTCGGACCTGTTTGAACGGCGTCAAATCGAATGCGGCAAAGACATCTTTGACCGGCGGATAGACTGTGTGTCGGCGGCGCTCGGCGCGCACAAATGCCTGTAACTCCCGATAGTACGATTCGGACAATTCGTCGCCCAGTACTCGACGCCACGATGGCGGCAGTTTCAAGTTCATTGCGGTTTTCTGTTGGGCGTCGCGTCAAGTACGGTCATCGGAGGCATCCACTTCCGTCTCGGCTTGTTCAGCCGTCGGCGGATGCCCTACCTTCTCGCGCAGAAATGCTACTAGGTTCTCCGCATCGTCCGAACCGACGCGAATGATACGCCCCTTGACCATCAGGATCGCGCAGTCAAAGCCCCATAGATTGTAGGTGAATCCTCGTCCAGGAATCCAATGTATGCCCCAACCGTCGATCACCGCCGAACGTCCCGACTCCACCGAACTCATGTCCGAATAGAGGATCAGTTTTCGAAACACTGGCAACGGCCCGTAGCGGATGGCGAGGCACTCGCCCTCGTCGCGCACGGTGAGCTGTTTGAACATCAGGGCCACCAGGACCAGCGTCAGTGCCACTCCAAGTGTACAGAGTACGACGGGCTGTTGATCTCGACCGATCCACGCCAATACAAGCAAGATAACAACAATCGGATAGAAGATGAGATGCAACGGCGCTTTCTGCGTGTGGTCGTAGCTCATCGCTGGTTCCCCATAACTGGTGCGTTCCGCGGTGCTCTATCGCGTGACCTCTGAACAACAAGTCGACCAACAGCTTAACCTTTTATCCCATTTATGTCTCCCGCAACACGGTTTAGGGGTTTACCAACGAATTTTTTGACCGATAAGTAACTAATTCGGTTTTCTGCGTTCGCAGGTTGACGGGACATGTAAGGGCGTCCGATCGTGAAATGCCCAAAGTGCAATTGCCGAGAGTTGTACCGAGCTAAGCGAGCGACACGGCGGATTGGCTGGCCGTGGCGTTGGTTGTATGTCGCTGTCTATTGCGATATTTGCGGACATGTCTTTACTCATTTCCGCATTCTCTGTTCGCGCCTTCCCGTAACCGAATCGAAGTAGATTGTTTCCATTGGCGAGCGGCATTGCGGGCTGGCAAGCGATCCTCGCGCTGTTATTCTTGGAGCACGTAGGTCAGGGTCTGCCCTGAAGGAATCTGCCGCAACATCGAGGAGAATTCGCTGATGACCGCAACACACGCAACCACCCGACGAGAGTTCTTGGGACGGTCGATCGGTGCCGGGGCCGCCGGCCTCTTGGCACCAGCCGTACTGACCAACCAGGCCCGCGCTTCGGCGAAGGCCGATGCCGGCAAGTACGAAATCGGCATCTACACGCGACCTTGGGACAAGCACGACTATCGCGTGGCGCTTGACGCAATTGCCGAGGCGGGCTTCAAGCACGCTGGCTTGATGACCACGACGATGCCATCGGGCCGTTTGGTGATCTCCACTGCGACCAGCGAGGAGGAGGCTGTTCAGGTTGGCGAGGAAGTAAAGAAACGCGGCTTAGATGTGCTGTCGGTCTACGGCGGTGGGATTCGCGTGAGCAAATCCCTGGAAGACGGCATCGCCGACGTGCGAAAGCTGATCGACAACTGCGTGGCGGCTGGGGCAAAATCCCTGCTGATGGGAGGCATCGGCAACGAGGAACTGTACCAGCGGTACTACAAGGCCATCGCCGAATGTTGCGACTACGCCGCCGAGAAGGGCGTGCCGATTACCGTGAAGCCGCACGGCGGCTTGAACGCGACCGGGCCTCAATGCCGCAAATGCATCGAGTTGGTCGGCCACAAGAACTTCAGCCTGTGGTACGATCCGGGCAATGTCTTTTTCTACTCGAACGGAGAACTCGATCCGGTCAATGACGCAGCCGACGTGGACGGCCTGGTGACGGTGGGCATGTGCATCAAGGACTTTGACATGGTCGTCAAGGACGGCAAGCCGACGCGCGACGTCTGGGTCACGCCCGGCACCGGCCGCGTCGATTTTCCCAAAGTCCTCAAGACACTCCGCAAAGGCGGATTCACCGGCGGCCACCTCGTGATCGAATGCGTAGCCCGCGGCGACGGCGATCTGCCCACGATTCTGGCCGAAGCCAAGAAGGCGAGGAAGTTCTTGGAGGAAGTGGTGGCCCAGGTGGCGTCATAGGCCGCAGTGGAGGGTGTCGGGTGTCGGGTGTCGGGTTTCAGGTGTCGGGGAAGAGAGGGGATGGGAAGTCGCTGGGCGGGGTGGTCATCCAGGAATGGACTCGCAGGACAGATGTACGAGTCCATCCCGAGAACGGAGCGGACTTTGAGGTCCGTCCCACGAGAGCCCAGAGTCGTGCTCAGTCGGTCGCCAAGTTCCCTCTTCCCTGACACCTGAAACCCGACACCTTTCTTCCCTACTCCCCTCGCCAATCGGCGTTCAGCTTCTTCAGTACCTCTAGCGGCGGTGGGCCGTCGTGGACAACCAATCGGTAGCCTAACGTCAGCGTTTGGCCCCGCTTGATCGTCACCGCCCCTGGAGCGACGATGCACGGGTTCACCATGGCGATCGGATGCAGATTGTGCCAGGTGCTCGGCGGGTTGTCGGGATGGTCCAGTACGGCGATGCCAACCGTCTTGCCGCTTTCAAGCTTGATGACGTAGTCGTACCAGTCGGCGGCCGGCCAGTCGGTTTCGGGCTTCAGGTGATGGGGGTTGGGCAAGTCAACTTTGCCGTCCGGACTGCAGTAGAACGCCTCGCCGTCCTTTCGCCCTTTGACACAGAACCCGCCAAACGCGGTCTGGTCGAGCGTCGCGTCCACCGTCGCGGTCAACTTGTACTCCATGTCGACGACATAGACGCCTTGTGTTTCGCACGCCGTTACTGACGTTGCTTCTTTGATCATCGCATCGTCGTCGACCATCCAGTCGTTTTGGATTTCCAGCACCGCATGCTTGGCATCTGCCGTGGCGAGTTTGACGCTGCGGTTCTTGATCACACGCCCTTCGGTTGGTGCCCAAGATCCCCAGCCCCAAAAATCAGCCTTCACCTTGCCCTTGGTCGAATGCCATGCGAGGAACACGCCGCGGTGGTGACGGTGGTCGCCCGGCGCAAAGTCGACCGCTCGTTCGCCCGAGGGCGTATTCAGCGGATAGAGACAACAGACGCTGTTCGCCGTCAGGTTCGTAACCGCAGGCTTCTTCGTCATGTAGCTGAACACGGTTCGGCCGTCGGGCGTCTTGAGCACCATGCCGTGTTCGTCCGGCACAAGCGTGAAGGCCGGTTCCGCGCCATCCGCCGCGCAAGCGTGGATTGAAGCACTGCAGGCGCAAAACACAAAGACGAGCAAGAAAACCGCCACCGATCGAGAATTCACGAGTTGCATGACTTGTCCTTTCTCAGTCCAAACGTTTGATTCGGATATTCCTATACCAAACAGGCCGGCCATGATCCTGCAGACCGATATGGCCCACGCGGGCAAAGTCCTTCAAAGCAGTTGCGAATTTGTTCTTCGTGCCGTCCGGGTTCTTGTTCGGTTCCGTCCACTCGCTCAAATCCATGTCGATGATCTGCTCGCCGTTCAGCACCACTACGATCTTGTTGTCGTCACACATGATGCGGTACGTGTTCCACTGGCCAGGCTTCTTCACTGTGTTCTTTGTCGGGGACAAACAGTCGTAGATGGCCCCAGCACAGTTTCCTTTGCTCCACTGCTCTCTGCCATACGAATTGGAGACCTGCACTTCGATCCCCGTGAAAACCGGATCCTTCAAGTCCGACGTTCGCAGGAACACGCCGCTGTTGGCTCGCTCCGGTACTTTGAACTCCAATTCGAGAATGAAATCGCCGTAGGTTTCCTTCGTCCACAGATAGTCGAGGTTGTGTTCCCGGCCGTCAAACTCGCGTTCCAGTGCGATCACACCGTCTTGGACCACCCACGATTCGTCCGGGCCGCACAGCCATCCGGATAGGTCTTTGCCGTTGAACAGCGGAGCAAAACCATCATCGGCGGCCTTCTTTGCGTCGCGTCCTCGCTGGTCAGCAAAAACGGTGGACGACAGAAGTAGCCCAAAGGCAAAGGTCGTGAGCGCAATTCGTCTCGTCATGTTGGTACTCCCAATGTTGCAGCACGCACTTCAGAGTATTCAGTCTGGGAAAGTCGTGTTCCGCCGTCAACAGGCGGCCACGGCAAACACCTGTGTCGTTAAGCCCGTTCCGGCATGATAACGGCTGACGGCCCCCCGCGCAAGGTTCTTGACGCGCGAAATCCTGAAGATGTTGCCGGATGCCTGGAAAGCGGCCCACTCGCAACTCGTCGAACGTTCCGCGGAGAGGAACGGGAACGTCTGAGCCAGATGCAGGCGTCAGTACGATTCGACCATCCGAAGCATGATGGTGTCGTTCAGGCCGTATTCGACGCCCGACGTGTATTCGAGCCTGCGGTCGAATAGGTAGGCGATCTCGAATGCCGATATCTTGCCGTCGTCTTTGACATGTTCAAGGCCGACGCTCAATCGTAGATCGCGATAAGTCGTCAAATCGTCAAACAGCGCGTCGCGTTCGATGGCCCAGGTGCCACCACCCAACTCGCCGCCGATGGACAGATGTTTCTTGTCGGTCAACCGGAAGACCATGCGAGGGCGCGGGAAGACAAGTTCGAAACGTACGTCCGGATGGGGTAGTACGATCAATCCGCCAACTGGAAGGACTTTGATGTCGCCTCGGTCCAAGTAGTCGACCCCAAAGACGAGTTCGGTTATTGCGTTCACGCGCAGAAACCCAACCGCATGGCTGGGAAAGCGAATGCCTTCGCGACTGCTGCCTTCGAAATCGCTCGACGCCACTACCGCATACGCCACATCGTACCCAAGGTCACCGTGCACCTCTCGCTTTTGATACCCGAGACTGAAATCAAAGACGCGCGGAGGCATGTCGGTCCGTTCCGGGCCGGCCAGAAGATGAAATTGCATACCCACGCCGATTCCCGAGTCCACCCCGCGATGCTGATAGTGATTCGACGCCAGTGTGACCATCCCGAACTGATCGCCGTCTCCGATGATCCAGCCGGTCCAGCTCGAATGGTAGCGGTATCCATGAAAGTCCTGCAGCATATCGGTGACGGGGGTCTTTTTCTTGTTGATCGCCTCGGCATCCACTGCCATGTCGACCGGAGCTGGTTCGTCAAACGCTGGCAGCGTGCTCTCTTGCGACAACTCCAATTGCGACTCCGGAGCCAGCAACGGCGGTTCCATGTCGGTGAGTGTTTGGCTAACCGGCTGCGCAGAAGCAGACGTTGCGAAAAGCGAAACGAACATCCCGACAAACAGCAAACAAGACCGTGGCATAGCGTTTCCTCGTGCGAAGAAAGACCACCGAGCGGCGGTCAGTAGATCCCTACTGCATAGGGCGTAGAGGCGTCAATAGCGAATCGCCCAGACGCTTCCGCATGGGATGCTAGCATTGAAGCAATCGTGCATGTGTCGCGGTCGTGAGACCGCGACACAACGGGGGTCTGGTGCGGCCGAGCTTAGTCCGCCAGCGCCTGCCGGAGACGATCGACTTCTTCGTGCATTGGGCAAGGGGGAGCTAACGCACTGTTTTCGCGTTCTTGTTGGATCCGCAGCGAAATGAACCTGGGCCCGGGAGCGCCGAGGATTCCGGCCGCGCCGTGCTGCCAGTCGTGTAAGCCCGAGAATTGGGAGACGCAGGGAAAACCGGCGGCCTGCGCGAAGCCCGCGAAGTTGACGTTGTGGTTTGTGGCTGCGGTCTTCTGGCCACCGGTCACTTCGTAAAGGCCGTTGTTCACCAGCACGATAGTCAGATTCACCGCACCGCTGTCGATTACCGAAACCAGGCACCCCAGGCTCATCAACAGCGACCCGTCGCCGCAGAAGGCCAGCACTTCGCGATCGGGTTGCGAAAGAGCGAGACCGAGACCCAGCGGGACAACGCCGCTCATCGTGGACGGCACGTAATGAAAATCGAGGACATGCTGGCACATCCGCGGCCAATGGTGGGCGGCTCCCATGCTGGTGACCACGATCTGGTCTTCGGTTCGCAGGTCAATCAGAACTTGCAGTGCATCGGCAAGTCGCATTGCATTCGCCGGTTCGGACACGACGTCGGCATCAGTATTCATCACATGCGTCCTTCGGCAATGAGTACGGCCCCGGCTTGTCCGGCTTCTCGGCAGTGACGGTAATGCTGGGCGAGCTTCGGCTTGTCGCTGTCGTCAGCCACGATCACATAATCAATGCCCCAAGCGTCCAGGATCGGCTGCGTGAAACGCCGCGCCGAGTCGCCCGAGCCTTCCACCAACCAACTCCTCGCACCAAGGATGGCAAACACCGGCAGCTTCAAATCGAACAACACGTTTCTCAAAGCATCGCCTGATTCAAACAGGCCAGTCGTTTGCATCATGAGGATCGGCGATGCGCCACCCAGAAACAGGCCGGCGGCCAGCGGCCAAGCCTCGCCTTCGCGGCAAACGCGAAGCAGTCGAAAGCTCGGCGACGATTCCAATGCCGGCTCCCACGGCCCCAAGGCCGAATCAGGCAGCCAGATGACGTGAGTGACCTGCAGTTCGGCGAGCGTGTCAGCGATTTCCGATCCGGAGAAGAACATGGGTGATCCTCTTCGCGGGAGAACATATCAAGGGACAGATTACCCGATCCATCGTACTGCCGGAATCGGCCTGGTATGATAACATCGGAGGTCATCGGAGGCACGTTGGAAACGTGCCCCACCTCAGGCAACGAGACGATTCTTCAGTGAGGCAAGACGACAATGAACCTGAAAGGTATGACATGGCCAGCAATCGCGTTGGCACTGGCCCTGTTGGTCGCTGCGCGAGCCGAGGCCAAGCCCCCGAACATTGTGATGATCATCTCGGACGACCAGCGTTGGACCGATTTTGGCTTCATGGGGCATCCGATCATCCAGACGCCCAATCTGGACAAGCTGGCTTCGCAAAGCCTCGTGTTTCCGCGCGGTTATGTGCCATCGAGTTTGTGCCGGCCCAGCCTGGCTACGCTGGTTACGGGGCTTTACGCTCATCAGCACAAGATCACGGGCAACGAACCTCCGATCCCGCCCGGCGGCAAAAACACGCCCGTCTACCGGCAGCAACGGCACGAGATGATCGCCTATATCGACAAGGTGCCTTTGTTGGCAAAGACGCTGGGCGACATCGGCTACGTCAGCCACCAAAGCGGCAAATGGTGGGAAGGCCACTACAGCCGTGGCGGTTTCACCGCAGGGATGACGCAAGGATTTCCCAATCCGGGAGGCCGTCACGGCGATGAAGGGCTTCGCATC
This sequence comes from Pirellulaceae bacterium, assembly GCA_016784735.1. Lineage (GTDB taxonomy): Bacteria > Planctomycetota > Planctomycetia > Pirellulales > Pirellulaceae > JADHUC01. The sequence continues at coordinate 25,935 of JADHUC010000091.1, read as the reverse complement.
GGGCGCGAGGGGATGCAGCCGATGTTTGATTTCCTGGACTCGGCCGGCGACAAACCCTTCTTCGTCTACTACGCACCTTTCCTGCCGCACACGCCACACAACCCACCGGAACGGCTGCTGAGTAAGTACCAAAATAAAACGGATTCGCTCTTCGTCGCCAAGTATTGGGCCATGTGCGACTGGTTTGATGAATCGTGCGGCGAGTTGCTCGACTATCTGGACAAGAAAGACCTGACCGACGACACCATCGTGTTGTTCGTCACGGATAACGGCTGGATCCAGAAGCCGCACGCTCGGGGTTATGCCCCGAAATCCAAACGATCACCTTACGACGGCGGTGTGCGCACCCCGATCATGGTCCGCTGGCCAGGCACGGTGAAACCGAGCCGCGTCGAAACTCCGGTGATCAGCACCGACCTTGTGCCCACGGTTCTGGCCGCTTGCGGGCTGGAGCCGTCGGCAGAGATGCAAGGCGTCAACCTGCTGGATGAAGAGAAGGTCAACGGCCGCAAGGCCATCTTTGGCGAGATCTTCGGTCATAACGCCGTAGACATTCACCGGCCGGCGGCCAATCTACACTATCGCTGGTGCATCGAAGGCAATTGGAAACTGATCGTGCCGAACAAGGCCAATATCGCAGACGGGGTGGAGGAACTGTACGATCTCTCCGAAGACCCTCATGAGGAAAAGAACCTCGCGGCGGAGTGTCCCGATCGCGTTGAAAAGATGAAGAGAATGGTTGACCGGTGGTGGGGCGTTGAATCATGAGGCCATCAAATCGCACATGTTTGGCCTCGATCAATTCATCCTCGATCCGGCAAGGTGAGTACTCTGTACCAAGTACTCGGTACACAGTACTGAGTGAGTAGCCCCATGCCTGCGCAACCGACTGAATCGCCGCTGTTCTGCGATCGCTGCACGGTCGAGTTGCATCCGGGCCGAGGTGACTTCTTCGTCGTCAAGATCGAAGCCATCGCCGACCCAACGCCGCCGGAGTTCACCGAAGAGGATCTCCGGCGAGACCACCGGCGAGAAATCGAACGATTGCTGGCCCAAGTGGAAGAGTTGTCCGAACGCGAGGCGATGAACCAGGTATTTCGGCGGTTGACAATTTTCCTCTGCGATCGCTGCTACCAAGAATGGATCGAGAATCCGGCCGGGTGACGGTATTCGTCGTCTCTTTCAATTCGTTGGATCATTCCGATCAAGCAGGCACGCCCAATGGCCCTCTCCGGGTGCGGCAAGCTTGACCTTTTTCCCTCCGCGAACCCGTACCGCGTCGGTCCAGCGACTCTTGAGAACGTCAAGCCATTTCAAGGTGAATGATCCCTCGGCATCGGACAGGTCCAACGTGACTTCACCGCCGTCCGGGAAGTACAGGACGTATTGCTTACCGGCAATGAACGTCAGATAGGCTTCGTTCTCGGTTCGATCGTCCAGCAGTTTGCTCTTTGCGTCGGGCGTTGCATGGAAAACGTCGAACTCGGCCATCAGCAGGCGCATGCTGCGAATGTGTGCCTTGGCTCGGTCGCTCAGTCCGAGGCCCGAATCGGGGCGATGGAACCGAGTGGACGCGGCACCGCCAAGGATATTTCGCCAGAACCGTTCCTGGCCGTCGCGGCCGTTGCCGAATCGTCCGGTATCCGCTCCGTAGATCTTCACGGTGTTGACCGGTCGTGGTTTGCGAGCAATGTAGGCTCGGACCCAAGCAAGGTTGTCCCAGTGCTGTTGACGCTTGTTGTGGTTGTTCTGCGAGACGTCGATGAACGAATACAGATCGGGGTGATCGAAGGTCGCTTTGTGGTGGCCGCCCTTGATGTCCCACTGGTCCCACATCTCGGTCACATGGACTTCCACGCCCGCCTCGGCCGCTCGCTTGCGGATGTGCGTTGCCCAGAACTTGCCCCATTCGGCATCGCCGGATGTTTCGTTGTCCATACAGTAGAGGACGTTTCCGTGCTTCAACGCGTAGGAGAGCATCTTGTCGACCTGCGCGACTTGATATCGCAAGAGCGTCTGGTTGTTTCGTAGGGCGGGAACGGTGTAGAAGAACGGTTGTTCGTTCGTGCCGGGATGTCTTGTATAAGTCGTTTTCAGCCCGGATTCTTCCGATGTGTAGTTCACGTTGTTCCGTGGGTTGTACGGGTGCCGCGTCCAGCGACCCGAATCGCGCTGGTCCGTATAGTCGAAGCGATCCCATACTTCGATTTGCACGATGATGTCGCGCTCGGCCGTCCAACGAAGCATGTTCTCGAATCGTTGCCAGTACTCGTCGTTCCATTGGTTGAGATCGTACTTGCCGTCGTCCAGCCGTTTGAACGGATACGCTTCAAAACCCTTGTCCGGCCGGTCGCTCATCGTGTTGCGGATGTAGTTCCCGCCGACCTCTTTCAGGTCGTCCAAGTGCTCCTTCAAGTCCGGCAGTTGAAACAGGTTGTCGTCCTTGGTACCGCCCACGAGCAGCACTGGTTGGCCTTTGTATTGCCAGTACCGCGGATTCTCGTCGCACGGTCGAATACGGTCGCCATCGCGTTCACCGCTTAAGCTGATCCCACCGGCGATCAGCACGATTCCGATTCCGAAGAACGCCGCTCTCAAGACGCCGATGGTTACGCTTCGCGGGACGACCATGGTTTTTGCTTTCGTTGTTGTCATTTGGTGCTTACCTCTCGATTTCACTTGCCAGGCGACCTAATCCGACAGATACTAGCTTAGTGGTGGTGGGAATACAACTTACGGCTTTATGAGGGATCCAACAATGAAACAGGTCATGGTTTGGTGTGTGGTTGGACTGGCTCTCGTGATTGGTAGTAGCATGGCGGCCGAGCGTGGCGACGGTATAGCGTCGGCCGTATCACGAATGGCCAATAAGCCGGCAAAGCCAGTCAATGTCGAATCGAAGATGGTGGAGATCGAGGTGTTGATCGTCGAGACGACGGCCGGCGCCCAAGACGATGACCAGTTGGGGTCCGCCACTGCGATGGAAGAAGCGGTGGCTCGCGTGCGCGAACTGGAAAAGCAAGGCAAGGTGGACGTTGTCAATCGTATCAGGCTGACGACGCTGGACGAGCAGCCCGCGTTCGTCCAAGTTGGCGAACGACGACCGGTTGTCACTGCCAGAAATGTCACCGGCGGACGAGCCGTCAACTCGTACAACTACGAGAATGTCGGTACGATACTCGGGGTGACGCCAAGGATCGCCGGCACGGACGTGGTAATGGAATTGGATATCGAGAAATCTCGCTTGGACGACGCTCGACCTGCAGCCGGCGACCAGGACGATGACGATTCTTTCGTGCCGCCGCGGATTGTTGTAGCAATGTGCCAAACGACCATTCGAGTTGCACCCGGGCAGACGGTGAGCGCCGGCGGGATGCGGTCACAAACGGACGATGGGAATGCGACGTTCCTGGTCCTGGCCACGGCGCGAGTCGCAGAGTAGGGTCATTAGCCGCCATTGACGGGACGAGCCAAGAACAAAGAAGCCCGGTCTCTTCGCTATTGTCCGCTCCTTCGCAATCCGTGGCATTTCTGAAATGAGGGAAAGAAAAGAGGAAAGAAAAGGTGGCAGCCACCAAATTTGAGAAATCCAAGAGACATAGGTAGACAACGTTGATCGCTTTTCTAGATCGGGGTATTCAGAACTTGCACCATATAGCGTAGCTTCGTCAAATTTGGTGGCTGCCACCTTTTGTCTTCCTTGGGGGCGAAGGGGCCGTGAGGCCCCTGACCTACCCGGAACGACAGCGGGGGACACTTTCATGAAGCGGTTTGTGATCTACGCTTTTGTGGGTGTGTTTGTCGTGTGGGCGTTGAGGATACTGTTCCCTCCCTCGTCCCATCCGGAAGCAACGCGTCGCATGCAATGCTACAACAACATCAAGCAAATCGTTCTCGCGTTACAGAACTATCACGATGATTTCGGCGCGTTTCCGCCCTCATACCTGGCCGATGAAGAAAGACGCCCGAAACATAGTTGGCGCGTCCTGCTTCTCCCCTACCTCGACGCCAAGGATGTCTACGATCAGTATCGATTCGAGGAACCGTGGGACAGTCCTCACAATATATCACTCCAAGATGAGATCCCACCTGCGTTTCAATGCCCCAGCTTCGTCCTGGACCATCGGCGTCAGGCAACGAACACTCCGCATTTCCAATGTCTTACCAACTATGTCGTAATCAGCGATCCGAGCGGGATATTCGACGCTTCGAATGCCAGCCAGATTTCAGATGTGACTGACGGTACAAGTGTCACAGTTCTAGTTGCCGAAGTCCGGAACCATGCCGTACACTGGCTGAAGCCTTCCGATGTTTCCCTCGACGACATAATCTCTGACTTGATAGTTTCCTCAGACGATTCCCGTGCCAACCACACAGGTGGTCTTCTTTTCGGAATGGCTGATGGCAGTGTGCAGTTCATCTCTGCCGATACCGACGTCGACAGCATTCGTGCACTGGTGACCAAGGCTGGCGGTGAGCGAAGACACAAGTTCTAGCGATACTCATTGCGGTGATGTACACGTCGGTTGGACCCCAGCGGCGGATCGGGGCGTTTTTTGAGGTCCTCACGGGATTTCGAGGAGCTTGCATCCCCTTGGCCTGAAAGGCCGGGACTCGAAAGCCCAGCGGTGCCCGCCCAGGGATGGAGCGTAATGAAGTGTGTTTCCAAGGCCCAACGGGCCGCGACTGCGAGTCACGGCCCGTTGGGCCTTGGTTGCCTTGATTGCCACTCGACGTCCCAGGGCTGGCACCGCTGGGCTATCGAGTCAATACCCTTCGGGCCTCCCGGAAATCCGCGAACGGGACTCTACAGGCGGTCCAGCGTATCGATCCAACGGACCAGCTCGGCAAGTTCCTCGTCGTTCAGATAGCGTGCGTCGCCGTCGAGTTCTTTGGAAATGACGGGGTACTTCATTTGTTCCAGTCGCTTCATGGCCGCTTTGATTCCTTCGGCCAGCTTTGACTTCTTGGTAAAGGTGGTGTGGATCGCCAAACGCTCGACTGGATCGTTGGCTGCTACGCGGGCTCGCGCCGGCAGTCCTGCGTCCACGGCTGCGACGGCTCGCACCACGTCTCGATGCCCGAACGCCATCATGTAGGCCATTGCCGCGCCGGCTTGATAGCCGTGGGTGACAATCCGCGTGGGATCGACGTTGTACTTCGTGATCGTATCGTCCAGGGTCTTGTAGATGAAATCCACTTCGGTCGGCAACCAGCGTGACGGGTCGGCTGCTTGCGGGGCCAACAGGATCAGATCGTACTTGTCGCAGTGATCCTTCCAGCGCGCCAGCAGCTTCTGCCGGTCGAAGCCGCCGGGTTCGTGCAGCCAAACGACAACGCCGTAGGCCAGGTTCGGATCGTATCGCTCGGGAACGTAAGCGAAACACTCGTTCTTCTCTTCCGGCAATTTGATATCGACTTCGCCAACCGCCGGCTTCTCGGCCTCGGAATCCTGCAGAGGCTCTCTGGCCGGCGGAAGCGAGTCAGGAATCTCGGTGGGCAAGGTGGCCAGTTTGATCGTCAAGTCCTGGGCCTGGCCGTCGCGAATGACCTTCAGGGACACTTCTTCGCCGGGTTCCTGATTAGCCAAAACCTCCAGTGCCGTCTTCACGTCAGCAATCGGCTTGCCAGCCAATTCGACGATGCGATCCTTGGTCGCGACACCGGCTTCCGCTGCCGGGCCGCCCGGATAGACGTAGCGGACGACGACGCCCGGATCGGACGCGGGCGATCGCCAAGGTAGCACGCCTACAAACGGATGTTGGTAGGGCTCCAGTTTGTCGGTCAATTCGACGATGGCCTCGATCCGCTTGTCGTCGCGCATGACGACCAATTTGACTTTGTCTCCGGCGTAGTAGCCGCCCAGGGCATGCTTCAATTGCACTTGGCGAACGATCTTCGTTCCATCCATTTCCACGATCTTATCACCCGCCTTGAGCCCCGCCTTGTACGCGGGCGACTTCGGCTGGCACGCTGCGATTTCGGCCGGGTCGGAGTATAGATCGCGGCCCTTGAGTGCGACACCCAGAAGCCCTGGTTTCAGGGTCTCGCCACGCTTCAGCTTCTCCAACTGCGGCATGATATCGGCCAAAGGAATAGCGAAGCCAATGCCGGAGTCGTACCATTCGGCCCCAGCGACCTCGCCCTGGCCTTGTGGCGATAGCGGCACCAGCACGCCCAGAACTCGCCCGCGAATATCCACCAACGCGCCGCCATAATTACTGGGTGAGATCTTCGCGTCCGTCTGGATCGCTTTGCCCCAGATGCGACTGCGGGCGCTCAGAACGCCCACCGACATGTTCGCTTCGCTTCCTTCAAACGTACGGCCAACGGCGACCGTCCATTGGCCGACGGCCATCTCGGCCCGTGGTACGAACTCGGGAACGACGAGCTTCTCCTCCGAGTTGACTTTCAATAGTACGACCATTCGGTTCTGGTCGCGGCCCACGATTTCGGCCGTCGCCCGCTTGCCGCTGGGCATGGTGACCAGAATGGACGACGGCTGTTGGACAAAGTTGAAGGCGCTCGATATCACATAGCCGTCTTCCACGGCCAGTCCCGTGGTCGGGCCAGTACCGACCAGCAACCGGCCGACGGTCTCCAGCCCGCCAAACGTCTCGATCCGAAGCACCGACGGTGCGACCGCAGCCACAGCCGCTTTCATGGCTTGTTCTTCGAGGGCTTCGAGATCCTCCTGGGCCAGAGTTCGTCCACTGAACGAGACGAGGATAATCCCACAAGCTGCCAATGCATATCGCTGCAGACGGTTCATGTGACCAGACATGTTTTTGTACTCGATTCGTGACTGGGGGAGATAGATCCCACGGATGGCATGGCGGACCCACGGATGAAGAAAGGATATCCGTGGGCCCTGACTTACTCTGAAGGCTCCAACACGACGTCAAGGAGTTCTTGACCGCGCTGCACGGTCAGATGGATCGGGTCGATACGGTCGACCAACGATAGCTCGTCGGCAATGGTCTTGCACGAAGATGCTACGCGGCCGTTGATGAAGAGGATCAAATCGTCGGGCCCGAGTCCCGCTTTGTGCGCCGGCGAGCCTTCGCGAACGGCATCCACAAACGGCGGCGTCTTGGGCAACACATCGGGCACCATTCTGAGCCCCAACAACGGCAGCGTCCACGGTTCGACCGGTTTCTTAGCCGATTCGTCCGGCTCGCGCGGGCGCGTCTTGCCGGCCAGAATCTGGTCGACCGAGTCGGTCAATTCCTGAACGGGTATGGCGTAGTTCAGCCAAGTATTGTTCAGCGAATTGCGCAGTTCTTTGCCCAAGATGCCTGCCAACTTGCCCTGCCGATTCGTCAATGCGCCGCCGGCGGCCCCCGGATTGTTGGTCATCGCGTCCAAAACGTAGACGGGGCCATCGTAAGGCGTTTCGAAGACGCCACGGCGGGCCGTCAATTGAGCCCTAATTGCCACGCTGCCATGCAGCACACTGACGGGTTCGTCGCCGGTGGCGACTCGGAACAAGTTACAGAACGCTAGCACTCGGTCGCCCGTCCCCAACTCGACCGCCTGGTCCAAGCTGAAGTGCGGCACGTCGTCCGCATCCACTTTCAATATGGCAATTCCAAAGCGCGGATCGGCCCCGACCAATTCGCCTTGGAATTTGCGACCGTCGTTCAGCGTTACCGTGATGTAGTCAGTGTCCAGAACGTGGCTCCAGACGGTAAGTACGTGGCCCTCGGCTGAAATGAGGAAGCCACTCTGATACGCCTCCAGCCCTCGGATGCCGCCAGCACCGAAGATCTTAACGATCTTGGGTTGGACCGAGTCGATCACGTCGGCAAAGGACGAAGGGCCTGCCGCATAGCCGACCGCGGGGGTAGCGCCCAAGAGTGTGACCACGGCGACAAGAGTGCAAAGCGCCGACCGCGGTGCTGACCAGTTGATTCGTTGTCTTTTAGATCCGAGCATTGCGTGTTTATCCTCAGAGGCTGGACTTCGAATCCTTTCGAACAAACCGCTATTCATGCTTCTTTCTTTGGAGCTGCTGTCAATTCGACCGTCTCCACCTTGAACTCGGCGAATATGTTCTCGCCCTTTCGTACGACGAACGAATGCGGCACCTGCCGCCCCCCGACGTCGCGATAGTCTTCAAGATAGACCTCGCATGGATCGACAGAGCTATCGGAAAACATCTCGATGCCAACTAAGTGGCCGGATTCGGGATCGAAAAGGAAACGGGCTTCCACCACGTCGTGCGTCGCGACCAAAACGTCGTAAAGTCCTTCCCGGTCAAGCACCGGTACGGTGCCCAAGTAGTAGACTTCGCCATACTGTTTTGGGCCGACTGTCAACAGGCGCTGCCAAAGGTGCAGCGTCACCAGCAACCCGCCGCTGCCCGTCGGAGCCAACTGTCCTCCGAGATCTTCGCCCAAATCCAGTTTGGCAGACTCGCCGGGAAAGCGCCCGCTGACTTCGTCCGCGCCAAGCAAGATTTCTACCTCGCCACCCGCGCTCGAACCCTTGAACTTCCAGGATTCGGCCAGGCCTGCGAAGTCTCCGTGTTTCGTAAAACCGGTCCACACGCGGTCCTGGTTCAGTTGGTTGAAGTAGTAGTTGGCATAACCGTCACGCTTGACAATCAGTTTCTTGATATGGTCTGGAAGCGGCTTTTTCGTGGGAGCGCCGTGCCCGGGAATAGGAATCGGCAGTTTCTTGTTCTTCGGGGCGTTCGGGATGGGAATCGGGATTGGCTTGAATTTGGGACGCTCCGCAGGCTTCTCATCGGGTTTGCCCTTGCCATTCTCCGGTTTCGAATCGTCCCCTGGTTCCGGATCGTCCTCTGGCTTCGGGAGCGGCTTTGGCTCCGGTGTCGGCAGCTTGGCGCCCGCGGCTTTTTCGATCAACTCGTCGTGAGTGTGGACGCCCGTCAGACGAACGAATACGTCGCGGCGTTCACCCTCGTGGCGGAAGCTGAGCGGCACCCGCCAACCCTTGGGGAAGATGCCCAAGACGTTCTTGAAGCCGTTCACGGTCGTGACCTGCCGACCTCCGAATGAGACAATCTCGTCGCCGTAACGCAATCCGCGACGATAAGCGTCGGCCGACTCCAGGACATTCGTCACAATCACGCGGCCGTCTTCGTCGGTCGATACGGTGGCGCCCAGCGTTGCGTGATCGACGATGCGACCGCTGCGCAAATAACCCATGAAGTTCTTGATTTGATTTATTGAGATCGCGTAGCCGACGCCTACATTCACTCGGCCCCGCTTCTCGAACGAACCACGGCCGTTAATTCCGATCAGATCGCCGTCGGCGTTGAAGAGCGGGCCGCCCGAGTTGCCGGGATTGATCGACGCGTCCGTCTGAATACAGTCGGCATACTCCAGCAACGTGCCGGCAGGATATTGGTAACGATGGACGCCGGAGACCAGGCCGTAGGTCACCGTCGGCTGGAAGTCCGTGGCCAACAGAAACGGATTACCCACGGCGAAACACCAATCGCCCACGCGTACCTGGTCGCTGTCGGCCAGCTTTGTGTAGGGAAAGTCGTCGCGGCCCAGCAGTTTGATCAGGGCGACGTCGCCAGTCGGATCGATGCTGACCACCACCGCTTCATAGACCTCGCCATCGGCCATGCCGCATTTCATGTAGTCGCCAGCCGGCTTGGCCACGTGGAAATTGGATAATGCGTAGCCGTCCGGAGTGATCACGACGCCCGAACCGCCGCCGCGCCCGCCGCGGGCATAGACGCTGACCGCGGTTTTCATCGCTTTGTCGATTGCCGCGATACGATGTTGTTCGGCCTTCAGCACGGCGTCGGGGACATCGTCAGCGCACACCGCGGCAGGCCATTGGAACGCCACAACAGAGCAGATCGCGACAAGCAGGGTAGCGGCCACACGACTTAACGCCACATTGCGCGCTTTTAGTAGGTCCCGCCTGCCGGGCGGGACCTCGGAACGCATCGTAACGTCGGTCCGCGATTCAGGTCCCGCCCGGCAGGCGGGACCTACAAAGGGATTACCTAGGTCGATCATTTTGTGATCCTTGCATCGCACAAGTTCAAGTGATCGGCGATATCGAGTTCCTGTCCGAAATCGACGAGAATCTTCAGCCGCTTGACGCCGGTGATGTCTAAATCCATGGGGATCGCTTCATCTCGCCCCGTGACGTTGCGCGAGAACAGCACCTTGCCGTCGCCCGATATCACCAAGTCTACGTTGCCGCCGTCCCGCACGTGGTCGTCGATGCCGACGATCGCGTGGAATTGCCTGAAATCGTCCGTCAGCCGATAAACCAACTCGGTACGGCTGCGTATGGCCAATCCTTTCGCGTATACATTGCCGTCCAACAACAGCGGCTTCTGCGTCAGCCCGATGTCTTGGCGTGGATGGAACAATTGCATCAGCCGCGGCTCGGGCAGACGCGAATGTACGAACGGGCGCCACTCGACGGCTTCCGGCACCAGATCGCTCAGCCAAACTCTGTTGCCGCTGGAGAAGTCGATCTTGCTCAACTGTTCGACAGGAAACGAGAACTCGACGCCCGCGACACTGACTAATTCGATCTTCGTGTCCGCCAGTTGCAGCGACTTGACACTCCAATGCGAACCGGACGCGTCGCTAACCTGACAAACGCGGTCAGGCAAGTCACCTGATGCGGGATGGTAGTAGGTGAAACCGTCCAGCTTGCTGCGATTTACCTCGAACGCCTCGCCATCGTACTCGAAGTTCACAACGTCCTCGGTCACGTCGCTCAGGACACCTTCCAGCTTCTCCAGTTCCTCTGCACGGCGAATCACGACAACGTCGCCACCGGCCTTCTCCGAGATGATTTCCTTCCAGCGGCTGGCGATCTCCGGTGCACCTGCATGGCTCTTCAAACGCACGGCATGGATCAAATGCGTGCGAATCGTCAAGTCGCCGCCGTCCAATAATCGGACGGTCGCGATGCCGCCCGCAGCAGTGAACTGGCTCGCCAGAACTCGTGATCCGTCCACCAGATCGACCCAGACCGCCGGGCTATCCATGCTGTGGTCGGCTTGGGCGGTTGGAGTCAGCTCCCACAAGCTGGTTATGTCCAGACGCTGTTCGTCTTCCCCGACCTTCACAATGACCGCGTCGGAGGCAATTCCGACCAACTCGCCCTGAGTCGAAGGTCCGGCCAGGGGCTTCACATCCACGGTGACGCCGCCCAGGCTGAATACGCCGATGAAAAGAGCATTCCACATGACAGTTTGTTTCCGCGATTGCTGTTACGAGCAAAGGGGCCTGGCTCCGAGCAGCCTCGGCGCCGGCCCCCTGTTTCCTACTCCGGCTCAGACGCTGGACCTATCACTAATTATTGCCATCACGGGCCAGCTTACGGAAGTACTCTTCAATGACTTCGCGGTAATGAGCGGGCAAGCCTTTGGCAATTTGCTGCAATGCTTCTTGACGCTGTTTGGGCGGCAAGTTTCCCCAATCGGAGCGTGAACCGATTCGTTTCTGTTCGACATCGCCGGGGCCGCTACCGCCGCCGGGCATACTGTCCGGCATCGGCTGCGACGGATTACTGCCGCCTGCAGCGCCGGCGGCCTGCTGCTGCTTCTTCTGCTGTTCTTCCATTTCTTCGATCATCTTGTCCAGCTTCGCAATCACATCGTCCTCTTCCTTGCGGACGCGCGTGCCGGCCCGTGCGAACCCCAAACGACGTTCGATGTCGTCCATCAGGCGGGAGACTTCGTCCAACGAATCCGTTTTCAGCGGTTTGAGGTCGGACTCCATCAGCATGGCAACCGTCAGGTAGCGCCGCGGGATGGCGTCCTTGTTCTCCATCAGCTTCGCGACGGCGGGCAGGCACTTCTTCTTGTCCAACAGCCGATGGTGTGCGACGCTCTGATAGAACAGCAACGATGCGGGATCGACCACGTCCTCGGGCTTCAAGTCGGCGATCTTGGCCAATGACTCGTCGTAAAGATCTTGCTGTGCCAGCCAGCGAGCGTACTGAAGGCGCAGGTTGTTCCGTACCAACGGCGGCGTGTTGGCATCATCCAGTTGATCGAACTTGGGCAGAGGCAGAGGCCGCTCGTCGGAACGACACATCTCCACCAACTCCTTTGTCGAATCGTCGACGATCGAGACGGTAGTTACGAGCCGGTCAAGGACATCGGTGCCAAACGTTTCGGCGGCATCCTGGGACCACATCGTCTCGACTTTTTCTTTAGTCAGTTCGTCCACTTGTTTCGTGGCGAGCCACTCGTCGATTTGCGATTTCACTTCAGCCGCAGTGGGCTGTTTCCAACTGGCGCGTTTTTCCAATTCGTCGTCAGCGCCAGCGACGGCGCAAAAGACAACCAACAATGGCAATAAGATTAGCGAAAAAAGTCTCTGGGACATCGGTCTGCCTCCTACTGGTTTTTGCCCAAGACGAGATCACGTGTGATTTGGTAGATACGCGCTTGTCGTTCGGAGAGTTTGACTATCGCGTCCTGCAGGTCCGCGTCGGATGCCTGACCAACGGGATCGTCGATATCGTCCAACAACCTGGCATATCGTTTGGTGCGCGTATTAATGCGCATCTGCAGTGCCCGAACCATTTTTAGCTCGGCCAGCTTGTCCACCAGCGGCTTGTCCTGCGGTTGCGACGGCGACGGCGGCGGTGGCTTGCTCTTGCTTTCCTCCATTTCCTGCTGAGCCTTCTGCAGCGCCTCGATCATCTCTTCCAGCGCTGCAATGATGTCTTCTTCGATGCTCTGCGTGATTCGTTCCACCTTGGCTTCGTCCAGCCGGTCGGCCACCTGCTGCATGTCGTCACGCATTTGTTCCACGGTTTCCGGGAACGCGATGGACGAGCCCTCTTCGATCAATAGATTCAACGCCTTATCCGCATCAATAACCAGTTTCCGTTCGTCCGTCGCCAGTTTGCCGGCGGGAATGGGGATCTTCAGATCCCGCTCGGCCTCGGCGATCTTGTCCAGGCGGACCGTGTCTTCGTAAATCCTCAATTGCACTTGCAGCATCTTGCGGAATCGAGCTTCGAGCAACGCCAGCATGCGCTCGATCTCTTCTTCGCGCAACTGGCGAAGGATTCGCTCCAATTCAGCTAAGGCCTGATCCAGCTTTTCTTTTGCCTTCTCCTGTTCGGCGACGGATTCTTTCCGTTTGGCTTCCTCCAAACGCTGCTTGGCCTCGCGCATTCGCTCCTCGGCCTCTTCGATGCGTTTGCGAGCCGGGTTTTCGTCCTGCTTTTGCTGCTGGCCGTCCTCGCCACCTTCACCTCCCTGCCCTTTGCCCTTGCCCTCACCCTCGCCTTCGCCTTTACCTTTGCCCTTGCCTTCGCCCTCGCCCTCGCCTTTACCTTTGCCCTTGCCTTCACCCTCGCCTTCGCCTTTGCCTTTGCCCTTGCCTTCGCCCTCGCCTTTACCTTTGCCCTTGCCGTCGCCCTCGCCCTCGCCTTTACCTTTGCCTTCGCCCTCGCCTTTGCCCTTGCCTTTACCTTTTCCTTTACCATCGCCGGCATTCTTAGGCTCGTCTGTGGGCTTACCTTCGCCTTGGGCGCCGCCTTCCTCGTTTTCCTGAATCCTCTTGGCGAGTTGGTCCGTGCGATCGGCGATTTTGCCTTGGTCCTTCGCCAACTCGCCCATCGGAGCGCCGCCCTCGGTGCGGCCCTGGTTGGCCGACTGTAATCGTTTGATTCGCTGGACCTCTTTGATGTACTCGCGAATTAGTTCTTGTTGTTTCTTATTTCGGTCCGAGCGACTTTCGCTGAGCAACAACTGCAGCAGCGCGATCATATCCTTATGGGCGTCGCGCTGGTTCTCCAGAGCGAGATCCAGTTTCTCTTGGTTCAGTTGCTTGACAATCGCGTTCAACTTGACGACAGTCAGCTTCTCCTTGGACTGCTTCAGCGCCTGCATCAGTAGAGAGGCTCGACGCGGATTCGAGACCTGTTCGATCCTTGCCATGTCGTACAGAAGCTTCTCCAACCTGGCGTACTTGTCCGCGACGACGCCTTGCTGAATGGCAAGCTCGTCGACGACTGCGGGAGCTTTGTCCTCGTCTTGCGCCGGAAGACAAGTTGGCGCAACGAACAGACTGGTCAAGACGGCAACCAGCACAATTGAAAGAGTTGCTTTGGTGAACATGATATACGCCCCAAATTAGTCGGATCTCGACGAAAGAGACACGGTATTCTTGCTATTCTACAGGACGGACCTCGTGGGGCACATTGCTAACGTGCCAAGGCACGATGGAATCGTGCCCCACGTTTGACTGTATTTGACTAGTTTTCCAGGTCCCTTAACAGGTTTTTCTTTCCCTTTTTTTCCTCTTCGGTCGTATCGTCGATCAAGCCCTCTTGATCTTTGGCGATTTGACGGACGATGTCGAGCAACTCGTTATATGTCTCCAAATGCAGCATTTGCTGCAAGATTTCCTGCATTTCAGCCAGAATATCGTCGGCCTGCTGGACAGCTCCCGTCGCCTCTTCTCCCCCTGATTCTACATCGTATCGCTTTGCGTTGAGATCCTCCAACAGCACCTTTTCTAGACGATCTGCGCGGCGTTCCAGTTCCGGGAACATCACATCGCCCACCAGTTGCATGGGGTCGGCGATCAATTCCTTCAACCTGGTCTTGCGATCCGCGGTATCGACCCGATTGTTGATCAATTCTTCGCGAATATCGTGGAACGAAGCCGCGACGCCCAGCAGCTCTTGACCCGACTTCCGGGTCTGCTGCAGGGCCTGTTGCGTACTGAGCAACCGCAGCGACTGGGCACGCTGGGCAGCCTTTTGCTCGTCCATCTTCTCGTCGTCCGGTTCGCCCCCCCCAGCCGCTGCATCTCCGGGCTCCGAGCCGCGGCCGGCGACAGGCGATTCCACACGTTTGAGGAAATCGCGGGCCTGCGTCATCTCGTCGATGATCTGCTCGAAACGGCGGCGCAAGCCGATCTCGCGCGACTCCAACATGGCCAGCAGTGTATCGGCGGCCACGACATCCAATTGCCGGCGGTCGCCACTGCCGACGTTGGGACCGTTGCCCAGGTCGTACTTGTCGGCTGCTTTGATCGTGATTACGAGCTTGTCTTTTGGCTTCAGTTCCAAGCCGTCGTCTTGGGATCGCAGTTGGCGGAAATCGAGCGAAGCTTCCACGCTTCCCGCTTCGCCTACCGGGAATTCGTGCATTTCATTCTGCGTCTGCGGGGCGCTGCCGGCGGCACCGCCGCGTTCCAGTTCGATGTCATACCACGACCTGGCCACGGCATAGTCGTCGTTGATGACGCCCTCGATCGGGACAATGACATCCGGCGTGACAGCCGTGCCGATGCCTCGCAAGCTCACATCGACTCTGGGCTCTTCATCGGGAATCGCCGCAATGAAGATCCGATAGGGGCGTTCGGTCACCACGTTGTCGACATCGTACAGCGTGACGTCCAGCGTCAGGTTATTGTCCAGGCTGGCCGTCCGGTATTCGAAAACGCGGCGCTGGTCGTCATCGCCTTCGATGTTCAGTGTCGTCGTCTCTTTCGAGTCCGGGTTATAGAGGTCTACGCGTCGGAGCGGCTTGTTCGTACTCGCCCGGATGGTCACGTCGGTCCCGGCCGGCAACTGCGTCGCGTTGGTCAAGTCGATTGTTCGCGGCAGCCACGACGAGAGTGCTTCGTCGACCATGTAATCCGGGAACTTGCAGTCCAACTCGACACCGGTTACCGCGGGGCTGTCGACCACTTCGATCGTGTAATCGCGTACGCGATAGTCGTGACCGACAACGTCGAAACTGACGGTAGACAGGATGCCTCGCAACGGTTTGCCGGAGAACGAGTAGTGCCGATACCTTTTCTTGCCAGGCTGGATGGGATCGTCCTTGATGCGGTTCATGGTGACGCGCCCGCGATCGTCTTCCTCGGTACGATAGTAGATCGTGCAAACCTCGGGCCATACCTTCGCGTCTAAGTCCGCCTGCACTTTCAGCCGAACGTTCGAGCCCTTGGCGACTTTCAAGTGTCGATCTTTGAAATCGATCATCGGCAGGTCGGCGAGACGTTCCGGGGCGTCGTCTGCGCCCAATAACTCGATCCCGACAACTTCGATCAGCGCGTTGCGGGGCCAGGGTTCGTCTTCGAGCAGATAAATACGTCGGGCCCAAGTCGCCAGGGCCTGGTTGTTCACAAAGTAAAAGAGGACGATCGTCGCCAGCAGGACAACGGCGCCGAGCACGCTGCGCACCAGCGGCGAGTAACTGAAGATTCGGCGAAGGCGTACTATCCCAGTGCTCGTAAGCGCATCTTCGGACGTGTGATCGAGCATGTCAGAGCTGAACGTCTCGGCGTGGTCCGGACGCTCGGTCAGCTCGACCGATGTGACGAGACTGTCGTGGAAATCCGCGAACCGCCTTTCCAGCAAAACGGCCATGCTGCGGTCTGCCATCCGGACGATGATGCGGCGAAGCACCCAGCGATAGAGAATGAACGCCAAGACCGAAGCGATGATGCCCAACACTACCGCGCGTGCTTCCCATGGCATTTCGCTGGCGCCTGCCAGCACCGGCAGATAGTCCAGGGCCAGTCCGGCCCAGAACGTCAGGCCCAGCCAAATGACGCCAAGGCAGATGCCTTCGAGCACGACATAGGCGCGGATTCGCCAACGCAAGCCCGCAAGGAGCGAGCGGATGTGAGGGTCGAGGTTCTTTCCAGTGGGGGACATATTGTATTGTTCGTTGCTTAAGCGAGGGGTGGGAGCCGTCGTTTAACCGCAAGCCGGAGGCGTGCGCGGGTGGATGGTGCTCTTTTCCGCGCACGCCTCCGGCTTGCGGTTAAACGCGATTCCTTAGTTATCCACAGTTCCTATGCTAGACGACTAATCCGTCGGAGCAACCATTCGAAGGCCAGCAAACCGCAAATCAGCCCCATCAACCAGGTCATCAGCCGCCGCTCGAAATCCCTATCCGGCGTACCGGGTAAATAGGTCACGTGGTCCTGTGTCTGCAGTGCGTTCACCAACGGAGGCAGACTGCCGGCCCGTCCGACTGCAGCGTCGATGCCGACGTAGTACTCTCCGCCAGTCGTCTGGGCAATCTCGGTAAGCAAGGGGTCGTTCCGTTCGGGTTTTTCGATTTCCACTTCCGGCGCGCGGACGCGAACCTCGCGAACCAGCAGTTCGTCCAATTCAGCGTGCGGCGGCCGCAGTTCCAAACGATAGTCGTTCTGTTCGACGGCCGTGAACTGCCCTGCATAAGTACCATCGCGGGCACCGCCCTTGACGGCTCGTAAGGTTAGTGCCGTTCGGTTGCCGTTAGGTTGAATCAAACTACCCGTGACTTCCGGCGCGGTCAGGGGCTGATTCTGGGAGTCGGTCAAGATCGCTTGCACCACAACCGTGTCGCCCAACAGGCAGCGATCCTTGTCGACCAACAGGACGCCATGGACCGAATCCCGCAGCAGCCGGCCCTGTGCAACCCAGCGCAGCAGTTTGGTGTAGTACCGTTCGAAGTACGTCTCGTCCAAGGCCCGGATACGCCACATCTCGCCACTGGCCTGGAAAAACACGCGACCGGCACCGTAGAAATGACCCGCGAGGTAGATCGGCAAATCCTCGTCGATCGACGTGCTGGGATCGGAAAATCGAGCGTAGATGCGTGCCCCCGGCTTGGGATCCTTGACGGCGTAGTAGCCGTACACGCCTTCGAAGGAAGCCCATGCGCCTTCGCTGTTGACCGGATCGTCTTCGAGCCAGAGGAATTCGGATTCCAGCCCTTCTCGTGTGAATTCCAGCGGCCACGAGTCCTTGCCGCCGAATCGGCCCAAGCCGAGTGTGGCTGACCCGCTGGTGTAGAGCGCCACCGGATAAAGCGAACGTATCGTGTCGAAGCGAGTATCACTCCGCCGCAAGTCGGCCCATTGCGGTGTGTGAACCGGACCGGCCACCACGATCAATCCGCCTGCTTTCTCGGCTATCCACTTCTCCAGGTCTTGTATGTGAAGAAAATCAAGCTGGGTCCAGTCGGGATCAAACGCCACAATGCAGTCGTATTCGAACAACTCGTCCGCGCTCTCCGGGAAATCGAACAGCAGGTCGTCCGCCTCCTGCGAAATACCCGGCTTGCCGGTCTGAAGCCAGACGTCCACCGTCGTGTCTCGGTCTCGGAAGAGCAGGTTTCTCAGGAAACGGAATTCGCGTGACGGTCCGCCGGCCATCAACAGCACTTTCGTTTTGCGTTCGACCACCTCGACGTTCGCCGTCTTGAAATCGTCAAGCTTATTCTGATCGCCTGCAGGAGGTGTGACGGACAGTTTGTATGTTCGCCGGCCGCTTTCTTTCGGTGTGACTTCGAACTTGATGGTAACGATCTTGCCGTCTTCGCCCAGTTCGACGCGATCCTCCTCTTCGACCGTTTCCACTTTCTCGCCTTCGGCTGCTCCCGTGGGTGCCGAGGTCAGCTTGACTTGGACCGAACGGCTGTTGACGTTCGTGGCTTGAATGTGTCCGGTCACGGTGAAGCGGTCGCCCGGATAGACACGCTCCGGGGCATCCAAATCAAGGACCAGGACGTTCTCAGGGCGTTTCTCGCTGCCCATGCCAACCGTGTATACCGGAATCTCTGCCAGCCGGGCCATGGTGGTCGCCACCGAACATTCGGCTCCGGCGTTCCTCTGGCCGTCGGTAAACACCACGATGCCGGCCACCGGGCCGCCCCGTTCTTTGTTGACCAGGTAGCGAAGCGCTTCGCCCAAGCGGGTCTTCAAGCCGTGGGCCGCCAACGCTTCGGGCCAGTCGATGTTCGCGGGTTCGAGCGATTCTGCCTCCGATTCGGGATCAGGCGACGTACCAGTGTCGTCTTCTGTGAACTGGCCGTCTTCGAGTCCGATCATCGCAAGAAACCCAACATCCGGGTTGCGCAGATTCCCAACCGCCAACACAACCACGGCAACGATCAGCGAGAACAAACTGACCAACAGTGCCCATGCCGTTCTATCGGGACTTGAAGCCCCGCGCCCTGTCATCAGGTGGACGAAGCCGAACAGTACACTTGCCAGCAGGAAAGCTCCGGCCACGGTTGCCGTGGTGCGCGCTTCGCGCAACTGGCGGCCGTGTACTTCCGCGGCTGACAAAGTCGGTTCGTCGTCGTCGGCCGAAGCAAGCTTAGGCAGCGACGCGACCTCGCTGGGTTTCGATTCCTGGTCGAAGCGGTATACCACCACATCGTGTTTCTGGCGGAGGTCTTCCAGCAGCGGTCCTGTGGCCAATTCGTTGACCACTTGTTGTATGCGAGTCGAACTGTCCGCCCTGTTGGCCGACTCGGAATTCGGCAGTCCCATGCTTTGGCTGGTGTCGACCAACAACAGAGCACGCGAGTTCTTGACCAGTTTGCGTTCGGCCCGTTTTTCGAGATTCAGGAAATAGAACAGGACGCCGGCAAACGCCAGCAAGCGCAGCCCCACCAGAAGCCAGCTCAGGCCACGCGACAGTTCGACACTGTCGAAACGGTACATCACCACCACGTAGACCAACACGGCGGCACACACGGCCATCAGAACTAGCCAATGCCACCATTCGGACATGGCTTGCACTCGGGCGAACTGATAAAACTCGCTGGCCGCGTCTGCGGCCAACAGGTACATGCTAGCCATCAGGGCACGGCACCTTTCGCTGGATGGTAACTCGCGGAATATCCCATGATCTGCTCGGCAAGCAGCAGAACGATCAAGAGGCACATGAGCAACAGACTTCGGTTGTTGCCGGCCAAACCCGCCAAATCGTAGCTGAACTCGTCCGCGTAGCGGAATTCGGCTTTCACCGGATCCAGGTTCTCGATCAGCGACTTCGAATCGACCATCGCCAAATCGCCTTCGGTCGGTTCGACGTTAAGGGCAAAGCGTCGTACGTCCGCCTCGCCGGCCGTCGTGACCGGCCAGGCTTCGTAGATGCCGCCGCGGTCCGTTTCGCCTTCCTCAGCAAACGACGCCCGGCCAATAGCCGCGGCCATCACAAGTGAATTGGTCGGTGACTTGGCTGCCACGCGATCAATCACCAGGCGCGCTTCCGGAGTCTCGCCTGGGATGATAAACTGCAAGTCCTGGCGATACTTGTCCGCTTCCATTTGCACCGTGACCGGGGCACCCACGGGCCGCGATTCGACAGTGCGCTGGGCCGAGGCCAGATAGGACTGCAGCTTCAGTGCCACGACGACAAAGCTGGGATCGTTGCCCCAATTGTTCCAGTCCGGGGCGACCGTCGTCAGCATCGCCATTACGCGGCCTTCGCCAAACTTGTGCTCTACGGCCAGCGGCATCTTGTTTCGCAGGAAAGCCGCGATTCGGACGGTTGAATTGGGGTCACGTCGCCAGTCCTGTGGGGGCCGAAGGTATTGATCGACGGTGATCAATCGAACAAAAGGATTTCGTTCGCCCAGAAAAACGCTGAAGACCGGATGGTCCGTGACTTCGACGTCCGGCGTGTTTTCCATGGCTTCGGCGGGCAAGAAGTCGTCGCCTCCGAGTGGCAACGGGAACAGTCCTTCGCCGCCACGATGCAGCCGATTGGTGTAGAACGAGAAATTGACGTTGGGTCCGACGAAGAAGCACAGTCCGCCGCCACCTTCGACGTAAGCCTCCAGATTGTCGATGGCTCGATCGTCCAAACGAGGCACGTCCAGCAAGTAGACGACGCGATAGCCGGCCAACACTTCGGGCGTCGTGTCTCGCAGAAACGCCGCCGTGTTGATCTCCGGGCGAATACCCGTATTCGCTCGTCCCCCCGGCAAGAATACCGATTCCAGGAAGTAGGCATGGCGCTGTTCGGTCGAACCGTCGACGATCAAGACGGGTTCGTCCTCCGGGAAATCGACAACGCACCAGCGGAAATTGTCCGCGCCCACGGGATCGTCCGGCAGGGTTGCTTCGATCACATGCCGGCCGGGTTCGGGGAAGTACGCCTGGGCGCGTCGCGTGACCGTCTGGCCCGCTTCGATTTCCTCGATCAGGACCGTGGGCAATTCTTCAACTCGGGCCGTCAGAGCCTCCGGCGCGACCGTTTGCTGTGCCTCCGGATCATAGAATCGGGTGCGGACTTTCAGTTGGACGTTTCGGGCCAACTCCGTTCCGTAGTTTTTCACCGTTACGTTGACAAACAGCGGAACGCCCGCCGCCTGGGTCTCGTTAGCCGGTCGCACGTCGATGATACCGAGGTTTTGCCGCGTGCTCCGCGAGCAGGCGACCAGATGGATCTCCGCAGGCGACCGCTCGACCTGACGCAGAGTCTCGCGAGTCTCGGCCGGATTGTCCCACTGGCCCGTGCGAAAATCCGAGACCATGTACACGATGCGGTTTTCTTCGCCAGACTGCTTGACCAATTGGGCAAGCGCCGCCATCGCGGCCTGCGGTCCGACGGACAACTCCGTCACGTGAAACGTGTTACGCCTTTCTTCCAGCATGACATCGAAATCAGGGGCGACGACCTCGGCGTTGAAATCGGCGATCTGATTGAAGTCGGTGTCCTCGCCGCCGTTGGCCGATGCGCGAGCGGCGCGCGAGTAGCGTATCAGCGTGAATTTCTGCGCCGTGTCTTGAGCGGCAGCTTGAGCCCCGATTCGCTGGATCGCGGCCAGTCCGGTTTCGTACGCGCTGGCCCCGCCAAACCGGTCGGACATGGAATAGCTGTCGTCCAGCAGCACGTAGTGATGCGTCGGCTTGCCGCCGAAGAGGTTAAGCCACTCGCCGCGCGTGACCCACTGGGCAAGCATGGCCACAATCAGAGCGAACGCGGCCATGCGCATCAGCAACAGGATAAGCTGTTTGAGCCAGATCCACTTCCGATGCTTTTTGTAGGCTTGCAGCAGAAACTCCATCGCTGCCCACTTCACGCGCCGGTGCCGCATCATGTTGATCAGGTGGATCAACAGCGGAATCAGAACGAGGAGGAATCCCCAGGTGAGTGCTTGATGGACGAATTGCATGATTGGATATGGGTGTCGGGTGTCAGGTGTCGGGTGTCAGGTGAAGCTGAAGTGCACATGGCGA
Organism: Pirellulaceae bacterium; assembly: GCA_016784735.1. Taxonomy (GTDB): domain Bacteria; phylum Planctomycetota; class Planctomycetia; order Pirellulales; family Pirellulaceae; genus JADHUC01. The sequence continues at coordinate 3,970 of JADHUC010000091.1, read as the reverse complement.
AGTCTGAGGCCGGGACACTCTTCAATTGGTCATTGGGATTTGGTCATTGGTCATTTTCCCTCAGTTCCTATGGTGCATCCCTAGTCGGTTACTCAAATAGGTCGCCAACGCGGCATCCAACGGCTGACTGGTGCGAATCAATGCGTAGTCGACCGTGTTGCGAGCACAGCGACGGCGGATTTCGTCCAGAAAGGCGTTCAATGCTTCCAAGTAGCCTTCGCGTAACGCTCGAGGATTGCAGTTCAAATGGTCCAGCGTCTCGAGGCCTTCGAACCGGGTTGGGCCGGAGAACGGGAAATCCAGTTCGTCGTCGTCCATGACATGAAACACCAATACGTCGTGGCCGCGCTGTCGCAGCAGTTTCAGACCCTTGATCGTTCCTTCCAGGTCGGCCAGCAAATCCGAAACCAGCACGATCATACCGCGTCGCGGTAGGTTCTCGGCCGCCGCACGCAGGATCGTGTACATCTCGGTCTTGTCTTGCGGCTCGGTGACGTTTAACGACTGGATGATCGAATTGATGTGGTTCCGCTTGCTGCGAACGGGAACGCGAGTGCGCACCTTTTCGTCAAACGCCAGACAGCCCACGGCGTCTTGCTGCTTCAACAGGAGGTACGCCAGGCTACTGACGACCGTACAGGCGTATTCGTACTTGTTCAGCGCGCCACGGCCGTAAACCATGCTGTTGGACACGTCCACCAGCATGGTACATCGCAGGTTGGTGTCCTCTTCGTACTGTTTCACGTACAGGCGATCCTGCTTGGCCCAGACCTTCCAGTCCACGTGGCGCAGGTCGTCGCCCGCTACGTATTCGCGATGCTGCAGAAACTCGACGGACTGTCCAAAATACGGACTGCGGTGCATACCCGAAAGAAAACCTTCGACGATGTGCCGCGCCCGCAGGTCCAGTCGCGAGATGCGCTTGATCGCCTCAGGATGCAAAAATCTTTTGGAATCGGGCATCGCTTGTTAGTTCGTCTTCCTTGGTGGGTGTGATCGAGACGAGTCGTTCAATCAGGCTGTCCGACGTAACGCCTTCGCTCTCGGCAGCGAAGTTCACCACGATGCGGTGTCGAAACACCGGTTTGGCCAACGCCTGTATGTCGTCGGTGGAAACGTGCGTCCGGCCGTGCAACAGGGCTCTGGCTTTGCCGCCCAGAATCAGGAACTGCACCGCGCGAGGTCCGGCACCCCAGGCAATCATCTCCTCGACGAAATCCGGAGCGCCCGGATAGCCGACACGCGTCTGCCGAACCAGCGACAACGCATACCGAATCACGTGATCGGTGACCGGCACTTCTCGCACCATGCGCTGCAGCGTGAGGATATCCTCGGCGGACATCACAGGCTTGATGTCGTCCGTTTGGATCGTGGTGGTTCGCCGAGCGACTTCGAATTCTTCGTCGAAGCTTGGATAGTTCACAAAGACCTTGAACATAAAGCGGTCTTGCTGGGCCTCGGGCAGCGGGTAGGTGCCTTCCTGCTCGATCGGGTTCTGCGTGGCCAGGACGAAGAAAGGATCTGACATCTGGTGCCGCACGCGTCCGACCGTGGTTTGACGCTCTTGCATGGCCTCCAGCAAAGCAGCCTGCGTCTTCGGGGGCGTCCGGTTGATTTCGTCTGCCAGGATGATGTGCGAGAAAATCGGACCTTCCATAAAGCGCCGTTCACGGGCGCCGGTGGAACGGTTTTCTTCAAGGATCTCGGTGCCTGTGATGTCTGCCGGCATCAGGTCTGGCGTGAACTGAATCCGGCTGAACGACAGATTCAGCGTTCGCGACAGGGTGCTGATCATCAGTGTCTTGGCCAGCCCCGGCACACCCTCCAACAGGCAATGGCCACGACTGAACAGCGAGATCAACAATTCCTCGATTACGTCCACCTGCCCCACAATCACTTGGGACAACTGTTCCATAATCTTCTCACGAGCTTCTTGCAGACGCTCAAATGCCTCAGACTGCCCCGGTGAATAGGACTGGCCGCCGGCCTCTTCAGTTGACATTCGGTTTTGCCTTTCTTGAGGTATATACAAGTCCCAACAACGAGCGGTTTGTGGATCGCCCAACTAAGTTTAGTGCCACAGCCCCGAGCGGATGTTCAACGGAGGCCATACTTGAAATGGCCCTATTTGGTGGGTTCTGTTGTAAACCACATGGATTTCCCAAGCAAACCGTGACAGTATGATGTCAGCTACGGTATGGCTGCATCGCGGGTCCGACCATCGTACCCTCTATCCTAGGATACTCCGAGAAACTTGTTGTTCCAGTGTTGTTTTGCGGCGGGCGGTTGGGGCTGAGTTCAGCAACTGGAGAATCAGACCGATGTCGGTGGAATTCACGAGAGATCAGGTCAGGCGGAAAATCAGTGAGGTCTTCCCCGCCGAGGACGCAGCGGCCCTGCTGCAGGTTTTGGATCAATGCGACACGAAACGCGCAGCCGACGACACAGCACGTGTGCAATTGGCTATTCTCAAGTTGAGCCAGGGGAACCGCGACTCTCTGCTGGCGCTGATCGACAAAGCGGCCGCGGATGTTGACGATCTGATGTACCGGGCCGAGCGGCCGATGGAGTATGGACTGAGCTTGGCGGAGTACAAGGCGCTGGCCATGCCCGCTCTCCAGGCCATGCGGCAAATGGATCGCGAGGCATATCTGTCCTGGCTCGGTGGCGATGCGCCAGACTAGAGTTGGCGTATGCGCGTTCTGCGCCAAGATGCTAGCACTTGTCGAATCCGAACATTCGACTTGCCTTGCCGTATAGACGGGAGACAATGCATGACGCCGGATCGCGGACGCTCGTCGTTGAATGATACGAAACCTTATCGTTGTCCGACGGCATTTCGCAGAATTCGGTGTGCTCGTGACCAACCGTGTCACAGGTGCGGCGAAAACATCTAACAGAGCCGAATGCAAGCACGGAAGTCACAATTTCAAACTCGAAAAAAGGAGTAGGTAAATGGCCAAGTATTACGTGGAGTCCGGTACGCTGCAAACCGTTACGGAGGCCGACGACGCGCAAGGCGCCGCGTTGTGGGGCATTCATCGGTGTATGGAGCAGGTGTTGCCTGTCTGTCCCGACGATCCGCTCACGCCCAAGCAGAAGGAGGAGCACGTTCGCCAGCGCGGATGCTACGTGCTCGGTGAAACAATCCAAACCAGCGAACAGGGATTCGGCCGCAACAATGCCGAAGTGCACGATACGGCTCAACTGTTTGCCGAGTGGAATCAGTTGATGATCGCGATGTCGAAACTGCAGGAGCGACTAAGTGTCGCGTGCTAACTCTCTTCTCGCCCCATCCGGCCGGATGCCGGAGTGACCTACGTGTCACGTCCGTGCACAGGCAGGACGCCTGTGCCGTGACCATCTTCCGGGGAAACACCAAGAGGAATCGCAACCTACCTCCCGAGCTCGACTCTGTTCAGCGCCGGGCTGAGACAGGAATTCTGGGACCATAGTTCGGCCTTGATCTGAACGAACCGGCCCGACGGGATCACCGCGCCGCGCTCCAGGGGGCTCCACTCAGACCAAGACGCGTCGAAGGCGGCGGTTGGACCGCTGCGTAGGGCAAGCCTGACACCCGTCTCGACGATTCCTTCCGCATAGCCGACCGTGCCGAAACCGTTGCCGCAGAACCACATCCGCCACTGGCCGTCGGTCAAGTCGATTTCCGGGTACTCGACCTTTTGGCTGTCCCAGGCGGGTTTGGGCGAGGGTTCCAAGGCGAATTGAATCGGCGAGCGTTCCCAGTGGATCCCGTCGAGACTCTCGGCGTAGCGGATGCGGTACGTGGGCTTGGCGTGCGAATACCACATGCGAAACACGCCATCGTCGTAGCGTACGTGGCACCGCGATGTAATATTGCGAGTCGGGCCCTTGGTGAAATCATCCGTAAGGACAGGATTCTGCTCGCATTTCTTCCAGTCGATGCCGTCGTCGCTGGTGGCGAGGCATAGGTGGATGTTCTGCTTGC
>JADHUC010000003.1 GCA_016784735.1 Pirellulaceae bacterium | reverse complement strand
GTGTCCAGCATGTGGATGCACATGTCGCCGATGATCCCATTGCTGTATTCCACGAACGATCGCCAGCGACCGGGGTGGGCCAGCGAGTTGTACGGGCGCATCGGAGCCGGCCCAGTCCACATTTCCCAGTCGAGGTGTTCGGGCGGATCCGTGTCGGGCGGGTTGCCGCGAGCCCGCATGTGGTAGTAGCAGCAGATTTCCACGTGGGCGATCTTGCCGAGTTTGCCCGACTTGATGAAATCGCGACGGGCCTCGGCGATGTGCGGCGTGCTTCGTCGTTGCGTGCCAACTTGCACGACCCGCTTGTGCTTGCGGGCCGCCGCGAGCATCGCCTGGCCCTCGGCCACGTCGATACTGATGGGCTTCTGTACATAGACGTCGGCTCCGGCTTCGACGGCGGCGATCATCGGCAAGGCATGCCAATGGTCGGGCGTGGCGACAAGGACGATGTCCAGGTCCTTTTCCTTGAGCATCTCGCGGTAATCGCCATACGTGCGTGGTTTCTTCTTGGACGCTTGGCGTTCGGCGACAATATCGGCTGCCTCGGCCAGCATCTTCTTGTCCACGTCGCACAGGGAAACCACTTCGACCGGGGCGACTTGAATCAAACGCAATAGGTCGCATTTGCCATACCAGCCGCAGCCGATCAAGCCGACGCGTTTCGGGGCTTCTTCGGCGAACGCCGGCGCGTATCTGCCGGCGGCAGACAATGCCAATCCGGTGGCACTGGTGTGAAGGAATGTACGTCGATCCATGGTCACTTCTCCCTATCGAAAGTGGAGTGGTTGTTCGAAAGCAAGGAGTTATCGCGTCCCAATTGCCCACGCATCCGCCTGTCGCGAAGGCGCGTTGGCCATTCCCGACAGACGGGGTTCTCCTGTCGCGCACCAGAGTATACCGAGCTCCACCATGGTTCGCGAGCAGGCACGCTGCTGTTGAGACCTTGTGGTGCCTCATGTACGGTAGGATCGTGGAATTTGCCGGGCATTTGGCATAGAATCATTCATGCCAATCAACGCTATCGGAGACCAGGAATGCTTACTCGCTATCTAGTGTTCGCGCTCGCGGCGTTCTGTCTGCTATGCACCGAATCCTCGGCGGCTACGCTAATCCGTCAACGACTCGTTACCGACGGCTCGGTCGACCCGCCGGGCGACCGTATCGATTTGGTCATTGCGTTCGAGCCGGACGAAAAGGAAGTGAGGTTAGAGGTTCATGCTCTTGTGGTTGCGACGGCGGAGGAACAATCCGTCGAACGTGTCGCGGCGAAGGGCAGCCGCAACCGAGATGCCGACGGGCGATTCAAGAAAACGGTCATCGTCAAGCGGCCTGGTACCGGCGCCATCGGCCGCTTCTCAGTTGCGATCGCCTACGCGGATCTGACACTCGGTCCCGACGTTCACCGATTGGCGTACGAAGTGTACGCTTATGCGGGAGAGCAGCTTCAATTCGTCAAGCCAACGCGTCTGACGAAGGTCGAGGTCACGGGAAGGACGCGAAGCGAACTGACTCTGGTCACAGCGACCGAACGGCCCGATTCGATCGTCAAACCGATCAACGCGTATCGTCTGGACGGAGACGAGAAAGAGGTACGCCAAATCGAACTCAAGACAACCCGGTATCGTCCTGAGGAAAAGTCGACGGTGCAAAAAGTTGCCATTCCTGGCGAGTTCATCCGCTCGGAGCTCGCCACCGTGGCTAAGAGTGACGGCGAAGGACGCGCGCAACCGTCGGTGCCATTGGAGGAGTTGCGACCAAAGGCCGAGCGCACCGTCTTCTTTGCCACCAATCGTAAGACTTCGGATAACGGCAAGTTCGCTGCCGAGTTGTCCGAGGCTCTGCGATACGGTTCCTGTACCGTGAACATTCCCGTCGACTCGCACAAACGTGGTTCGCTGGAACTGCCGCCGAACGTACGCGATTGGTGGAAGAAATACGATCCTGGCAAGTATTTCTACGTGTACGATACGCGGATCGTCCCCAGGGAACAGTTCGTAAAGGGGCTAGCGGAGGATGACGTGCTCCTGTACGTCCACGGCTTTAACAACTCGTTCGAAAACGCCATTCTATCGGCGGCTCAACTGAAGCACGATCTCGAATTTCCCGGCAAGGCGACTACGTTTACGTGGCCCGGCGACACAAAGCGTGGGCTGGGTCTGCTCGGGGGATACCGCACGGCCGAGCAGCACGCAACCAAGAGCGTCGACTCGCTGGCCGAGTTGCTGCAGGCTCTCCTGGATCATCGGGATCAGGCCTCGACTCGATTCGACATTCACGTTATCGCACACAGCCTGGGGAATCGAGTATTGCTGGACGCGGTCCATCGGTTGGTGTCTGACAAACGCGTCAATCCCGGCTCGAAGGTATTTGCCAACGTCGTGCTGGCAGCGGCCGACGTGGATTGGCCCACCTTTGCCGCGCAGGCCCCTTCGCTGGTCTCGTGCGCGAAACGCGTTACGTACTACTACTCGACCCAGGATTTTCCGCTGAAGCTCTCGAAGACGCTGCACGGCGACAAGCCGCCGATTGGCCTGTGCCCGCTGCTGCATCCACAAGTGGACACGATCAATGCGGACAATGTCAACGAGTTTGCTATCGGATTCGGACATCGCTACTTCTCTTCTTCGAACCCAATGCTCGTGGACCTGAACCTGCTGTTGGTGAATAGCCTGATGCCCGACGGCCGGCAACCGCCGCTGGGCAACCGGCAGGAGATCGCGGGACACGCTCATTGGGAATTCGTCCCCGTGACAAACTGACCAGTCTGGCAATCATCTCTTCCACGGAGTCGATACCATGTTTCGGCGACTTGCTACAGTTGCTGCTTTCTTAGTTCTGATCCCGTTGTTACCGGCACATTCACACGCGCAGAAGCTCCATGCGCTTGTCGTCGGTGACGAATCCGAGTGGGCCCAGTGGGGCGAGTTTCTGCCGAACGTGCAGATGGACATGCTGTACATGTTTGTAACGCTGTTCAACAACGTGCCGGAGAATCAGTTGGACATACGGAACATAACGATCGAAGCGGGAGTCCCCGGTTCGCCGGCCAACATTCTTCGCGAAATCGACGACTTCAAAGTGTCGGCCAATGATACACTGATGATCTACTTCACCGGACACGGCGGCGCGGACGATCGTGGCCACTACCTGTCGCTGGAAAAAGGCAAGCTGTATCGGTCTCAACTGAAAGATCGGATGGTGGCGAAGGGCGCACGTCTGACAGTGATCCTTACCGACTGTTGCAACGTTCGCGGCGATGGTTTTTCGTTCGCTGCTCCGGCACCCGATTTGAATTCACCGCGTACAGTGACTCCGGTGTTCAAATCGCTGTTTTTCGACCCCAGCGGGTTGGTTGACGTAAACAGTAGTGCGCCAAGCGAGAGCGCCTTTTTCTTTGTCGAAAAGGACGAGGACGGAATGCACCAAGGATCGCTTTTCTCGCGTTCCTTGACCAAGTACCTGAAAGGGGCACAGAATCGTCGAGTCTCCTGGGATCAGGTTGTGCAGGACGTCAAGAAGGAGGTCCACAAGGCGTTTCAAAAGAACTATCCTGGTGGCGCCGCAGTAGCGAAAGGGCAATTGCGGCAGAAGGCTCAAAACGTCTACGCCATCACTTACCCGGGAATGCCGGACGAGCGTGGCCCTCGTACGGGTCTGACGATCCGCGATTATGCGGGCCAAGGCGTGTTGATCGTGAGCATTCGGGCGAAATCTCCAGGCACGCAGGTATACGATCTGAAGACGAATAGGTACGTTTCGCTCGAACCCAATCAAATCATCATCTCGGCCAGCGGCAGACGAGTCCGGGGAACGGCCAGTTTCGAGCAGATGGTGGCGGAGGCCGCGAAGAAGCCGGAAAAAGACAAAGTCATGCGTATCGAGGTGGCTGATCCGCGTTTTGGGACCAAAGAGTATTTGATGCGGCTGAGCCACTAAATCCGACGTAACTCGCCAACAGGTGCTGAAAGATGCGTTCCGTGATCCAGAAGGTGTGTACTGCGTTGTTCATCGTCGGCTTGCTTCTTGGTCGCGGCCCGTGGTATCAGGAAGTGGCTGCCGCGCAAGAGAACGTCGATCCGCAGCCTGCAGCGCCGGCGGGCAAGGCCGACTGGGCGAAAAAGTTCCTGAAGCAAGATCCACTCGAAGAGAAGATCCCGACATACGAGGACTTGTTGGATGCCCTGCAAGATCCGGATCAGAGGGACCGAGCGATTTCACGGCATTTCCCGCGTGCCGAGGATCTGACGAGGGAGCAGCAGGAGGAGTTACTGCGTTTGGCCCTGGGGAACGAATCGCCTGTGGTTCAGCGCCAGGCAGCCGCGGAAATGAAGCGATTGGGAATGCTCGAGAAGGTCGTGCAGGACATTCTGCTGGACCTTCTTCGCGACGAGGATCCGGAAATACGGCGTGCCGCTGTCGTTGCTTTGGAGAAGGTCGAACTAGAGGAGCACTCGGACGAGTATTTGGATGCCGTCGTCGATACCCTCGCCGCCGAAGACCCACTGGCCAGAGGAGCGGCCGAGCGGCAATTGGCCGATCTTGGCGCCGAAGCTGTGCCGGTCTTGCTGGAGGCCCTGCGGAGCGATGATCCACAGGCTCGCGTGAATGCCGCGATTATGTTGAGCCAGATTGTCGGCTCGAAGAAAGCGGTCGTCGGGCAATTGCCTTTGGCAGCGGTCGCCGAGCCTCCGCCCACGAAGGCCCGGGACACAACGGAGTTGGGCGGCACCGGCGAGCGACCGAGGGGGCGGAAGGTGCGGCACGTGGACGAGGCCCAACCCGAAACGGTTCGAGTCTATTTCGGTACAAATCGAGAGCTAGTGTCCGAATCCGCACCGCTGTGGCGGAAGTTCGTTGTCCTGCCCGGCGTGATCGTCTTCCTGTGCGTCTGGTTCTGTTTCATTCGCTGGCGCGAAAAAAGATCAGCCAAGAGGCGCAACGTCGAATGGTCGAAACGATTTTCCTTTGGATTTCTCTTGGTTGCCGTGGTGCTTGTTGTTTGGGGCATCGTCGAACTGAACTCGGCGGTACGAGAGACCTACGCGCAACACGCCGGTGCCGAATTCGGCCCTCGACGTGATCCGCAAGGGTCGATCCGTTACGGCCATTGCGACGTGACGCTGCCTCCTACGCACGAGATCGGCGAAGTCGAACGGCCGCTGCTTGGACCGGAAGACGAGAAAGAACACGTGGTGCTCAAGCGGACGACGTTGTTGGACGACAAGGCATTTTACAACGAAATCCGAAAGGAATTGTCTTCTCGCGAGGTCGGCGCGCACGACTGTTTTGTGTTTGTCCACGGATTCAACGTGACTTTCGAGAAGGCGGCTCAACGCACGGCACAGATCCACTACGATCTGAAGTTCCCGGGCGTACCGTTGTTCTACAGTTGGCCATCCAGAGGCAGCTTGAGACACTATCCTGCGGACCGAAACGAAATCGGCTACAGCAAGGAACACATCAAACGCTTCTTGGTGGACGTGGCCGAGAACATCGATGCCGGACGGATTCATGTGATTGCCCACAGCATGGGCGGCGACGCCGTCAGCCGTGCCATCGCCGAGATCGAAGGCGACGATCGGCTGTTCGATCAAATCATCCTGGCGGCCCCCGACATCGACGCGGACGTGTTCCGGGATCACATTGTCCCTCGCCTCGCACTCAAGGGAAGGCGAACCACCTTGTACTGCTCCCGCTGCGACTTGGCCTTGCACATGTCGTATGCGTTCAACGACTACCCGCGCGCGGGTGATTCGAGTCGCAGAATCGTCGTAGCCGACGACATGGACACGGTGGACGCATCCGAAATCCCCACCGACCTGTTGGGGCATTCGTATTACGGAGACGGCATGCGTTTGTTGGAAGACATCAAGCTATTGTTCCAAGCCAACACACCACCGCCAGACCGCGATCTCCAATCACAGAATGCCGCTGAGGGTCTCGCCTATTGGATCTTCGGCGAATCGTAGAACGCTGCTTGGATCTGACTATCCTTCATTCGTGCTTTACGGAGGAAAAGGGTGGGAGGCTTTTCGCAATAACGACTCCCGACCCCTTTTCTCGTGCCTTTTCTCGTGCGTTGATAAAATCGAAGTGGGTCGAATTGCGAAAAGAGACGCCAATGGGCTTCTCACTCCAATCGGCGATGGAGGGCAAACGTCGTGAAACAGAGTAGAACTCTCCGAAAAACAGAAACGACCGGCTGTCTCGCGATGACCCTCATCGCGGCATGGACGGCAGTCGCCGGTGCTGCGGAAGCGGATACAACGAGGGGAGATCCCGAGGAGCGTCCCTGGATCTTCGTCACTGGAGAGAAGATCGAGGGCCTTCGGTCGCTGGAGGAGGTTCGTAGCGGCATCCGGGAGGGACATGCTGCCGAGCTGTGGAAGCAGCTCGTGGCCAAAGTCGAAGAAGAGATGAAGCAGGAACCGATCGCGCCCGGGGAAGGGAATCGCAACTTCCACGTGGTAGCCACCACGGCCAACCGGATCACGGACGCGGCCCTGGTGGCGTTGATCACAAGCGAACGCCGCTACGCAGACGCAGCTCTGCGGCAGATCGAGGCGTTGTTCGATCCCGAGCAATGGCCAGAGTGGGCAGACAAGGCGCACATCCAGGTCGGACTGAAGGCCGACCTGCGACACGGCCAACTCGCCAGGGCGCTGGGCATGGCGTACGATTGGCTGCATGGCTCGCTCACGGACGACGAGCGCCGGCGATTCCTCGAAGGTCTCGACCGCTGCGCCGTCCGGCCCTTCAAGGCGGGCGTCGAGGCCGGCGAACATTGGGTCAACAGGCACAGCAATTGGATGACCTGCATCGTGGGCGGTTTCGGCATCCTTGGCATGGCACTGGGCCCGGACCATCCCGATTCGACTTGGCTGGTCGAACTGGCACGCCCGCGCATGGAACGGTACATGGGCATCTTCGGCCCCGAAGGCGAGTTCAACGAGAGCGTGCAGTACTCGGGATCGACCATGTACGTCGTGGACTACTTCCTCGCCGAACGTTACGCCAGTAGCGGCAAGAAGAATCCGCTGGAGCAATACGGCCTGTCGGACCATTGCCGATGGTACATGTACTCGACGGTGCCGCCAGGTCGCGTGTTGGGCTTCGGTGATCCCGCGCCGGACATGCCGCCAGTCGTCACTCATCTGTGCGCCGTAGCCTCGGCGCTGCGTGATCCGATGATCCAATGGTTCTACCTCCAGTACGCCGACCTTGTACTGCCGACCCACCACCGACGGGCACTGGAACTACTATGGTACGATCCAATCATCGAGGCCCAGTCGCCACACGGCCGCTTGCCACTCGGCCGTGCGTACCACAATCAGGCGGAGATTCTCACGAGCCGTAGCAGTTGGGACCCCGAAGGCACGACGTCAGTCGTCTACGCCAAGGCGGCACAGGAGGACTACCACGGCCATGCCGATTGGGGACAGGTGTGTATCGACGGATATGGGGAACGGCTGATCGTCGATCTCGGTTCGCCACCCGGCTACCCTCGAAGTCACAAGGAACGCTACTACAATTATCAGCAACGGGGGCACAATGTACTGGTGTTCGGAACGAACGAGACCGGCGGCATTCCCCTTGGCAGGGCTCGGCGCGGCAAGATACTTAACGCCGAATTCGACGACCAGCGCGGCGGTGCGTGGACCATGGACTTAAGCGAGGCGTACGGCGAAGGGCGTCATGTCCTGCGCCGTGTGGTTCATCTGCTCCCGCGGGTCGCCGTCGTGCTCGACGAAGCGAAGCTGGTCGCTAGAGAACCGATCAACCTGCGCTGGCACACCATTGCGCCGGCCGAGCCGGATGGCGAAGGACGCTTCATGGTGCGTAGGGACAAAGCCACACTTGCATGTCGAGCCCAGCGATTGGATGGCGAGGCGGAACTGAGGCTCGATCGACACGAGTATCAACCGCCGTACGACAAAGACCGACTCGGCAATCCTTACACTCAGCGTCACGAGCCGTTCGTCGAGATCGAAACAGAAGATGACCACTGCCGAATCCTGTCGGCGTTCTGCGTCTTCGGACCCGACGAGCAGGCACAGCCGTGGCAAGAAGTTGCTGACGGCTGGTCAATCGACACACCGGAAGGACCGGTCCAAATTCTTGTGAAGGAGGATCGCTTGGCCGTCGACAACACCACGACCCAGCATGCCTGGCGGATTCAGCTTCGAGCGCCCGAATGACCCGGCCAACAACATCCTGTAGGCCAACGGAGTATAATGCCGCCGGTTGTCGTGCCCTCGTTTAACCCGAAGCCGGAGGCGATGGCGGGCGCTACGTGTGGATAATCCATCCTGTTCCCGCCATCGCCTCCGGCTTCGGGTTAAACGACGTAGCGGATATTTCAAACTGTCAACGGAATAACGCCATGACTATCGATGCTCTTTCTCGACGCGAATGGTTGAAGTCCACATGCGCACTGGGGCTCACGGCGGCAGGAGGTGTGCTGTCCACGCGTGTGAAAGCCAAAGGAGACGAGGGCCGAACGGCTATCGACGCCGGTTCGCGTAAGCAGCTCTTCATTGACGATCGGTTCATGGAAACGAGCCGTGGCGTGAAGTTGACCATGAATCCACCGCGCCGCGATGACCGAGTCTTGATTGCTCCGGACGCGCCGTGGGAACAGGGAGCGTCGATAGGCGTCTATTCGAGCGTGCTGAAAGAAAACGGCAAAGTAAGAATCTGGTACGACCTCATTCGACCGACCGGCCCAGGTCCCTACGACCACACGCGGCGCGTGTGTTACGCCGAATCGGAAGACGGTTTGCATTTCACCAAGCCGCTGCTCAATCTGCACGAGATGGATGGCTCGGACGCGAACAACGTCGTCTTGCCGGGCGTGATCGGAGGCTGCTCGGTGTGGATCGATCCGAAAGCGCCGCCCGAACACCGCTACAAGACGCAGGCCAAAGTGTATCCCACGGGCCAGTTCCATATGCATAGCTCGCCGGACGGCTTGCGATGGAAGCACTTCGCCCGACTCAATCCGGGGCCCGGCGGCTGGGACACGCAAAGCATTGTTTTTTGGGACCCGAGAATCGAGCGTTACGCGATTTACACGCGTCGGTGGGTACGTCTGCAACCAAGCGAGGCGAGCTATCGCACGGTGCGACGTCTGGAATCAGACGATTTGCTGCACTGGAGCAATCAGAGTGTGGTCATGGAAGCCGACGAAATCGACCTGGCCACGCACGAGACGCCCACCGCTCAACCGCCCGTCGACTATTACGGAGCCGACGTCTTCCGGTATGCCGAAGCCGATGACGTTTACATCATGCTGGCTCAAGCCTACTGGCACTGGCGCGAGCGGAAACCGTTGAAGGGATTGGGACCGTCTTCGTTTGACGTGAGGCTGGCGGTCAGCCGCGACGGAAAGTCCTTTCAGCGAGCTTCGCGGCAGCCGTTCATGGCGACCGGACCGGACGGACGCTTCGACTCGCGATGGGTCTGGGCCATGCCGCATCCCATCCGCATGGGCGACGAGTTGTGGATCTACTACGTCGGTTCGAACCGCGACCATAACGGCAACATCGACCCCGCATCCGGCGGCAAGCGTTTAAGCGGCATCAGCCGCGCGGTGCTTCGACCGGACGGTTTCGTCTCCGCCGACGCCGGTCATGACGGCGGCCAGATCACCACGCCGCCAATTCGGTTCGCTGGCGACCGACTGGAACTGAACGTCGAAACCACCGCTGCCGGAACCGTCCAAGTGGAGTTTCAAGACGAATCCGGGACCGCGATCAAAGATTTCACGATCGATGACGCCGACAAGATCACCGGCAACCATATCCGAAAGGCCGTGACGTGGAACGGATCGAGCGACGTCAGTTCGCTGGCCGATAAGCCTATCCGTCTGCGCTTCGTCATCCGCAATGCAAGGCTTCTTTCGTTTCAGTTCATAGCCGACTGATCGAAGCGGGAGACGCGGTGCTTTCGACGGCCACAGCAGCGTTCACACGGCAATGTTCGTTTGCCGCCATTATCGCAATATATTGCAATATTGCAATGGAATGCTATAATTCAAATCGCATTCGGGGACGTGCGAATGAACTTCCTGCAGGTGATTTGGGATTACGAAGAAGGCGGGAACGTCGAGCATATCGACGAACACGACTTGACGCCGGAGGACGTTGAGTTTGTGCTGAAACAGGCCGACGAGCAAGAGGCCAGCGATTCCAGCGGTCGCCCGTGCGTGTTCGGCTACACGCCTGCCGACGAATATGTCATCGTGGTATTCGAGTGGATTGACGATATCACAATACTGCCTGTGACGGCCTACGAAGTTCCCGAACCTTAGGTGAAGGGCGCAAACGAGATGGCGAAGAAGAAAACTAAACGTATTGTCCGCAAGTTGACGGGCGAGGAGAAAGCGCGCCACGCCAAGATACGCGACCAGGTCATGAAAGAGTTTCCACCTGCGAAAGAGAAAAAGCACCAACCTGTGCGCACAGGTATCGCCGCGGAACTGCGGAAAGCGAGGAAGGCACGCGGACTCACGTATTACGCAGTGGCTAAACAAGCCGGAATCCCGAATTCCAACACCGTAAAGGACGTTGAATACGGCCGAGACGCAAAGCTCTCCAATATCGAAGCCATAGCCGAGGTCCTGGGATTGAAGCTCGAAGTCGTTGACGCATCGTCGTGACAACGGCAATTCAGCATTGGCTATCATGACCCCATCCCGTTTTCGTTTACGAGCGAAACCGGAAGCGTTTATGTCGTAAGATGTCCTCTCATCTTTCTGTCCGGCACCCTTTTTGTCATATTTGGGATGCTAATTGGAGCTATGACACATGAGACTGCCTCGTACCCACGTCGTTCACGTTCTGATCGCCGTGACCGCAGCGGCTCTTACCATCGCTCCCCCGTATGCGTCGGCTGAAGAGGATCAGAAGTCGCGCGATGCGGTGCGTGATCTTGATGCCGTCCAATGCATCTACCAGGAAGGCGTGCCGCACACGGATAGGACCGGTAATCGGTTGATGACTTACGATTCCAAACGGTCCTTCTTCCAGATCGGCATTTGGGGCAATCCGATTGGTGAAATCTACGGGCACAAATACGATCTGAAGACGCTGACCGACGCCGGGTTCAATACGATGTGGCCGTGGCACGGGCGCAAGTTGGAGGGTACTCTCAGCGCAGCGGCCGACCACAATCTTCAGGTCGTGTACATGGGACATCTCACGAAGGAAGACGCGGCCAAGTCGAAAGATCACCCCAACTGGCTGGGCAACGTCTGGTGCGACGAGCCCACCGGCAGCTTCTGGGGAAAGGACATGCAGGGGAAGTTCGACGAGTTCCTTGAGTACAAGGCGGGAATCAACAAGGAGGCCCCTGGACGCGTCGTGTTCGTCAACGATGTGCCCTGGATCACGCCGCCGGCTACCGAGTGGTGGACGAAGTGGAATACCGCCGGCGATGTGGCATGTCACGATAACTATCCGATCATGAATCGGCAACACCGCGCACGCTCAATCGGCGGCGAGGAGCTTAGTAATGGCATCGACCGGACGGTAAACCTGGCCGCCGCGGCCAACCAAGAGCAGAAGCCGGTGTGGCTGATCGTTGGGGCCTTTCGGGTGCAGGGAGCGGGTTCGTTTCCGTTTCGGCATCCGACGCCGATGCAGCTTCGCGCGCAAGTGTACGCCGGCCTGATTCACGGTGCCACCGGCATCATCTACTTTTGCTGGGACACCTACGTATGCCGCGACGGCCACGTGATCGGCATGTCGCCCGACCCGCAGGTGCAGTATCTGGATCCCGGCCCTGGCAAGCCGAAACCATCGCCCGCTCGCCCAATGGATCTAGCCGCCGCCAAGGCGCTGTGGATGGCTGCGACACAGATCAACAAGGAGATCGCCGAACTGACACCGTCGCTACTGTCCCCTACGGTCGGCGACGTGGACTACAGCGTCGAAGTGAAGGGCGAGTCGATCAGCGACGACCCGATTCGTTGCCTGATGAAGCCGCACCCCGATGGCGGCTACGTCTTGCTGACCGTCAACCTGGCCGACGCGGTGTTGAACGCAATATACACCTTCCCGTCGGCTATCCAGTCAGTTCAACGTCTGTTCGAAAACCGTCCGTCGCCGGAGCCAAGCGACGATAAGACGACGTTCAGCGACCACTATGAACCGTTCGATGTTCATGTGTATCGAGTTGTCACTGAATGATCATCGGCTGATCGTCGTAGTTGAGCAGCAAGTCGATAAACGATATCCAGTACTTTGGCTCTACCTGTTCAGAGTCACGGAAGTAGACGAACTTGATGGTGTTGTTTCCTGGGCGCAACCAGGCAGCCTCGATGGCCACGCGATGCTCGCCCCGCTTCCACCAGTCCGGTTCGAAGATCCATGACCCCGCGTGTAACAGCGACCCGCCCGATTTCATCTTCCACCTGATCGGCTCCTGCTTGGCCGCTTCCTCAGCCGAGCCGCCGGAGACCGTCACGGGGCCTTGTCCGTTTACATAGACCGAAACACTCTCGCCCTCTTTCACGCCGCGAGAGTGGAAAACCAATGTCGCTGTCACTCGATAACCTTGAGCCTGGGCCTCGGGAACATTGTCAGCGATCCGCAACGGTATTCCTGCTTCAGCGGTGAAGGGAGCTTCGGACGGGAGGGCAAAGTCGATGGGAATGTGAGCGCCCACATCCACCATGTAGTGTTTGTCGGCGAACTTGAGCTTGTCGGGGTCGGACAAATCGTTCGCCCAGGAGCGTTTGGCCCATTCGTCTCCCCAACCCCACGCCAAATGAATCCCGTCGACCCCCGACTGGTGATGCGAGAGGGCTTGCGCTGTGAACATCTCTCGGTTCATGAGCTGGGCGTAACGGATTTTGCCGTCAGGGGCCGGGTCGTGACTCACGATACCGAGGTCGTGCCAGATGAAGCCGTACACCTTGCAGCCGGTTTCCTTGCCGATTGCCACAAATCGGTCGGCGGGCAGGAAGAACTGGTAGCCCATCTTGCCAGGGCCCGTTTGGGCAAACGCCGGGACGAGGCAATCTATCAGTTGCTCGCGCATCCAGGTTTCCCAGTCCAGCCCCAGTTCTTTGGCCCCGCGACATGGGACCCGCACCATGATATCGAGTTCGCGTTTCTGCCGGGTTTCGATCTCGTCCAGCATCTTGCGGCAATCCCGCACGAATTGGGTCATGATCTGGCAATCGGGGTGCGTGAAGAATGGGCCGGGCTTGGTGCAGAAATCCATGAAGATTCCGTCCAGGCCCGCTTCCACTGCTTCGCGTATGATGGCCAGCTTGAAATCGCGAACCCCCTTGTGTTTGAAGTCGAGGTAGAAGCTCGTGCCGGGAATCCAGTACTCCGGATGCTTTCGGGAGAACTGACCAGTGAAGACCACGCCCATGAATCGGTCCAGCGTCTTTGGCCCGTAGCCTCGCTGCATGGGAAAGCGGCCGTATGCCTTCATGCCGAGCTGGTGGGCCCTTTGGGCAACAATGTGCAACGGGCAGCCCGCTTCCTCAATCAGGGCGTGGACGTTCTGGTTCACCCAGCGGTCCTGGGGCCGGCACACCTTCCATTCCGCTTCGCTGAGGTGGTCGCCGTAGATCTCACCTACCTTGGTGTTGAAGGTGAGCACGCCGCCTCCCCCCGGGCCGATACCCCAGACCAGCGTTTTCACGCTGGAGTCGGCCAACGGATCGATGAAACGCTTCTCCAGAATCGCCCGAGTCATAGGCGGTTTGGTGGCGTAGTATAGAGAGAATCCATCGTTACGGTAGGAAAGCGGCAGAGGCTTCAGTTCGGCGCGTTGCCTGGGCCGTGCCGGCTCGATGTACTCGGCCAAGTCGCGCAGGGCGATGACCTTGTATCGTTGGTCGCGGAGATAGTCCAAGAACTTCCGGAAGTCTTTCGGGTCCATGGAAACGTACGGGGCACGGGGATCAGGTACTCCGTGGAACGTCAATACGGCGATTTTGCCATCCGTGGCCATCTGGGCCGCGCGAATCAGCTCGTCCAATCCGCATTTCGGGCCTGCGTTGGCCGCCGAAGGAATCAACAGGGGATGGCCGATCTTAGGATCGTAGGCGAAGCCTATCGTGCCCTCTTCGGCATAGGGAATCTCCGGCAACGACCCACGACGGGCGAACAGGTAGTCCTTTTCCTGAAGCACCCGAACCGCCGTTGGGCCGTGAAGATAGCCAGGGTAGCAGAACGATCTGGGCCTGGGGATCCCGTGTTGCTGGCAACGCGTTTCGATGTACTCCACGTCGGCGCGAAATTCCTCGGCCGATTGCCGACTGGCGTCCCGATGGTGCCGAGTGTGGTTGCCGATTTCAAAACCCCACTCGTGCAGTTTGCGGACTTCCTCCCACGTCATGTAGGTCTGTTTGTCGTCCGGAAAACCTTTGCCTTCGCTAATGAAAAACGTCGCGCCGAAACCGTATTCCTTCAATAGCGGGGCGACAAAGGTCACATCGGTCTTCGTGCCGTCGTCGAAAGTAAGCACGACGAGCCTGTCGGGGGTGGGAAGCACGGTCTTCGCTTCCGAGGGAACGAGGCGAATCTCGCGGAGATAGCACAGCCCTTCAGCGATCGCTTCCTCCGGCCGAAAGAGGATCCGCTGTCGGCCGGCCTTCAGCCTCAGCGTGCCGAACCTCTTCTTAGCCCATTGGTCCTCGCCGTCGCTCTCTGGGATTGCGCTGACAAACCGCTTCTCCCCGGCTTCGACGATAAACCGTTTGCCGGCCCATTCCTGTTTGGCCGACCACTCCAACCACACTTCGAAGGTGACCGGCGCTGGGACTTCGACCGTCCACACCACGCGGGGCCACGTCCCGGCAAAAGGCCCGTAGGATTTGCTCTCAGGGAAGAAGTCAAGTCCCCCGCCGCTGGGCGTGCCGGCTTCGGCTGACAGACACAGCGATTTGTCGGCCGAGGGTCCAACGACGGTACCGCCAGCCTGATTAGCCTTGTCGGCCAGAGCCCTTGCGTGGGCTTCGGCGGGCGTCTTGACTCGGGTCCACTGTGCATCTGTAACGGGCACCAGGCGAACCGCGCGCAGATCGGACAGTTCCGTTTTGACCGGTCCATCCGCACGCAGGATGATTCGCCGCCGTCCGGACTCCAACTGCAGCGTGCCGAACTTCTCGCAGCGATAGTTCTCCCAGCCGCCCGTGCTCGGCAGTTTGCCGGTCAGCCGCTCCGCGCTCCCCTTGACCTCGATGGCGAACGGGTTGTCGGCGTACTGGTCGATCTGGGCCCACTCGAACCAGACCTCATAGCGACCCGAACTGGGAACGTCGACCGTCCACGCCACATGGTCGTCGGCACTTTCATGGAACCAGACCATGTGTGTCGTGCGCACGGTGATTCGACCGCCGTAGATCTCGCAGTTTCGCGGAAGCAAGTGCAAAGAGCCGTCAAGTTCTGCCGTTACCAGAGCGGGGTGGTTTCCCGGAACCTGCCTGGGCCGCGCCCCGCGCCGTTGACCCACAAAGGCAAACAGGTCGGCCATCTGCTCCAAGGTAAGCTTTCCTTCCAGCCCCTCGGGCATGTGCGAGCGGCGGTTGCTCACCAACTGCTCCAAGTCCTTGCGAAGGATCACGTGCCGCTTGCCGTTTGGGTCCGCCAGTGTGATGCTGTTGCTGGTTTCTTCCCTCAGCACGCCGGTGATTGCCAAGCCCTTGGCGGTGACGGCCGTGTACTGGACATAGCGGGCTTTGACCGAGCGGTTGGGATCGACGACGGCCGCAAAGAGGATCTCCGGCGAGCGGTCCAGCAATGTCTCGATGTCGGGCCCTATCTTCTGGCCCAGCCCGCCAATGCGGTGACACGTGGAACAGGTCGCTTCGACGAAGACTTCGCGGCCTCGCTCTGGATCGCCCTCCATGTCGAGAACCGGCCGGAATTTCGCCAGTGCAGCCCGGCGTTCCGGACTGGCCTCGATGCTCAGCGCCCCCTCAGTGCCGCGGTCGACCGGGGCACGCCGTTTCGCCTCCAGCTCGGTCGCCAAGTCGGGATACTCTCGGATGTCCTTTTGCAGTTGGGTGAGTCGAATGATAAATTCGTCACGGGCTGGCGTCCTCTCCGGAGCCTCCTGGATGGCCGTGAGCATCGCCTCTAGATGGCCCGGAGCAGAACTCATTGCGGCCGCCGTCAAATAGGGATCATCGACGTGGCGCAGGGCCAACCGTCCCAACGCCCGGCCTGCTCGCGCATCGTCCCATTCGCCCAGACTGTAAGCCAATTGCATCTGCACCTGCGGGTCCGGGTCGTCGACCAGCTTGAGCAGCGCCCCGCTTATCGCAGGGTCGGACTTAAGAAACGCCTCGGCCAGCCGAATGGCCTGGCGGCGCACGCCAGGATGTTCGTCAGCCAAGGCATTCAAAAGGACCTCGGGGCGTAGGGCTCCCAAGCCGTCGAGCGTACAGATGGCGTGCAGCCTTGCCAGGGCGCGCTGGCTGCGGGTGACCATCGC
Organism: Pirellulaceae bacterium; assembly: GCA_016784735.1. Lineage (GTDB taxonomy): Bacteria > Planctomycetota > Planctomycetia > Pirellulales > Pirellulaceae > JADHUC01. Next base: position 98,095 of record JADHUC010000003.1, on the reverse strand, counting down.
TTCCAGCGGCCCAACCGCGGCTTGGTCCCCACGCCAAATGAGCATCTGCTGGGCCAGGTCTCGTTGAGGGCCGTTGGGACTGTCCAGGGCCGCCACCAGACCAGCGGTGTCGAGGCGGTCGAGCCGCAGGATAGGCCGCAGCTCCTTGTCGGCAGGCACGATGCGATAGATGCGGCCGCGGTCATTACCCAGGCGCAAATCCAAGATGTCCTCGACTTCATCTTCGATCCATTCAGGATGTTCGATGGACAGCCGGTACATCCCTACGACGTAGAGAGCCCCGTCCGGCCCGGTCCGCAGCCCGCAGGTCCGAAGCCAGGGATCGTCCGAAGCGAGGAACTCGGTCTGCTCTTCGTTGGGCGCCCGACCGCCGAGGAATGTCACACCTTCCGGTGCGACGTCGATGTGGTGCACCACGTTGAACGCCGAATCGCTGGTGAAGACGTCGCCACAGAGCCCCGGCCCTAGCAACTCGTCACGGTACACGGTCATGCCGCCTACGGACGTGAAACGCCCTTTGGTGGCGCCTTTCTCCGGGACCTGGTAGCCAACGCGACGATAGGAGATCACGCGTCCCGAAGCGATCGGTTCGGCATCAGGACTCAGGTTGATGCGACCCGGCGGAGCCGCCACGTAAGGGTTGCGTCGGATGTAATGATCGACCAAGGCGTAATGCCAGCCGGGGTTGCGGTTGTTGCAGCCGAACCAATTCCCCCAATCATCGCGACAGCGGCCAAACTGTGCTTGGCCGGTCACCACGTCCAACCGTCCTTCGTCAGGCCGAACGCGGAGATCGCGGCCGCGGATGTCTATGTGCTCGCCCGTCTTCACCGAATGGATCAGGCCACCGGCCCCAGCCCCGCCGTCGCCGTTGGCCAGATAGACCCAATTGTCCAGTCCCCAGCGCGGATGGTTGACCCGATGCTGTTGGTTGCCCTCGCCGAACCCTGCAAACAGCACTCGGCGGACATCGGCCATTCCATCACCATTGGTGTCTTCAGCATAGAAGACCTCCGGTGCGGCCGTCACCAGCACACCATCGCGCCAGGCCATGATGCCATTGGGATAATTGACGTTCTCCAGGAAAATCGTCGATTTGTCATACTTGCCGTCGCCGTCCGTATCCTCCAGATAACGGACCCGGCCACCGGGCTTCCCCCGGCCGTCCATTCCCAGCGGGTAGTCGGCCATTTCCACGACCCACAGCTTCCCATCGGGCCCGAAGGCGATATCCACTGGGTCGGTGACCATTGGCTCGGCAGCAACCAACTCGACCCGAAAACCCGGTCGCACCACGAGCCCCCGCAGGGTCTCCTCGGGCGACCTCAAGGGTTCGATTCCCAGCAGGTATTGCGTACCTTCCTTCAGCGGCTTGGTTTCCTCAGCCGCCAAAGGCGGCAGACCGCAAACCACCATCAGCCACCAGAGCCCCATGCGTGTCTGTGTCATCAATGCACACTCCTTGGTGTGCGCGACAAAACAGCTTGATGATGTTTGTCGCGTCCTAAACTCGAAATGCGAAACAAATCTGGGAGCATTGAACAGCATGGCCGTGATCGTCCCGTCGCTGCGAATAGATGATGAGACTTTTCACGACGTTTGTCTCCTTGCAGGAATGGAAACGGCATATCGGCCAGCTCAGGATCCGTTGGCGCGTGAACTCCTCCCAGCCACGCGCCGAACCGACACCCGCGCGTTCTCGTGCAGCGGGACGCACGATTGCGCACCAGCCAACGGATGCAGTATAACGCGCAGCGAACCCCGCGCGCGCTCGTGCGTGACCACGCACGATAACGCGCCCCGCATTCCCGCATGGCACCGTCCCAAATACTTGTCTTTCCTGCATTTGGAGCGTAGACTACCCCTTCGAAAGCACGCGTTCTCGTGCAGGCCACTGGAATATCAACACACCACCCGTGCAGCGGAAGTACTCAGTTACCCGACTGATTGATGTTCGAGCCAAATTCACCATTCAATCGGTTTCCGAGCGCGTGCCCTTGCTGTGGCTATGCCACGCTCGACGCACGTGGTGAATACGACATCTGCACGATCTGCTGGTGGGAAGACGATGGACAGGACAACGACGACGCAAACGTCGTTCGTGGTGGCCCAAACTCAAACGTCAGCCTGACTCGTGCCCGCATCAACTTTCTCATCGACGGCATTTTTCAACCATCAAGAACTGACCTCCGCGACAAACAAGACTCGGTTGAATCGCACGAGCAGCAAAGATACTTCACCTTTGATCCTGCGAGTTCAACTGTTGCCGAACCCGCGCACGGGTGGTCAACGACGGTTCGGGATCTTGACGATGACCCACAACGATCATTGTATAGCGTGGGTGACTCGGTTCATGTTGTGGTAAACTATCGAAACAAAACGCCGAGATCAGGGGCGATTGAATCCGTGATCTGGCACCACAAGCTTCAAATCTGGCACTATCGGATTGTTGACCCACACGGTCGGAAAATCTCGAAGAGATACGACGCACCAGACTTGATTGCGGCAACCGAAATGTCGGATAACCAGACGCTGAACCGGAGCGGCCGATCCGGTGGGAATCAAGTGGGAGGCTGATTGGCGGCCACCTGGTCAGCGAACTCGCGAACAACCGCCGCACAAGCTGGTCAAGGAGACCATGTCCTCGTTGAGCTTGAGCTGTTCCATGCTTCTCTCGCCGTGTCAAACTAGACGGAGAGCTTTTCATGGCAATCATCAATCGTCGCCAGTTTGTCGGAAGCCTCGCATTTAGCACCGCCGGGCCTGTGACGGGCCGAACGTGGGCGGCGGCCGAGTCTCGATCTGCGAATGAAAGGCTGGACGTTGCCGTCATCGGATGCGGCGGTCGAGGCGCGGGGAACCTGGCCGGCGTGGCTGACGAGAACATCGTCGCGTTGTGCGACGTTGATCAGAACCGGGCGGCTGCGGCTTTTGCGAAATTCCCCCGGGCCAAGAAATACCGTGACTTCCGCAAGATGCTCGGCGAATTCCAACACCAAATCGACGCGGTGGTCGTTAGCACGCCCGATCACACCCATGCGCCCGCCGCCGCCATGGCCTTGAAAATGGGCAAGCACTGTTATTGCGAAAAGCCGCTGGCGCATTCGGTCTGTGAGGCCCGGGCGGTCGCCGAGTTGGCCGCGAAGAAGAACGTGGCCACGCAGATCGGCACGCAAATGCACGCCACCGACAACTACCGGCGCGTCGTCGAGCTAGTCATCTCTGGGGCGATCGGTCCGGTGAACGAAGTGCATGTTTGGTGCGGCAAGGACCGAAGCGCAAAACCACGCTCCGAAAAGCCCCTAGCGGTGCCCGCGACCCTTGACTGGGATCTCTGGCTCGGGCCTGCTCCGTTCCGCCCGTACGACCCGTGCTATGTGCCGGGCCAGTGGCGATGGTGGTGGGCTTTCGCCAACGGGCTGTTGGGTGACATGGGATGCCACTACATGGACTTGCCATTCTGGGCGCTCCGGCTGCGGCACCCCACCAGTGTCGAAGCCGAGGGGCCTGCCGTGCATCCGGAGACGACTCCACGCTTGTTGACGATCCGTTACCAGTTTCCCAGTCGGGATGGTCTTCCGCCGGTTGACCTCACATGGTATCACGGTCCCGTGCCGCCGGCCGTCTTGAAAGAGAAGAACTTGCCCATTTGGAAACGTGGCGGATCAGGGCCCGTATCTGGTGTGCTGTTCGTGGGACGTGAAGGAATGCTGATGGCCGATTTCAACAGACGGAAGCTGTTTCCGGAGTCGAAATTCGCCGACTTCGAACCGCCGGAACCGACCATCCCCGATTCGCCCGGCCATCACCAGGAATGGATTACCGCCTGTAAGACTGGCGCCCCAACCACGTGCAACTTCGACTACTCTGGCGCGCTGACGGAGGCAGTTCTGTTGGGCAACGTGGCCTTCCGCACCGGAAGAAAACTCCAATGGGACCCCGCAAACCTCAGAGCGCCCAATTGTCCCGAGGCCGACAAGTTCCTCCGCCGCGAGTACCGCGACGGCTGGACACTATAGCCAAAGAAAGGGGTCGGGAGTCTTTGTCTGGCCAAAGGCCTTTCGTGTCGTTCATTCTACCAGGCGCCATCCGGAGCCGTCGACGCTCAGGGCGGTGTGGCCCTTGTGTTTCTCGTACACGGCGTGCATTTCGTCGATCGTCTCGAAGTAGCCGACGATGTGGGCAGCGCTGAACGATTCGCCGGCCTTGATCGGTTTGCCGTAGACTTCCTCGATCATGACGATGATCCCCCCGAACCGCTGGCTGCACCATGCTTCGTAGACGATCGTAGGTTCGAGCGTCAAGCCCGCGAGCCAGGGGCCGTCTTTGCCGGTCTTCTTATCGCGTAGATGGTAAGCGCGAATGAAATGCTTCGGTGCCTTGTGCGTATCGCGTCGATAGCCAAACTTCGCATCGGGCGGGAAGGGGGTAAAGAACTCGCTGGATGGGATGCGTTGGCCCTTGGGACCGCCGAGGTAGCTGACGTACATCTCACTGAACGTGTCGCCGCGTTCGTGGCGCACGCAGCCCGGCGTGTCGTTGCGGAGGAACATCTCGTCCGAATCGTTGACGCTGTCAATCCTGTCCATCAAGAAGAAGTACCGCATTCCCTTGGGAAACACGATCAGTTGCGTCCAGAGCGATCCGGCGTTGCGGCCGGGAACGGCGTACTCGTAGTTGTAGGTTGTCTTGACCGCGATGAAGTCTTCGCCACGAGTGATCTGAGGTTGTACTGGCTTCATCCTGTGGCAGAGTTGAGGGCCCTCGATCGCGCGCTTGCGATGGCTGGTGCCGTGGGCGTTGACGGCGTAGGCTTTCCTTGCCGGCTCGGTTTCGTTCGTGTGCCAGAGATAACGGCCGACGCCGTGCCCGTCTGGGGCGTGAAGCTGATCGCCATAGGCCTCGTCGCTGCCCGCTTCCATCAGCCAATCCACGACCATCAGCCCGTCGCCGACCTCGCGGAAGCCGGTGGCTTTGTCGAGAAACGACCCCTTTTCGATGCCGGTCATCCAGTGTTTGGGGTCCTTCTTGGGGATGACTGCTTCGAGTTTGTCGGTCTCGATCTTGATGGCCCTGTCGTCCTCGGTCACGCGCGCCCACGGCGTGTCACCCGCCGGTTCGGCCAGAACCGGTACGGCGCTCGCAATCGCGATGAGCATCAGCACGATCAACGGCTTCGATGGGAGATTGGATGGCAAGGTTGTTCCCCTTTATCGTTTGGGCAATAGACGTTCAAGCACCGGCCCATGCCGGGCGACCAACTCGAACGGCACAAGTACGAGTCTAGCAACGGCTGCGAGGATTGCCAGCGATATCCCCGCGGAAGCAGGTATTCAAGAACTCTTCCGCGGAGTGATCTTGAGCCGGCGAATCTTCGGGGAATCGGCCGAGTCGCTTGATTGGAGTTGCAACCGAAACCGCCAACGTGGAGCTGACAAAGAAGACTGCACGAAGACGGTTCGGCCGTTGTAGATCTCACGCCAGCCCGATTTGGCATCCGGCGATCCGTCCCCGTTACGATCTGCCTCGATCATCAAGCACGCCCTCTCGCCGCCGAACGTATATTGCTCCAAATCCGCCACCGTCGAATTTCGATTGGCGTAGTAGGTGGCGGCCACGAACGTGCCGTCTACACGGCGTTTCAGGTCTCCGTAACCCGTATCTGTGCCGGGGTGCATCGTACCATGGAGCAGTTGCGGCCCTTGCCATGTCTTGCCATCGTCATCCGACCAATAGACAACGGGTTTGCGCGTATAGCCGCCTCCATTGCTGTGCAGACCGAAGCCCCACAGTCTGCCCTTACCGGTGGCGTAATCCTCCAGCCGATTGCCGTGCTGGAAGATCGGGTTGCTGTCTTTGTACAGCCGCACGCGTTGCCAAAGCCCGTTCTTAACTCCACCATTGACCAGGTCCGAGATATCGACGGGTTTCGAAAACGACCGCCCCATGTCGGTGCTGATCGACTGAAAGGTGTGGCGGTTTCCGGAGGCGTGACGCAGGACGGCCACAATCGTGCGATTCCCCACGTACTCGATTGCCGGCTCGAAGGTGGCCCCGCTGTCCGGATTCCGGTCATTGGCCAAGGGGCCAATCCAGCTCAGAAACTTGTAGCTCTTGCCGTTGTCACGAGTCCGCGCCAGCAGCGTGCCGGACTGCGAGTTGTAATGGAAATACTGAAAGGCCATGTAAACGTCGTTCGGATTTTCGGGATCGATGAACCAGTCTTCCGTCCCGATCACTCGATCGTCGTCCGCGCCGGTCACGCCCACGACGCTGATCCGGTCGATGTCCGGCGTCCACGTTTTTCCGTCATCCGTCGAACGAATTTGTCGTGTTCCGGTACTGTAATTCGTGCGCCAAAACTGTAGGACGAGATCGCCGTTGGGCATCCGGTAGAGGCCGGGTTCGCTGTGAGTGGCTCCATCTTCGAAGGGCATCCCGTCGATGGGTGTGCCGTCGAACCACCGGTCCAGTTTGCCCCAAGTCCTACCTTCATCCTTCGACGTGATGATGTGAATCGCATCGCGCCCGGCCCACTCGATGTGGTTTATGCCCGAGCGCAACGCCATGACCCAGCGGTTCTTGTCGAGGATGGCGATCATACAGCGGCCATACCAATCGTGATGTGTCCCGACGGCATTGGTGAACGGCGTGTCGGAGCCGTCCACCAGGATCTCGATCGTCTTGTTGTCGAACAGGTCGATTTCCGCATCCACCACGACCTCGGCCGAATCAACCATGCCTTGCCACGAATGCCATTTGCTCATCCACTGGCCCTCGACGGCACGGTCCAGAACGACCGTGTCGTCTTCGATTGTGATTCCATTTGCTGAAGCTTGTGCCTCGTTCCAATCCGCGGGCGATTCGATCACCCATGGTTCTTGAGCGATCAGAAGAGTTCCTGGCAAACTCAGCATCAAAGTCGCGATGAACGAAGTCTTCATTTGCGTGTTCTTCATCATGCTCGTATTCTCCTCGCGCAATTCGGAACCGCCACTGCGTTTGACGGGGTCCGGTTCCCAGACCGAGATGCTCCCGCAGGAACACGCGGACCGCGAAGGATGTTATCATATACGCGGCACCCGCGTGCAAGTTGAGACTCCAACGCTGAGTGAGGTAGCTATGAAGATACACCTGTTGCCAGTGCTGCCTATCGGCGCGATCACACTCTGTGCGGGCATCGTACTCGCCGAGCACACGAGCGCACCGCATCGTTCCGATGGCTGTTCGCTGCATGTCGATCTGGAGAACTACACCGACGGCTTCTTCGCCCCACTGAACGCCGGCGTCGCGACGGTTGGCTTGCACGAGATCTTGGGGACCTCGGAAGCTGAAGGCAAGGCCGCCGTCTTGAGTGACTTCGGCTTCGATGGGAAACGCTGCCTCTCGATACGGAACACAACCGCGAAGCAGCCGGTTCGAGTTTCCGTCCAGAGGCGATTCGATGCACCCGAGTGCGCAGAAGACTCGGTGATCGAGTTCGTGTTTCGCCCGGTTCGAGAAGGCAATGTCGAACTGAGGGATTGGCTAATTTGGGACGCCCGCGACAGGTCTGACGTGAACGTGGGGCTGAAGCTGCTTGTCGAAAACGCGGCGGATTCGGCCGTCTGCACGCTCGATGTCGTGGAAGGCGATGCATCGAAGCCGGATCGGGACGGACGTCGGGAGTCCGTCCGCCGGAAGGCGGTCGTCCGGGGGCTCAAGCAGAACGAGTGGACACGCTTCATTCTGCACCGTCGTGGCAAGGGGGAAGAGGTTGCGCTGTGGGCAGGCCCGCCGGATGATGAGCAGTTCATCGGTGTGTTCACAGACCTGTACGCGGCGGGCACTTTTCACCATGCGCGGCTAGGTCGTGACCGTGGTGTGAATGCCGGCTCGGGGTATTGGGACTCGTTCCGCGTCGGCCGACCGCTGAAGGAGGCGGCAAAGGTTAGTCCGGCCGAGCCGCGTCTGCGGGATGTCGGTGCGACCATTCCCGCGCCCCCTGACCCGATACCAGTCGGCCGTGCCAAGCAACTGTTCATCGACGACTGGGTCGTCGAGAGCATGATCGGGCTTGCCCGAACGCTTCATCCCGTCAAGAAGCACCCGCAGAATCCGCTCGTCGTCGCGGACCGTCCGTGGGAAGGACCGCAAGTGCTGCTGTACGGCGGGGTCCATCGCGAGCCGGATACGGCGAAGTTCCGAATGTGGTACCTGGCCTGGAATTCCTACAACGCCGCAAGACAAGAGCGGCCCCAAGAAAAATCCTTCATCTGCTACGCCACGTCCAAGGACGGCATCGTCTGGGAGAAGCCCGAGCTTGGCCTGTACGAATATCGCGACTCGAAGCAGAACAACATCGTCATCGGATACGGCATGAGCAACACATGCATCCTGTACGACCCACGCGATCCCGATCCGAACTGCCGCTTCAAGGGCGTGATACGACGCAACGGCACCAGACGGTATCTGTCTGCGGACGGAATTCATTGGAAGGACGACGGCATCATCCTCAGCCAATGTTACGACAGCACCACCGTCAACTGGGACCCCGTGCGCCGGAAGTGGATCGCCTCGGTGAAGATGCTAGGCAATGGGAAGCGCGTGCGCGGTTACGCGGAGAGCGACGACTTCCGGAACTGGTCCGACACGTACTTCATGGCGACCGTGGATGAGGATGATTTGCCGGGCGACCAAGTCTACGCAATGACGACTTTCTACTACGAAACCGCGTACTTGGGATTGTGGCGGATGTATCATGCGGGCGACAGCAACAGCAGTCACAAAGTAAATATTCAACTCGCCGTCAGCCACAACGCTAGGCATTGGGAGCGTCCTCTGCGCACGCCGTTCGTACCATGCGGTGCGGCCGTGGGAAGTTGGGACTACGGCAACAACGCTCCCTCGACCATGCCGCCGATCCGCATGGGCGACGAATTGTGGTTCTACTACAGCGGCCGCTCGTGCGACCATATGGGCCGTCCCGATCCTCCCGGCACGGGCGCCATCGGCCTGGGGACGCTGAGGGTCGATGGCTTCGTGTCTGTCGACGCGGGAGACAAGCCGGGGACGCTGCTAACGCGTCCGCTCGAACTCGAACCCGGCAAGGTCTTTGTCAACGCCGATGCAGATGGCGGAAGCATCGTCGCGGAGATCGTGGACGAGACGGGGAAGCCGTTGCCACCGTTCACGTTCGGCAACTGCCGGCCGGCCGACGCGGATAGCGTGCGACAGTCGTTGACGTGGAAAGACGCAACCGCACTTCCCAAGTCACCCGTACGTCTGCGCTTTCGCCTGACGAATGCCAAGCTGTACGCATTCTGGATCGAGGAGGACTGATGGTATGTTTACCAGCAGCAAACCCGAAGGGATGGGCCCACGATATTTGACCCGGTTGGCCTGTCTTGTTGCTGTTCTCTGGGCTGCGAAGCTGCCGGCCCAGGAAAGGCAACACGACTTTGGGGAAGACGTCGTAAAAGACCTGCACCCGAAACTGAGATGGATCTGCACGGAGAAGTTTCGCGGAGGATACAACTACAACGCGCCGTTGGAGTTCTTCCCGCTTGCCAAGAAATGCGGGATGAACGCTATCATCAGCAGGCTGGAGATCGCCAATGATCCGGGCGGCGATGTCGAACTGGCGCAGAAGCTCCAGCCGGGCGCGCGCACGCCCGACGCCCTTCGCAGCTATGAGCTGATCGAACCGTCATCTCGACTTGCGAAAAAGCTCGGCCTGCACTGGTTCTACATGCTCGATCTCGCCGGATCGCAAGGTAACTACCAGGACGGCATCCTGGGCAATCCCCGTCGACACAACAACGGTACGATGTTCGCACCGACAGACGATATCTACTGGACCCGCGTCGTCGAGAACCGATTCCTGCGCGTTGCGAACATGGTGCAGGGGGACGAATTCCAGATCGACGGTTTCCTGATTGATCCGGAGATGTACGCACTGCGTGGCGCGACTCCGCCGGGACTGGACTTCGGGGATTATGCGTTGGGCGAGTTCGTCAAGGCGATGAAACTGGACTTCGACTTCGGGCCGCTGTCCGTCGAAGAACGAAGGGAATGGATTGATCAACAGGGACTGACCGACGAACTGACTGCCTTGCAGTTCGAACGTATCCGGGCTCTTGCTCGAAGAACGCGGGAACGCATCCAGGCGATCCATCCTCATGCCGTTTTCGGTTTCTTTCTCTGGCGGGACAGTTTGTGGTTTCGTGCCGCGGCAGCAGGATTCTCGACACCCCAAACACCGTGCTGGGTTGGGCCCGAGTCGACTTATCCCGGCGGGTACGGTGAAGACTTCCTGGCATATCAGGACTACGTACGCAGCAAAGCGAATGTGCCCATCCTCTTTGTCCCAGGTTTGTCGCTTAGCTCACGGGCGGACGACGATCTGTTGGAAGTCTTCAAGGGCAATCTGTATCACCGCAGCATCCGCACGCAGGGCTACTGGTTCTGGGCCTTGAGCCGCGCGTTCGACGATCGAGAACGCCGAGGATCGGTCATGTCCATGCTCGCCACGACGAACGCGGAACTGGACAGGTTCCTCGACTCATCAGGCAACTACGAATCGCGTCTGCGGCCCGGCCCGCTCCCAGCCGGTACACCATTGCACTTGCACGAGACGCTTCTGGACGCGCGGTCATGGGTGGGCGTACCAAAGGCCGCTCTGCCAACTAGCCCACCCGAACCGACGCCAATGCAATTGCGCGGGCTGCACACCTTCGTCTTCCAGGCCGAGCCTGGTGACGAGTTGTCGTTCACGATCCGCAACGTGCGGCTCGGCCACTACGTATCTTCGACAGCAGTCCGTTGTTTCTTCCCAGACTCGTCGGAAATCCGATTCGACGATGTGCCGCTCAACCAGTCTCGGCAGATCCTGGTGAAGGCCAATCAGCCGGGGGCCTACGTCCTGGCTGTGACTTCCCACAACAACGCCTTTCGCGTTGAAGCCGGAACGACGGAGGCGGTTCTCTATTCGCCGGGCCCAATCCATGGCTGTTGGGGCAAGACACAGCGGTTTCGCTACTTCTTCTACGTGCCGCGAGGGATAGGTTCCTTTCGTCTGAAGCTGAAAGGTAGCGGTAACGAGAAAGCAACCTTCCGTCTCTTCAGTCCGAAAGGCCGAGTGCTCCTGGAAGAAAAGCACGTCAGCAGATCTGTCGAACATGAAATCGGCGCTGCCAGTCTTGCGGGCAGGGTCTGCTGGCTCGAGACGACCGACATCGTCGAAGATCACGGCTTCGAGCTGATCGACATTCCGAATATCTTTGCCTCCTGCCCCGCACACCTGCTTGTGCCGAAACACTGAGCGTTGCATCATGGCTTCGCCGGACTGCCCATTGTCGGGACACGAATTAGGAATTCGCAGGGCTGGAGGAATTAGGAAGCCGGCGAGTGTGTGCCACTGCTTTCGATTGGTAGACGCTGTCCATTTATCAGTGCCCACCACAATCGAAAGCAGTGCCGTACAGCGTCGCTCTACCGGCACGGTGCCCACTTGAGATGGATACTGCATCGGCAGCACTGCTTTGAACTGTGGTGCATCCAAGTGCTTGGAAAGCCGAACCAGTTCAAAGCAGTGGCACACGCTGGACAATGGCGACGTGTGGGAGGAAGCCCGAGGCGGCGCCGGGCCAAGTTATCGAGGAGATGGATCATGAGGCGCATTTCACCAAGCGTACTTAGTTTATCTTGGCTGGCCGCCGTTGCGGCGCTGCCGCTCCAGGGAGCAGAGACGCCGCCACCGGCAGTGCAACCGTGGCTAGAGACGCCTCAATCATGGGTGCGCGATACGGATGGGCCCATTGTTTCGCTGGGCGAGGCGGGCTCGTTCGATGACACCCACATCTTTGCCCCGGCCGTCGCCTACGAGGATGACGTTTTCAAGCTCTGGTACTGTGGCTCGCCCGGCGCGGTCCACGAACGGGTATTTCGGCTTGGGCTGGCGGCCAGCAGCGATGGACGTTCCTTCGTACGGCACTCCGACCGGCCGGTCTACGAATTCGGCGACGGCAAACACTCGGTCCTGACACCCACGCTGTTGCGTCAGCCGGACGGCACGACGCTGCGCGAGGACGGCAAGCTGCGCATGTGGTTTACTTCCACGTGGTTTGCAGGCGAGTCGGGCTTGCACACGCTGCACGAGGCGACAAGCGAAGATGGAATTCGGTGGTCCGAACCGTCAGAAGCGCTGCTGGAGAACGCGTATGCTCCCAGCGTGGTCAAGACGGGGCGCTGCTATCAAATGTGGTTCGTTGATGTCGCCAACGACCCGTGGATCATCCGGCACGCCTCCAGCCCGGATGGCCGATCCTGGAGCGTTACTCCTGAACCGTGTGTGGTCGTCGACCAGAAATGGGAAAGGACGCGTCTGTTCTATCCCACGGTGTTGAAGATTGCTGGAGTCCCGCCTTTAGGCGGCAAAAACGGACCGGCTAAAGCCGGGACTCCAACATACCTGATGTGGTACGGCAGCTACTGGTCCGCCCGATCCAGTACCACGGCGTTGGGGTTCGCGGCGAGTATTGACGGACTAAAATGGTACAAGCACCCGAACAACCCAGTGTTCCGGCCCGATCCGGACCGAGCATGGGAATCGCATTACGTCACCAGCCAGTCGATCATGCGGCTGCCGGACGGTTCTCTGCGGATGTGGTACGCAAGCCGCAAAAAGCCGCCGTTCGTCAATAAGTACTTCGCCATCAACACGGCGGTGTGGAAAAATCCCCGGCCGGGCCGCTAACCTGCCGTGCCGAGTCCTCAGAAGAAACCTCCCGTCGGTCGTGGCTGTTGTGTGGATAATGGATCGAGGGTGGTATCTTCGCGGCTTGCGGCGCGATCTGCTTCCTTGTTGCGGCCAGCATCGCGATAGGCCCGGACCAGTTGTTCTGCTATGGCGGGGGGCAGAGTTCGGCCCTCGCGGAGCAGTTGCTCGCATGCTTGAATCACTCGTGACGCCTCTTCGGCTCGGTTCCAGACACGGGTGGCCCAGCCGAGTCGCCCATCACCCAGTCGGCCCGACTCGTAGACCTTCCAGGCCAAGTCCGCCGCGAGCTTCGCATCGCTGGTCAGTTCGGCCTGCCGGAGATGTAATTCGGCAGTCAGTTCAGCGTCCTCGGTCATCGAAGCCAACTGGCCTGCCGTCGCGGCGTGCGCGGTGGTCTTGAGTTCCGTGCGCAAAGCTCGTAGGCAATCGCGACGTTGCCGTGAATCGGACGGATGGAGTTCGGCCGCTTCCAGTAGCTTCTCGCACCGTCCGACGCCCTGGCGCGCGACAGACCAGCGGAGCAGAAGCCGATAACGGGCAGTAGGCGCCAGTTCGTCGTTTGCCAACGCCGCACGGAAGAGACGTTCTGCCGGTTCTCGTTGAGCGTATCGGGCAAGGATCTCGGCCATAGCCGCAAGGTCATCCGGCCCCGTGCTTTCGCCCGACGCCCATGCTTCGGCTGCAGCAGTTGCGTGGGCTGCCAGGCCCAGGCCCAGCAACAGTTCGACGCGCATCCGTTCGAGCGCGGTCTTGTGGTCGGCATCGACTCCCAAAGCCGAAGCCCGTTCGGCGTGCCGCAGGGCGTCCTCTCGTTCGTCCAGTGCCGCGGCCACTTGGGCCAACCTACGGCAATCCTCGCCCGACCGCTCGGCCTCGGGCCGCAACACGAGGAGCGCATACAACTGTTCGTCCGACAGCGAAGGAAAAGCGTCCTGCGAAACGCAGCGTACCACGTCCGGTAGGCCGCTTTGCATGACCTCGGAAAGCTGAGCCAGCTTGTGTTCAGCAGATCCGAGCCGGGGATCGTTCTCCTGGATCCATGCATCAAGCAGCCGGACCAAGGGATGAGCCGCGCGATCCTCGGGCAGACGGTTTAATCGCTGCGCAGCTTCGTTCCAATCGAATTGGCGCATTGCTGCCAGGGATTCCGCCAGCGGGGCGTCAAGCGTGGCTTCTTGCGCGCGAAGATCCAAGTGCAGGTAGCCGTCCCATCCTGTTGTCAGCTCGGAGATCTGGGCAACGTTCACATCCGACCCGACCAGCTCCCAGCGAGCCAACTCGCGACCTTCCCCGTCCTCCAAAACAGCTACTCGGAATTCTGGTAGCGGTCCGTTGTCACTACGATCGGCAAACCGGACCCGCGCGGTCAGGTTGCTGTCGACATAAGCTTCCCAGGCCGTTGCCTGGCCGTCATTTTTCGCATACCCGATCTGGAGATACGTGCCGGCGCCGGGGGGAACACCGTTGGGCTTCAGTCGAAGCCACACGAGATCCTCATCTCGTTTGGGCACCTCGTTCGCGGGCGCGTCCGCGGTCACCTCAAATAGACGAGCAATTTCACGATTGGTCCGGTGTGGTAGCCAAGGCAGTTGTATGTCCAGAATCTGGCGAAACGCCTCGGCACCGACACTGTGTTCGACCAGTTCGAGGCCCGTCCAGCCGATGGCTGTCCTGTCGCCTTCGGTCCGTAAGGTGCAATGCGGCAACCGGCACTCCAAGCGACTACCTGCACGGTGGATGGAGAACTCCTCCTGCGTGCCGTCAGACCCTGTCCTGCGCCACCGCCACCGCCCCGCAGCCGGGTCGTGCCGGACGCCGAGCAAATTCAGTTCCTTAGGTTCCGGTTGAGGCAGTTCCGAGAGAAGCCCCGATGTGTACAGATCTGGGATGCTCGGCGCGCCATCCACACGGCGCGCCATACCCAGCATAGCCGTCTCCCAAGGCCGGCTCCTATGCACAGACTCGTAACGGCTGCGGCGGAACAAGGTCAGTAACCGCGAAACTGCGCCGTGCATGTCTGCGGTGTGAGAGACGATCAGTGCCATGCGAACAACTTCCGCCTCGATGCTGCCGGGGCCGCCGACCGTGTCCCATGTTTGCGGCCCGACCGTGCACGAGATCAAATCGATCAGAGTATCGAAGTCCGCAAGGCCGGGGCTGTCCTGCGTGAACGAATGGACTGTCGCAGGACGGGCATTGAGCTTGTCGCCCACCTGTGGCGGCATCGACTTCAATCGTTCGAACAGAGCTTCCACCTCGTCGTGAACTCGGGCGGTTTGAGCGAATACGAAATCGAGCGTATTCGGGAAGAACTCGACGCTGCCAGGTCCACCCACTTCATCCCAGCCTTGAGGCTCGATCGTTGTGGTTACCAGATCGATGATGCTGTCCGTGTCATAGCTGTATTGCTGCTCGGACACCTCCGAAGTAGCGGCGTCGGCTACGATATCAGATTCGGAGCTCGCCGGTGATTCGCCTCCCGAGACAGTCCCTTGCCCGGCATCTCCGCCGCTGGAAAGTCCTATGCCTGATCCCGAAATCGCCCCAGCAGCACCGCTGGCCATGCCGCCCATCCCACCGCCGAATCCGGCGCGGGCCGCTCCGCCCGCCCCCATACCCATGCCACCCATGCCCATGCCACCGCCCATGGCACCTCCGCCGAATCCCATCATGGGAGATCCAAACCACGGGGGCCTAGTAGCCGGCCAGGTGTCTGCCGGGAATTCGTACAGGACGCCGCGACCCGAGTGTAGGCGTACCTCCATTCGGTCTTCGACTTCTTCAGGAGTGGTTATGACCAATGCTTCGTCCTGAATCGCGAAAGTCAACTCCAGATCGTCAAGGACCCACCGCAATGCCTCTTTCGCCGGGACGTCTCGATACATGGCCGTGATTGGCGTGTCCGTTCCGATGCCCACATCGTCCAGCGCCCTTTCGTCCAGCAACACGACATCGTTCAGCAGTTCTGACAGGTTGGCAGCCACTTCCTCCAGCGGCGCTTCCATGTATTCGAGGGTCGTCGTTCGTTTCAGTTTGGCATTGATGCGTTTGCGGGCAGTTTCCAGGCGGTCCATGTAGGGATCGTTCAACGACGCCAACGGTGCGACGCGGTCCGTATACAACAGGTCCGCCACCGGGTAGACCTCGGTGGTCAGCCGTCCCTCCGCTTCTTCGGGCGTGGTGATGAGCAATCGATGAGGCTCTTCGATCAGCACCAACTCGAGCGGCCGCAGAAGATGCCGCACGCAACTCCGCAGCGACAAACGTCCCACGCTGCGCCCGTCCGGTTGAACCTCGGGCGCAGTCGTGCGAACGGCCTGAGCACGCGGCGGATTGTCGGCAAATGGATCATCGCCACCAAAGGGATTGACTGGGGCGGCCGGAGCGCCTGCACCGAAGGGATCCATCGAGTCTGCTCGCCGGGGCTCCCGGCCAATCCGCGTATCGACACTAATACCGACATCGTCCAGCGCCCTTCTGTCCAACGCTACGTTCGCTCCGGTCAATTCCGCCAGCGTCAACGCAAGCTGTTCCAGAGTACGACCGTCTGCCAGCGAGCTTGGGCTGATTTCTTTCAGTAACGCTTCTGCGTGCGGATGGCGGCGGAGAAACTCGGGGCTCGCACGAAACGTCGAACCAACCAACGGTAGCACACTTGGCCGGAGATCCCACCGAGCCCTCAGCAAGCCGAGGTCCAACAGCCTGTGAGGCGACTTCTGCGACTGCTCCAAAGCTTGCGACCGCTGACGCTCGCGAACCTGTCGTTCCAACTGCGCGTATTCTTTGGACGCGACGGCCTGTCGCGAACTGGCCACCCCGCGCAGTAACCTGCTTGCTTTCGACAAGTCGTCTTTCTCCAGTGCCTTGCCCGCAGTCTCCAGAGCCTCCTGGAATTCGTCGTCGGACGTGCGAGGCTGCCTGGAGGGCGTTACCGCGGCCAGCCAGTCTCGCGGGAGCGGTTCCGTGGTTAGCGAGTCGGCCGGCTTCCAGTAGCGGTGGCGGACCAGCCGGTCGATATTCCATCGCTCGTAGTCCGATTCGCTTTCCAGCACCAGAAAGGCCGTGTGCGGCGACAGCAAACTCCACTCCTGCGAAAGGGCAATGATCTGCTCGCGCACATCCTTCTTGTCCGGGTCCAAACGCCGCAGTTGCTCCAGACGCCGTTGCGCCCAAAGCCGGCCCACGAACACATCATCTGCCTGTTCGGTGTTGGACAAGATCCAATGCTTCGTCACCGCGTTCGAGCCGCGGCCGAGTCTGATCGCGAGCTTCACTTGCTGGCTCTGCGACATCCGGCCGTACACAAACAGTGGCTCGCCGGGGATCCAGGCCGCTGGCCAATACAAGTCGTCGGACTTTGCCCCGCCGATGGTGACCTGCTGGACCATCTCCGGCGAAGGCAGTCCGGCCAACAGCCATTGGAACAGCGCACGCTGCCCGCGCACGTCGCCGGTCAAATCGAACCACAGCCCGCCACTTGCCGAAGCGAGCGATTTCAGGTCTGCCACGGGATGCTCGGCACGCTGCACGGCAAGGCCGACCAAAACGGCCCCCGTCTCTTTGAGCCAATCGGGCAAGATCCGTTGAGCCTGGCCGAACTGGTCACCGCCATCGCCCACGTAAATGACGAGCCGTCGCCGGTTCGCTTGATCCTCGAAGGCCTGTACCGCCTCGCGCAGACAACTGTCCAGATCCGTCCCACCCAACGAGAACTCCTGATCCAAACTTCGAAGCGCCTGCGCCAAGCGATTTGCGTCGGGCCCCTGGGGCGTCAGCCAGCCTTCGTGCAAGGGGCGCACGGCGACGTCGGCACATACCAAACGCACACGGTCCTCCGGCCGAAGGCTCCGGACCACTTGGTGCACTGCGCGGCGTACGGGTTGCAGATCCTTGACGCTGGACGAAGTATCCGCTACCAGCAACACATCGACTGGCGGCGGTTCTGCCGCGGATGGAAGGGGCGGGACCTCGGCCAGAAAGTACATCTCTCTTTTCTTTGCCTTCTTGCCTCGCTTGTTGCGTTGCTTCGATACCGGCTTGACGACGTAGCTACGCAATGCGGGTGGGCGATCCGCCTGCTTGGCGAAGCTCAGTACCAGGTCCGTTTCCGGCTGGTAGTTCTGCTTGTGAAACGCCAGCCTGACGGACCCGTCCTCGCGGTCCTGGAAGATCAGATTCGGATGTGACGCGCTAGTGATGGACGCTTTGGGAATCGCTCCGCGAATGGTGCCCGTGATTCGGAAATCCCAGACCGGCTCCAAATCCGACAACAGAGGCAATCGAAATTGATACGTGCCAGCCACCGACTCCAGTGGCAGCGTATAGTCCAAGAGAATCCGCTTTTCGTCCCTGGCGAAGATCGGGAAGACCCGCATTTTGAACAGATTATCGCCGATCTGTTCCAGGATCGCGGGGTCCCGCCGGCGGTTGACGATCGTCTGGTAGATCTGCGATGCCTGCTGCCGCTCGATCAGTTCGCCTTCGATCAATTCCGTCGGCGTGACGTACATGGCGAAACGGCTGACCGATGCTCCGTGGGGCAAGTTGAAAACGAATTGCCCTTCCCGCTGACTGTTGAACGGGTTGTAGAACGACTGGTCGATTTGCACCAGCGCCACAGGCGGCTGAATCACCACATGCACATGATAACGGGCGACGTTCAAACGCACGGGCGAATCGCTCTGTGCATCCTTGATCATCAGTTGTCCCAGACCCTGAGACTGCCGACATACGGCTGTCCAGGCCGCGATACGTTCGCGGTCCGTTTGGGCGAGCGGTCGGGATGACAAGGCTCCGCGCTGGGCGTCTAGGGTGATCGTAGCCGGTCCTGTGAAGTCCTGGATGTCGCCATCCGCAGAGGAAACACGGACCGATCCGGCCATGAGTGCCAGCGCAGGAGCAGACGAGCTGTCGACGGTCGCTTCCACCACCGAGTTCGCCGCTGGCGTAGCCAGCAAGGTGTCGGCAGCCAGTGACCAGCCTGACTGGTGTCCGGTTGACAGCAACGCTCGTCCCCAGTGGATCGTTACCTGCCGGGCAGAGAAATCCCATCGTGCCTGCGAATTCGCTCCCAGGTGCAATGTTCCTTCGGGCAGACGAATCAGGCAAGGCCCATCCGCAGCCGTTCTAAGCAAGCAATCCTGCGGCAGTACGTCACCGGGGCCTGTAATCCGCCACGAACCGGTCGCGGCCCCGTCTTCGCTGACAGCCAACACTCCGGACCCCTGGTCGAGCCTAGTGTTTGCAGCGTCGGCTCTCGCAGAAATCGACGACCAGACAAGAAAAACCACGACCAACGTGCAGATCATCCTGGACATTGCGATACATTTCCTCAGAACAGAATTGTCCCGGCAATGCCCTGGAATTGCACAAGACCACCCTGATTATGCAGTGTTCTATCGAATTGATGCAAGGGTTTCCGGGGGGCGGGATGCGAGATGCGGGTGTCGGGTGTCAGGTGTCGGGCAAGAGGGTGCGGGGAAGACGGTGTCGGGGCACGCCACGACACCCAGTACTCAGTACCCAGTACTCAGTGCCCAGTGCCCAGTGCGCAGTACTCAGTAGTCAGGACCCAGCACCAAACGCCCAGCACCCGACACCCGACACCTGACACCTGACACCTGACAACTGACAACTGACACCCGACACCCGCATCCCCAAAACCGGCAGCCAACGCTCTATTCCGGCCCCCTCAGGAACGCTTCCTTGTCATACCCACAGAGAAACACCTTGCACGACTTGTCCTCGGCACAAAGGCCCGCATTGGTGGACTGCCATGAAACCGCAGACAATAAGACGACGATGACGCCAGCCTTGACGAAGTTCATTGTGCCCCCCGGATAAGTATTGGTGCCGAATTGCCTGATACCTGGCCTGTCTAATTGCGCCCACGACCTGCACTCGACCTTCATGATCCGTCGCGGGCGTGCTTCATGGGTACTCGACGACAGCACCGATGGCCAAGATGATTTCCTCCATCACTTCCGGCGAGACCGCGCCCAACCGTCGCGCGAATCGCACGGTGTCCATCCCTCGCATCTGCAAGACATCAACGGCGGACGGCTTAGCCAAGCCGTTTGCGCCGTCCGGGGCGATGCGCACGTGCCAGACGTTGGGTGCGTAGCGGGGCTTCCAGTCTGTGAGCGGGGCAACGAGCTTGATCGGCAGGCGGCCCACGGCATCAGAGCTAACCACAATTGCCGGACGCGTCTTGCGGATTTCCGTGCCGACGGTGGGATCAAAGCTGACCAGCCAGATTTCGCCGCGTCTCGGAATCGGCGGGCTGCTAGGACTCGACAATGTCTCCTTCTTGCCAGTGCTGTCGGTCGGCCGCGGCCTGTTTCGCTTCGTAGTGTTCCAGCATCCCGTCCGCTTGCTCGGCCATCCGGCGGCGGCGCTCCTCAAGAGGCAGCCCCATGAAAGCACGACGCTGTTCGAGTGTCAGAGCTTCGTCTATGTCCGCCGTTTTGTGTTCGGCCATAATGTGTCTCCTCGTATGCCGTTGGTAGGCGTCGAAGCCGCACACGGGTGTTTTCGGTCCCTCCTGTATTCTAACTGTTGGCTCAGAGTCGCGAAAGCGGAACACATGACTCACGGAGTGGTCTTTCGGTACACAAACGGACGGCGGAACATGCCTCCGAAATGGTGTTCGCAATTGCAGCGCAGGGTAAGTGTGTTCTTTCCCGCTTTGAGCTTGCCGGCCAAGTCCACATCCCACTCGAAGCGGTAATCGTTCAGCCAATACAGTTTGCCCTGCTCACGGTGGGCCACCTCCCGGCCATTCACATAGAGCCAGCATTCGTTGAACACACCGGGGAAGCGAACGTGCACGGCGCCCCGCGCGTGGTCGGCGGTGAGTTCCACGTCAGTGCGATACCACATGTCGCCCAAGAAGCTCTGCCGATCGGGATGGCGGATTCCCTGGGCCTGCGCATAAAGGTCGGCTCGCAACATCTCCCACTGGTCGACGGGATAGTCTTTGAGGCTGTCCAGGTCGTATTCGTCTTTGTGTTCGTTCCAGTGTGAAAGATCCACCGGCTTCGCGTGGTAGCCTCGCGCGAGACCCTTGCGTTCGGGATCGCGGTGGAAGGCCCAGTCGATGGGCAGCTTTGCGATGAGCTTGCCCTGGGTGCCATTGATCAGAGGAAGCAGTTCCCGATACTGCCGTACCTCGCCCGGCCACCAGGCGTAGCCGCGATCTTCCACCTTGTATCTTCGGTACGTAGTGAACGTACCGTTCATGTCCGTGAGTTGCTCACGGATGGCCAACGCCCGCTCACCTGCAGCGACGGCCTTGGCATAGTCGCAATCGGTGGCGGCTGCCCGGACCATCGACATGTAGCCGGCGGTGATGTCGTGACTGAAGCGAGTGAACCTCATGCGTTGTATGTAGAGCTGCTCGTTCCGGGTCAGCGCTCGGCCCTGGACCTTGACGCCATTGATGATCCCTTCGGCCTCTCGCAGATTCTTGGCCAGTACGGCCAGAAGCTCGGGCGTGTAGATGGCCGGGGCGACAAAGTGTTCATGCTCCGTGACGATCGTGTCTTCCCATGCCTTGAAGACCGCCGACCAGTATTCACTCATCGGCTCGGCGGCGGGGCCGTAGAACTTCGCGTAGAAGTCTGCCAAGAGCGCGTCCACGTCTTCGTCCGGGTTCCACAACAGCCGGGCCCGTAGATACAGGTTCAGGAACGTCGTCGCGATCGCGTTTCGGCTCTCGGTGTTCACGCCCAGGATGCCGGCCTTCTGATAGTGCTTCACGTCCTGCCGGAACGACTGGTGCGAAGGGTTGGGTATGTCGCGCCAGACCAGCATTCCCTGGTCGTAATCGTAGATGCACAGCCGGCCCTGCATGATCTTCGCCCACGCGTACATTATGTCCCGGTATTCGTGCCGCGGCGGCGATTGCGGATCGTCCATGCCGTGATTCGGGTCGATGTCAATGGGCGCCAGCTCACAGTACAACGACCGCTCAGCCGCCATGTCACGCACCGGCGGTATGGTCATGTTGGCGTAAGCCAGAAAACCGATCTTCCCTCTGCTGCGGGGATGTTCTTTCTGAAGAATGCGGGCCACGTTGTTATACAGCTCCAGCATCGGATCGGTTACGGACCAGCGCATGAAGTACTTGTCCCACTGCAGCTTCATCAATTTCACATCCCCGCGATAGTTCGAATCGTACGATCCGTCCTCCATGCCCAGCGAAAACGCGCCGCCATCGGCATACTTCTTCTCGACCTGCTCGGCCACGTGCTGGGCGGTCTTCGGGTCGGTGATGGGAAAGTTGAATGTGCCCTTGCCGAGGCCCTTGGTGTACTTGCCCAATGCGTGGCCGGTGGGCGGCATGTCGCTGCGGCCGGTCATCATGTTGCGTTTCTGGAACTCGGCGGCCCCGGTGTTGTCGCCCAGCCAGGAGATCCAGTACGAGCGGATTTCGAAGGGCGAAGAATACGCATAGTCCAACTCGCCAATCGTCAGATTCCGCTGTTCCGGGATGCACTCGCCGAAGTCGGTGGGCATGTACCAGCGGCAGCCCCAACGGCGCAATAATTCGGCGACGGCAAAGTAGTGACTCATCTCGTTGTTGCCGGCCAGGTACACACGATTGCCCTCACGTCGGAGCACGATCCCATCGGTCCGCAGGTGCGGCTTCCTCTTGAGCACACGGCCGAGCACACCACGAAGTTCCGGCTTTGCCTTGAGGGCCTCCTGACCCACGACCAGAACCGGCGTCTTGCCCGCCATGGCGGCGGCGATGGCCTCTTGGGTATTCGCGATCTTGGGCTGAGCCCCGCACATCAGCCCGATATACTTCGCCAAATCATCCGCCGCTTGTTTCTCATGGCTTTCCGCCTGGGCCGAGACGACGATGATGGCCCTGGCCCTGCCATTGGACGCGATGACCAATTCACTCCCGGCCGCACGTGCGATGCTCGCGTTGGCCAATAGCACAGTTCCCACACAAATCAGACGAGTCATATGTTTCTTCATTGCTTCAAATCCCGTGCCTGCTATTCCGCGTCATTTGGTCGTCCCAGCGACGGCCCCGTCACTCCGTGATTCTAACAAATACTTGAACAGCCAACGTCGCATCAAGCGGATCACCGCTGATTTCTCTCAATTCTTCAACCACGAGGTTAGGACGGCATAAACGAACCGCTAATACACGCTTATGGACGCTGATTCGGCTACGAAGAGAATCTATGGGCCAGCACGTCAGAGCCAAGAGTCGCCATACATCCCTTGTCCTGACGAAATCCCATTTTCTTCAGCGTGAATCAGCGTTCATTAGCGGTTTCGTCTCTCATGTGACTTCCGTGACGCAGCATCACTCCCCTTCAGCCTTCGCATTTTCGCGGTCGTTGTCTTGGAAGATGGCCGTTTGACCAGGCAGCAGGGCCTTCGGCTGCCTCTCAGTGCCGAGCAGTTTGCACAATCTCAAAACACGTTCTCAGGACGCGAACAGATTCTTGGTGGCAAAACTCGGGTCGCTAGTCAAATGCACGCCAAGCCGGCGCAAACCGGTTTCATCCCCGGGCGTAGGGAGGTGTGTCATGTGGACATCGCAGCCTCGCAGTTCTTTCAGCGTGTCCACGCACAATTGCGCCGTTGGATTCGCCGTGACGCTAACGCCTAACGCAAGAAGTGTCTCTTCCAGATCAAGGCTCACGTTCTTGCGGCCCAGGATATCTGTCTTCAGCCGCGCTACGGATTCGATGATGCTCGGGGCCAGCAAGTGGATCTCGCGGGGCACTCCTCCCAGACGCTTTACGGCATTGATCACAAGGCTGGATGCAGCGTGCATTAGAGGCGAGTTCTTTCCAGTGACCACGCTGCCGTCCTTCAATTGGATGGCCGCGCCGCAGCATATGCCCTCGTTACCTTCCCCCTGCTCCTGAGCTTCCTCGGCGGCCTGCCGGGCGGGTTCAACGACAGGGCGGTCTTCCGGCTTGAGGTGCTGGACTTCCATCAGCCGCTGAATTCGCTGGACAGTCTGTTCGTCCGCCAGCCCCATGATGAACTCCGAGTTGTAGCGGAAATACCGCCGGATCACCTCCGCGCGTGCAGCCGCCTGGATCACTTCGTCGTTGACGATTCCGGCGGTAGCGCGGTTGACGCCCATGTCCGTGGGTGAACGGTAGATCGGCTCGCCTCCGGTGATATGCTCCAGGATCTTCTCGACGACAGGGAACGCCTCGACGTCGCGGTTGTAGTTGACGGCGGCTTCTCCGCAGGCCTCCAGATGGAACGGGTCGATCAAGTTCACGTCGTGCAGGTCGGCCGTGGCGGCCTCATAGGCCACGTTGACCGGATGCGAAAGCGGCAAATTCCAAATGGGAAAGGTCTCGAATTTTGCGTACCCCGAATGGATGCCATGCTGATAGTCGTGGTAGATCTGGCCTAAGCACGTCGCCAGCTTGCCGCTGCCCGGACCGGGCGCCGTGACGACGACCAGCGGTTTCTCCGTCTCGATGTACGGATTGGCGCCGTAGCCTTCCGGGCTGACAATCCGGTCGACGTCCGCCGGGTAGCCTTTAGTCCGCGCGTGCGTATAGACGGGAATATTGCGACGCTCGAGCTTGTTCTTGAACTGCACAGCCCCCGGCTGCCCGTCGAAGCGCGTGATGACCACGCCGCGCAGTTCGATGCCCCACTCGCGAACGTCGTCGATCAATTTCATTGCGTCGGCGTCGTAAGTGATGCCGAAGTCGGCCCGCATCTTCTTTCGTTCAATGGCCCCAGCGTGGATGCACAGGAGAATTTCGGCCTCTTCCTTGAGCTTGGTCAGCAACCGCATTTTTACATTCGGATCGAAACCGGGCAGCACCCTGGCGGCGTGATAATCGAACAGGAGTTTTCCTCCGAACTCCAGGTACAACTTGTTGCCGAAGCGTTCAACGCGATCCAGGATGGCGGCCGATTGCGCCTGCAAATACTTTTCGTTGTCAAATCCAATGGCATGCTGCATCAAAGTCTCTCTCTCCGTGAAATGCGGTAGCGTAATGGCGCTGCCCGCCGGCGGGACCTCTTCCCGTACCCGGGCATGGGTAAGATCGTAGCAGCATCCCGAAGTGTTCTCCAGTGCCCCGTTAATCTGCGCTCGACACGTTGGAGTTCACGCTTCAGCGTGCGCGAAGACAGCCTGAAGGCTGAACTCCAACCAGGCGACTCCGGCATTTCAGATTTGACGCGGGCACTGGGAGCAGGAGCCATTCCGCCGGTTCCCGTGTGACTATCGCGCGTGAACGGACAAGCGATCCACGGTGGCACAGGCTTTCTCGCCGTGTTCGACGCCGCTGTTGCTTTTGAGCAAGATGCTGACGTCAAACTCCTGCAGACCATCGAACTCCTCGGACGGGACTTCCAGTCGAAGCGGTCCGCGATGGCGACCTTTCGTGCTGACCTGCCACTTTGGCGCCGCGCCGCGAGGTGCCACCCGCAGCATAGCGCTGCCGCCCAGGTTCTTCCCATCCGCATAACAGTCCGCGGTCACCGCCAGCTCCTTGAGTTCCCGCGACGACGATACGCGCTGGACAATTTCAGTGGCCGTCGCATAACCCCCGACCATACCTACCCAGAATTTGCCTTCGCGGTAGCCGCCGTGATTCTCGTGTCGAGCCGTCACGCTGCCCAGGTGACGCCATCGCGTGGTGGAGAAATCGTCCTCGTAAGATAGATTGCCGTAAGCATCCGCAACCAGTTTCGCGGTTGCTCCGGTTGGCGGCGGTTGATGAACGCACTCGACTCGTAAGCGATCGAGTTGGTTGGCCCGTAGGCCCGCGTGGGACGGATTGGCAGTAGGTTCCGTCGACGCGACACCGTTTTCCATGCTCAGCCGCAAGTAGAAGACGTGACGTCCCTTGAGTTGCTCGTCGTCGCTCAACACCAACGGTTGGATCGAGTCCGCGTCCGACTGCACGGCACTCAGCGGCCACGATTGTCCAAGCTCACCTGTGGAGAGCGCGATTTCGTTGCGGCTTCGACTCGCGTTAGGCGCGGACGCGTCGAGCACGACGCGCACACTCTCGATCAGGAAGTACGATTCGAACCGGTATGTCAACGAGGCTTGCACTTTGCCACTAGGTTGTGCGCGGGTCTCCTGACCCCGCACTCGGCCCGACCGCAGGTCTCCTGTTCGTTGCGGTTGCGGAGACCTTCGGTCAGATGTCCCGGCGGGGTCGTGAGACCCGCGCCGAACACCACCTGTTCTCAATAGCAGGAAACCCGGATCGCCGGGACGGCTAGTGAGTTCCAGGTTGAGAAATCCGCGGATGTCGGCATCGCGGACCCAGCCGAAACCGGAAAAGTCCTCCTCGTAGATACTCGGAGCTTCCGGATCGCCGCCTACGGGAACGCTGCGGTCGCGGGCTGAGAAATTGGCCGAGCGGAGCGGCAGATCGTTTTCCTGGAAGGCGTGCATTTCCTCGCGTTTCGTGCCAAGCCAGTTGCGCAGTTTGACCATATGCTTTGTCTGGCTGCCCAGCCAGGGATTCATGGCACCAGGGCCCGCCACGGCGAAGACGGCACACGAAACGTCGAACTCCATGCACGTCTGAAACTGATGCCACTCGCGGTTGATCATGGCAGCCGTGTCGGACGACTTCGACCATCCGGTCCAGTGCGGATCGCTCGCCCAAGGAATGCAAACGACGGGCTTGCCCAGCGCGACGTATTTCATCAGGTGCTTGCGGAATTCGACATTCTGCATGCCGTAGGCATCAAACACCCAGCCATCTGCCGTGAGGTCGGGATCGGGCGAAAGTGGCATCGAATAGAACTGAAATACGGGAATCCCATACGTCTCGCGTATGTGCTGCGCCGAACCGTCCAGAACCGCATTGCGGCTGGGTATGTTCTCCTCGCCAATGCAAATCGCGGGGATCAATTCCGGATACGTGGGGATGTCCGGTTCCGCCTTCAGCCAGGCATCGACTCGCGACTTGACGATCTGGAGCGACTCGGATCGCTCGCCACAGTAGATGAAGTAGATGTCGTGCCGATGCGAACTCTCGCAGCGGTCTTCGTCCACCTTCAGATCGGCCCAGAACTGCTTCTTGTTCGGAAACGTATCACCGAGCTTCATCTTCGCCAAATGGTAATCGAAGTAGGTATCGGGGCCGCTCGCATACACGCCCATCTGGCCGTAGCCAGGATCAGGGTAAAGCCGCACTTTTTGCGCGTGCGCCCGTTCGATCAGCGGCAACGCCGCGAAAAGTATCAGCGCCGCCAGGCATTTGAGCCAAATGGTTCGCCGTGTCGAAGCGCGCGGTTTCGTTTTCATTGCTAGACCTCGTGACACGCGTTACGGATTCAGCCGGCCGTACAGTTCGTGAACCTTGCCCACGATGCGTTCCTCCAACGTGGGTTTCCACGGACAGCAGTTGGCTTCGTAGCCGCCTTCCTCGAGAACGCGTTTGCTGGCAATGTAATTGTCATAGACGTTCGAGTACCCCGCGACCCAAATGGCCGGACCATCCGGCTTGGCGAGTTCGCGTTTCAGACGCAACGAGTAATCGACAACCACTTCGTTGCCCAGCGCGATGATCGAGAGATCGTTGCCGAAGCGGACGACCTGCACGGGGTAGTCAAAATCGGGACGCTCCGGTTTGGCGGATTCCAGAGCGACCGTTTCCAGCACCGAACGCAACGGGCCTTTGAGAGCGCGTTGATGGAAGAAAGTCCGCTGGTTGACTTCAAGTGCGGCTTCGACGGCCGTCGCCAGTGAACGGCCGTGCCTTTGGGCGTATTTCAACTCGCTGCGTGGATACGGATTCTGGTCCGCACTGCACCCCATCATGAACAGCGCGGTTACACCGGGATGATCTTCCTGAAAATACTCCTGTGCATATCCGGCATAGTCGCCCAGCCATTTCAAGAAGCCCATGTTCGTGTTGTGGCAGGCATACCCGAACAACACGGCGCGGAGTTCGCCCTTGGCATCGTCAACTCGCAGTACGGGGACCGTGTGATCGACCGGCCCCTCGGGATTGGGATGGTTCCGGTACCCGGTCTCCGTCGGCGTGCGGCGATTCATGGCAAATCCACAGCGGGCGTGGCAATAGCTGAGCGACGACGACTCCAAGCGGTCAAGCGATTGCCCCACGAGTTCGACCAACTTCTTCGCCAACGAGTCAAAATAGTCTTGAGCCTCGTCGCGCCCATAAGCCGGTCCACAATGCGTGTGAGAGGCGTTCATCAGCAAGGCGTGAGGCGGGATCTTGTATTTCTCCTGCACCTGTTCGGCAACGGCCGTCCGCAGCCGCTCGATCACGCCGATCAAATCCATGGTCAGAATCACGACCCGGCTGCCGTCCTGGTCTTCGATGGCAAGAGCTTTGGCGAACAGATCCTGCTCGGTGCCTTCGGCAGGTTCCTTTCGCCCCCCGTATCCAGCCATCCGCAACGGGCTTTCGGGCGTTATGACGGCGGATGCGGCACCAGCCTTCCATTCGGGAGGTTTGCTCTCGGGTTCTTCGCCTGCGCGAACAACGAATGCGGGAATGATTGCGACCAATAGACAAAGTGCTGTGTTCTTCATAAGGTTGCTCCTGAAAACATGGTTCTGTTGGTCCACCGGCTATTCTCCCTGAACGACCTCGACGCCGCAAATCACAGGCAGCGCACTACCGTCGGTTGGCTGGCCTTTCTGCGTTAGTTCGATCAGGATTTGCTCACTTGCTTCGATGTCGTTGAACTCCTTGACGAGCGGTTTGTTTCTGCCGCCCGCCTCGCGAGCGATGTCCAAGCCTCTCAAAACCGTCTCGCCTTGGATGGCCACGTCGAACACTCGCTGCCCAGGTCGCACGTCTTCGAATTCGCCGAAGTGTAGACGAACGGTAAACGATCTTGACTTCGGCCGTTCACCGGGAGCGGGAACGACGCGGCGGAAGCCGACGCAGCTTCTGAATTTCGTGCTGTAGAGTGGATCGGTCAGAAATACGGCCTCGGACGTCGATGGCGTCCACCTCTGCGCCATGCAGTTCAGTTGAAGCCTTCGAACGTCCATCCCGGATTCGGTCAATGTCTTGATTGGCAGAGCCACCTCGGCCGACCAGCCGTCGGCGGTTTTCTTTACGGCAGACTGCCACTCGCCCCGCCAGTTGGGATCGGTCTTCCTGCCCGTTTCGACTGTGCCAAACGTTGCCGTCGCTTGCCCGTCTCGACCGATGACAAGATGGATACCTGCTTTCCTGCCCGAATCCGCGACGTAGATGTCCAGGCCAGCCTTCGAGGTCGGTGTGACGGATCGGCAGTGATAACCGAAGTAGATGTTCTCGGCATCGCGGAACATACGGAAATCGACGTTGGCACCGAGCATGGAAAACGGGGTGTTTTGAAAGGGAATGGCTTTGATGCCCTTCCAGCACTCGTCGTCGACCTTGCCATCGACGGCTGGGGCCGCATCACTTCGTGGCAGGATGATGCCGGGCGTGAGAGCCACGTCGATCGCGATGCGGCCCTGGCCGGATAGGCCCGAACTGTAGACCCAAGGGGCGTCCGTGGTCTCGATTGCTTCCGTCATTCGGCGACGGTAAGTGCTTTTGGCTTGGTCCATCGAGACGCCAATGGGGGCAGGACAAGCGCTGGCGAGCATGGGCCTTGGGAAACCAAGCCAAGCAGTTCCTCTTGCGTCCTTGCGGTCGCCGGGGGCGCCGAAGTTCACGGCCATGTGCTTGATCGGACCACTGCTCGCGCGACGCGGGAACACGTACCAAGTGTCGTCTCGGTCCGGTGCCGAGATGAAGGCCAGGTTCGTCTTGTAGTTGTAGGAACAACAGCACCCGCTGTAGCCTTGCGGATGAATCAGCAGCCCGTTCGCGGCCAGCAGCGTCCGCGCGCAGCCTGCTCTTACGCCGCCAAAGGTTGTGGTCCCTTCGGTTTCCATATCGAAGAAGCCATCGGCGCCGGATCGGAAGAAGAGCACGTTCTGACACCCGGCAACCGGGCCGCAGCCGTACGCGCGCGTGTAACGCCACGGCACGCTTTCGCCGGTTAGCGCATCCTCGGTCGTACATTGCTCGCCCGTACGAAGATCGTAGGCCGTATCAGACGTGATGATTCGATCACCGTAGATGACGGGGAGCTTCTTGGGCGAGATCGCTTTCCGCCACATTTGCTCGCCCGTTGCCGCGTCGTACGCTGCGTTTGCGCCGTACAGCACGACGCCGTCGGCATACACGAGGTGTCCCCAACTCGGCTGCCCCATGAACAGATGCGTGATATTCGTCTTCAGTCGGCTCAACACGCTCCGATCTCCCAACATCGGAACGTCGTCCTGCCGCCACAACTCGGAGCCATCGGCCAGGTCCAGCGCGACCAGCGAGAGTTCGGCTTCGATCTTCTGATTGCGGCGTCTCGCTCTGACCAAATCAGCTTTGGACGTGCCGTCGATCAGGAACAGGCGGCCATCGCCGAAAGCGATCTCGATATTGGCCACGATCCGATCGAGCTTTGGGCGATAAACCCATCGAAGCGATCCATCCTTCTTGTTCAGTGCGAACAAGGCTTTGCTCTCCGACCGCCACAGCAGGTGTGATTCCGCCGGTTGTCCCGCCGTGACCGGGACGTTGTAGCTGCCCAGCAGAAGCTCGTCGGTTACGGACAGGTATCCCCAAACCAAGTCTCGGAGGTTTGGCACGTTGGGATTGGCACCGGTGGCAATCGGCATCAGCTCCTTCGCCTTGCCAGCCATGCTGGCCGACGCCAGCGCCCAACCGCGGCTGCCTGCGGTAACCATGACGGCCAGTACGTGCTTGCCGGCTGTGACATCCACATCGAAGAACTCGTCCTTCGGCGAACAGGGTGTCCTGTTGAAAAAGCCGCGACGGCTGGACGAACTATCGTTTCTCAAGGCGTTGAAGACCGGTTCGCCGTCCAGGTACCACTGCATCCCCCAGTCGGCCCCTGCACCGATCAGCAGCTTGCCCGCCTTGGGGCAGTCGATTGAGGCAAATGCATAGCAGATGCGGCCGACGTCATGGTAGCTGAATTGTTCTCCCCTGCGGGGATGCGTGGATGGTTTCTCGCCGGGGCGAAGAGGCTTCAAACCGTAGCCTTCGAAGATCGCGGTGAAATCGATGATGTCGCCTGTTGCCTTCAACTCGGAGGCGACATACTCCTTGCCGTTCACCGTCACGCGTTGCGGAGCGTTCTTGAGCGTTTGGTGCGAGAGAGGCGGCTTTCTCTTTGGGAGCGGCCCGATCACCCGCCATGTCGCCGGCCACTCGACATCCACATAGTCCGGTACGATCGGCGGGGCTGTCCCCGTGATCACGGATTCCGGCATCGTGTAGGTCGACACAGTCTGGCCCGTAGCCTGATCCAGACGATAGCACTTGTCGCGCTGGACGACATATGCGCTGTCATCGTCAGCCACGAGACTGCTGGAGTAGTATTGCGCGTATTCTCGGCCAACCTCCTTGATCGATTGGCTCCACAATTCGCGACCGTTGTACGCGTCAAAGGCGACGACGTGATTCTGGCCCTGAACGAAGACGCGGCCGTTCGTCGAAACGGGCGGCGAGGGCATAAGGTGGCGATCGACGAATCGACCCGGCCCGGGGCCGCCGAACCAGAGCACTTCGACAGGAAGCCGCACACGGCTCTCGCTGCCGATGCCACGGCGTCCACCGTCCGCCCAGGGATATCGCCATTCGCCCGCGCCGGGCAGCTTGCCGCGGACGATCGTCGCGAGGCACGTCTCCGACGTGCCAGGCACGTTAGAAACGTGCCCCACTGGGATGTTCGCATCGCTGACGAACTTTTTCCTGGCGTCGTCGTCGAAGCCAAGAAAGCAGAGTACGCCGCCGCAGGGTCGAAGCACGCGATAGCACTCCGTTGGCGAAACGCCCTCTGCCGCCGCGGAGACGACGACAAGGTCTGCAAAATAGGGTGGATGACGCAGGTGCTCCGGATGCACCACGACGCGCGAGCCGTAGATGCCTGCGTTCACGAGTCGCTCGCGTTCTGATGTCACTTGAGCCGCGTCTCGGAGCAGAGCGACGACGTGAAGCCGGGTTTGCCGGGCGATCGCCTCGGCCAGGCGGCAGTCCGGCTCGCCGACTACCAGGGCGTAGCCTTCGGACTTGCCCGACCGCTGAATGATGTCTTTCGCCCTGTCCTGCTGCTTGTTGGTGATGGTCGGCGACGCCCGTTCTTCCTTCACCTGCTTCGGCGCGGCGCTGGTATCCTTGCCGGGGCCGAAACACAGGAGTTCCCCCGTATGCGTTGCGGCCACAAGACGCCCGTCGGCGACGGCCATCCCTCGCACTTGTTGGCCCTTCATATCGACCCGCCACACCGGCTTGCCATCAGCAGAATTGAATGCCGCGATCGAGTCGCCGTTGCCGGTCAGCAACGTCTCGCCGGCCATGGCCGTGCAGTATACACGCGCCGAGTGAGGCGTCGTCCAGCGGGCATCGTTCAGCCCGATTCTAGTCTTCCGGCGCACAACATTCAGATCGATCGCCTCGATGCTGCCATTGCCGGCCGCGTAGACGACGTCGCCAGAGACCAAGACGCGGTATTTGCCGGGAATGTGGCAAAGCTGGTCGCCCGTCGCCAGCGGATAGACGATCATGCCGTCCTGAGAAGACGGCTCCGCCTCGCCGATATGTGCTTCGGACGGATTCTGAAATCGGTTGCACGTGTGGAAGTATAGGTCGTCGATCGCCGTACACCACACGCCTCCGCCGTATTGCGCCAAGTTGTAGTGCGTCTTCTCTGGCTTGTAGTGGAGCAAGCGGCCCGTGTGGCGATCGAAGGCTGCGGGTACGCTTCGGCCGGTGGGGACGAGCAGAACGTGCTCGGAGGCAACCAGATATCCCTGCGGTGCGACTCCACTGAACCCGTTCGCAACGGCATGGGGCAGGTCGACGTAGATATTTCCGCTGCTATCGTTGCACCACAGTTCCTTGCCAGTGTCGGCGTCCAGCGCATACACGTACACGCCTTCGGTGGGCCACATTCCTGCCGTGACGTACACGACGTTGTCGACGACCAGTGCGCCGCTACGACAGGGATATCGCGCAACCAAACGATCATTGCCGATGATACGATCGCTACCAGGCCCCGCACGGAATCGCCACACGCTCTTGCCCGTCTTGGCTTCCAGGCAGTAAAGAAAGCCGTCGTCCGACGCGACGAAAGCCTTGCCGCGAGCAATCGCGGGCGCGAAACGGATCGGGCCATCCGTCGTGAACTGCCACACGAGTTCACCCGTCTCTACATCCAGAGCACGCACCGTATCGTCGGCGGAAGATCCGAAGTAGACGAATCCGCCGGCTATGACCGGCTGGAACGCATAGTCGAAGTCCGTGCGATTGAGTTCCTTGCCCGGTTCCGGCCACGCAGGCTTGGGCGGTTGGCTGGGCTGGTGCACCCATCGCTCAGTCAGCGGGAACGACAGACTCTCGGCCGCGACGCTGCTTCTTGTCGAATCTTTCTTGTACGCGGGCCAATCCGCAACGCAAACGTTCGCCGCCAGCAGGGCTGCGGCCAGACATCCGGTGACGACAATCTGAAAACGTCTTTCGTTCATCGTTGCCTCCTTGTATGTGAGGATTCGGGTTTCCTACTACGCATCCGCGCCGCTCGGAGTGGCATCTACAATTCCCGCAGCATTTGGGATATCGCCGTTGTTGGAGCCATTGTACCAAAACGGCGTACGCATGGGTGCGGAGCACTCATGTCTTGGTACTGCTCCTTGCGTTTGCCCGTTTGTGCCCGGGCCGGATGATGACAGTTTGGGCGTTCGACTCCTCGTCAATCCGCCTCAACCCGATCAAGCGAGGCCGGATGACACGGTAACACGGGCCATAGGAAGGCCGCAACTCGTTACAGGCCACCTCCGACTCGCCACTTGATCCGTGTGTGTCAGTATCCCTGAAATCCGGTGTTTTGTGTGTGTTGGGACAGGACTGCGGCGGGCGTCGATGCTAGAGCCATAGCGAGTTGATTCGTCGAGCCGGGGTGCGTCGCCGCGCGGGCCACTCCCGCAACCGATTGCGCTCGCGTTTTGGAGAGGCAACTTCATGGGGCACAATCCGATGATTTGGATCGCAAGACCTGACGTTGAAGCCGCCTCATATTCCGGCAACAGGGGCTTGGCTCAGATCCCCTGCACTGATTTGGCATTCCTGACCAGATATACCAAGCCGTCAGCTCGGCTTACCGCGGAGCGGGACGCACGCTACGGAATCGGGCGCCGCAGCCCGACCCGAAGAACTCGTAGTGCCAGTGCCTCACACTGGAGGCGAACGCGACTAGGTCGTTCCGCGACCTGCTGCGGACGACCATCGTCCGAGGTCAGCCGGGATGTCGCGTCCCGAGTTTCAGAGAATACCTTCCGACGCTGGCTCTCAAGGGATACACTAACGGGCGTGAAGTCCACAGTCTGAGTTCGCTGACAACGAATGATGAATTGGCCGGACGGGCACGGCACATGAAAGAGTGAATTCCGTGGGGATGCGTGGTATGGAATCTCCAGACGAGAGAATTCGATCGTTCTGCAATAGTTGTCAGCAAGACACGCATCATTCTGTGCTCTATTGCCACAGTTGCGATCGCAGGGAAGGTGCGGGCCAGTATCCGCGCATCATTCGGGAGACGTGGCACATATTGCAGTGCATGGGATGCGACCTATTGAAAGCCTACAAGACGGAAGACTCACCAGATTTCAAGTCACCTCGCGAAGTCCACTACCCTCCAAGGGAAAACCGGCCACTGCCCTCCTGGTGTCAGCAGCTATCCGATGAGTTGAAAGAGCTTATTGGCGAGATCTACTTGGCTTTACGTGCCGATTGCTTGAGTCTTGCCGTCATGGGAGCGAGGACGGTTGTTGACAAATTGCTCACGGAGAAGCTGGGGGATGCTGGCGGTTTCGCAGGCAAACTCAGAGAAGCAGTCGCCGAAGGTCTCTTGACGAGTGACCAGAAGGAGATCATCGCCGCCGCTGTCGAAGTCGGGCACGCAGCATCGCATAGGGGGTACAGGCCCTCGCAACAACAAGTGTCTGATGTCCTGGACATTGTGGAGCACTCCCTTCAAAGCTGGTACGTGCTGCAGGACACGTCTCAACGCCTCAGCCAGTCCGTTCCTCGGCGAGGCAGTTTGAAGAGGTAGCCATGGCTCTAGAACCGGCCGGGTATGCAGATAAGTTGGGAAACCGCTACGAAGGTCGGTGGGCGGCCAGACAACTCCTGCGCGTACTCAACGAGGACTATGTTGCCGTGACGGTCGAAGCCATTGGCGACGATGAAAAAGGCGTTGATCTATGGATCGATCGGCCAGATGGCTGTCGCCAGGCCCAGCAGTGCAAGGTTCGCAATCGTAGCTATGATCGCTGGACCCCAGCCGATCTCAACCATCGTGATATTCTGTCGAAGATGCGCATGCACCTGGATCGAAGTCCATCCAACGAGTTTGCGCTGGTCACTGCCGTTCCCGCAACGCTACTTCATGACCTCTGCGAAAGCGCCCGCAAGTCAACCGGAGATCCGGAAGACTTCTACAGACACCAAGTACAGGCGATTGGTGAAGACAGACGCAAGACATTTAGCCAGTTTTGTCGGTATCTTGGCCTAGATTGCGGTCTCGACGCAGAACGAGCCCTCGCCTATGGATACCTGCGACGACTATTCATCGAGCTGTGGCCCGACACCATCACCAGCAGGGAAGAGCTTCTTGGTTTTTCCAATGTTCTGGTGAATGGCGACCCCGCGACAGTTGTGGCCGTGCTGGCAGACTTCGCCCAAGAAAATCTTCGGACATCACTCACGGGACCGGCCGTTTGGCAGCACCTTGTGTCGCGAGGATTTCATCCCCGGCAGCTCACTCACGACAATCGTATTCTTCCTTCCGTTCAGGAGCTTTGCCAGCGATTCGAAGAATCCATAAGTCGAGACCTGATTGCTGGAGAACCGATCTCGCGCAAAGAGACCCAGGAAGTTCTCAGCGCAATGCGTGATGCCGCCGTGGTCGTGCTTCACGGCAGCCCCGGCCAAGGCAAGAGCGGAGTCCTGCATGAGTTGACGCGTCACTTGGACAACGCGTGGATTCACTTGCCGATCCGGTTGGATAGGCAAACGCCCAGGAATACGCCGCGGCAGTTCGGACAGGATTTAGGTCTCCCCGAGTCTCCTGTCAAATGCCTTGAAGTGCTCGCCACAGAGCAGCCTGCCGTGCTGATCTTGGATCAACTCGACGCTATACGTTGGACGTCCCGGCATTCGCTGGACGCTTTGGATGTCTGCAAGAGGCTCGTTCGGGAGGTGAAGAGTCTACGGGACTTGGGGAAGCAGATCGGAGTTGTACTAGCGTGCCGAACCTATGATTTGGAGAACGACCCTGAGATCAAGAGTTGGCTGAACGCAGAGAATACCGAGGACCACAAGCTTGTTCGGATCAAAATTGGACCGCTTCCGGAAGAAGCCGTGGTGTCTGTCGTCCAAAAGCTGGGGCGGGAGGTGTCTGCGCTTTCGGACGGGCAGAAACTCATTCTGCAGTCTCCCCAACATCTGGCAATGTGGGTGCGTCTCGTTCAGTCGGGAATTTCCGTTGATTTCCAGAACCGCGTCCAGTTGATGCGGAATTACTGGAACAGCCGCATCAGGGAGCTAGCACAACTCGACGTATCTGTCGAAGACGCGACCACAGTTCTGACCACACTCGTCGACTATATGGAACGAAACGGGAGTATTTCTGCTCCGCAGGGTCTCACTGCAAATGTGGCAGTTCTCGATGCTCTATGCGCTTGTGGCCTAGTTCAGATCGATGGCAGTCAAGTCACCTTCAGTCATCAGAGCTATCTGGACTATGTGATCGCCAGTCGCGTTGTGCGACAAATCCATGCTGGTGGTGGAACGGTCGGTCAGTGGCTTGGAGGCCGAGAGAGGCAATCGCTGTTCCGGCGCGAACAATTGCGCCAAGCATTATGCCTGCTATATGAAGAATCGCCCCAGAAGTTCCTCGATACAGTTCGAGCCCTGCTAGGTGACAGTGGCATCCGTTTCCATCTAAAGCATCTCGTCTTGGAGATCATTGGCCAACTTGACGATCCGAATGTCGATGTGTTTGCTTACATGAGAGAATTGGTAGAAAACGAAGCCTGGAAAGAGCACATTCTCGGCATTGTCTATTGCGGACATCCATCATTCATCAGATCGCTCATTAACGGTGGGGCTATTGCACAATGGTTGGAGTCGAATGAATGGCGAGATTCGGCCCTCTGGATGCTGCGAACAGTGGCAGACGCAACACCGGATGAGGTGGCAAATTCGCTCGCTCCGTTTGCTTCGTTGGATGACGACGAATGGCGCCAGCGTGTTCTCGGATGTCTTTGCTGGAATGCCGAAGATGATTCCGACCGCATGTTCGAGCTCCGCCTGGAGCTTGCCCGAAACGGCACATTCCAAGGTTTTGTGAGCTGGGACAAGCTCACACATAGTCGTGCACTGCGGCTGCTGGAAGCGGTGGTGTCATCATGGCGCAGCGAGGATTTACCCCAGGATCGATTTGGGCGTTCGGGGACGAGACGTTCCAGTTTCGAGCACTGGACGGAGGATGACGCCAAGTTGATGGAACAGGCAGCGCGAGAACTGCCAGAGCAAACGTGGGAGCTCCTGGTACCAAACATCTGTCGGCTTGCTCCGGGTGATGCAGAACATGCCGACGCGGTGGAGCTATGGCTGGACGGCGACCGATATGGTACTGGCGTA
Source organism: Pirellulaceae bacterium (assembly GCA_016784735.1). GTDB lineage: Bacteria > Planctomycetota > Planctomycetia > Pirellulales > Pirellulaceae > JADHUC01. The sequence goes on along the minus strand of JADHUC010000003.1, from coordinate 60,619 downwards.
AGGATGGAGTGTATTCCTAACGGTCTGGTTTGGCTGGCCATAGAAGCTGGAAGACGACTGGCCATCGATGATAGTGCGAGATTCTGGCAACGCACGGCTGACCTTCGACACCACGGATCACCCGTTGTTCAGAATCTATTGATCGAGACTTACTCATCACTATCTGCCGAATGCGCGGATCTTGCATTGCAGTGGCTATTGCAGGATTCTTCGCGTCTGAACATTGGGACGGGCGAAAACGAGCCGGAATGGATGCCAGCAACCCGGCTGATCGAGGCTCTATCGCCGTACTGCAGTGGGATGGTATTCCAGCAGTTGGAGGAGGCACTCATCCACTATCACTCGCCCCGCGAGCGACGCGACGCTGAATACTTGCTTCCAACATGGAAAAATGGGTATTTCGGCGACTACTGGGGCCGGGCACAGCATTTCCTTCTGCCCGCGTTGTGGGCCAAGAAACGAAGCAGTGCTACGGTGGGTCTCATCGGCGTCTTGGAGCGTAAGTTCGAGGGATACTCAGAAGACCGATTTGCCCGTGCGTCGCGTGCAAGGTCTGGCTTCGTCGGGTCGACTTTGCTCTCAGAGTCGCTGGAACGGATATCGGATAAGGCCTGGCTTCACATCGTCGGGAACAGAGAGATTCCGGAAGATCATGGGGACCGCAACCGTTGGGTTGAAGGACATTGGGAGGAATCCTCGGTCTCTCAATTCTCCCGAAACCTTGAAAGTGTCGCCAAACGTTTTCCGGGACGTTTCGCCCGGTTGGCCCTGGAGTTCCCGGAGGATGTGCATCCCAGCTACAAGGCAGCAATTCTGGAAGGACTCCAGAAGATAGAAGCAACGGACGTTCCGGAGGGAGAAAGGGCCCTTTGGCGACCCGCAGCCGTAGAGCTTGTCGAACAAGTACTCCAGAGGTTCGGCGAAGATGATAGTCGATACTATGCGGCGCGATTTTGCCGGCTGATGAACGCGAGGGCTAGTGAGACTTGGTCTGATGCCGCTATGGGCCGCCTGCTGGATTACGCATGCAATCATCCCGATCCGGAGCAGGGCACTCTGGTTATTGGGAATACTGGGGGAGATTTCGATGAGGCAAAAGCCAGCGTCGATAATCTGCTTCAAAACTCTCTGAATTGTGTCAGAGGTGTTGCCGCGCATGCGATCGGTGCACAGTTGCGGAACAACTCGCAACTGTTGGAGAGGTTCAAAGAGACGATCGAGCAATTGGTTCACGATCCGCATCCTGTCGTTAGGACAGCGGCCGTTGAAGCGTGTCTTCCGGTGCTTGGCATTGACAAAGACTTGGCTATCGACTGGTTCTGCAAAGCCAGTGCGAATGATCTGCGTGTGGCTGCATCGCGAGCTGGCGTCTACTACTTCAACTGCGGAATGGAGAGCCATCAGAAGAAGCTTGCCCCCCTTGTTCGGCAGATGCTGGAGTCGGAGCGAGATGACGTTGCCCAGGAAGCGGCTGAAGAAGTAGCGGCACGGTGGCTATTCCACGACCACTTTGCGGGTGAATTGCAGGTTTGCCTGCAGGGAACCACAAGCCAACGAAAAGGTCTGGCCCAGGTCGCCGCCCATTTCGCACTGGAGCCTGAGCTTGTCGACAAGTGCGCGAACCTAATTGACCGACTGAAGGACGATCCGGAGCCCGACGTCCGTAGCGAGATATACGCGATGGTCCGCAACTCGAACATCTTGCGGACGCCCAAAGGCGTTGACTTGGTACGTAAGTATGTGGATTCGGCAGCATTCCGTGACGGTCCGACCGCGTTGATTCATGGTCTGAAGGAATACTCAGGAAGCCTCCTGCCGTTTGCGGAGGTGTTGTTCGCCATGTGCGATCAGTTCGTCGGCCCGCTTCGCGATGCCAGCCGCGACTCTTCAGGAGGAATCATGTGGGATGTATCACGTTTCCTCCCAATGATGATTCGCCTTTACGAGCAGGCCCATGAGCAGGAGGACGTTGACACTGTGAATCGCTGCCTAGATGCATGGGATGCGATGTTCGAGCAGCGCGTCGGCGTCGTCCGCGAACTGGCCAAGGCAATCGACTACTGATCCGTCGCGATCATAGTGATCAGGTCTTGACTCATGGCTTTTCGTTGGGCTGATCCAGTCATCCAAACTGCATTAACTTCCTGGGCTGCGCTGCCGGTGTCAGGGCTGTGTGCAGGTGCTTCTTCCGATTCGTTATCTCGGCCTCCAAGCTGGTAAGTATTGGTGTTCATTTGGTGTAGCGACTGGCCATGGGGCGCGGAGCGCCATGTTCATTTCTGCTCGCCCTTGGCGTCTGCTAGTTTCGGACCCGCCGGCCCGACGAGGTTGCGCACGGCGAAGTAGTCCTCGCGAGAAATCGTCCTGCCGACAGCCCCGGCCGCCTCGGCGATCTGCTCGGGTGTCTTGATCCCGCAGATGGCCACGTGGATTGCCGGATGCATCAGAGTGGCGACTATGGCGAGCTGACAGATCGTCAGCTCGTACCGATCGGCGATGGGCCGGAGGCTCTGGACCTTGTCGCACAGCTCTTTGAATCGTTCGCCCTGGAAGTCGGCGTGATAGCCGCGGAAGTCGTCGAAGGTCTCGGTGCCGGTATACTTTCCGGTGAGCAGCCCCTTGTGTAATGGCGAGTAGACCATCACTCCGACGTTTTCGGACTGGCAATAGGGCAACAGACCGCTTTCGCCCACGGGGTCAATCAGGCTGTACGGCGGCTGAATGACTGAATACGCGCCACATCGCCGCTGAGCGCGGAGTTGCTCGACCGAGTGATTGCTTACGCCGATAGCCCGGACTTTTCCCTGGTCACGGAGTCTTTCCAGGGTGCCCGCGATGTCGGCCAATGGTGTCAATTGATCGTACAGGTGCAGCAAGTACAGGTCGATCGTGTCGAGTCCCAGACGGCCGAGCGATGCCTCGCAACGCTCGGCAACGTGATCGGGCGTAAGATCCGGGTATCTTGATCCGTCGGGATTGAAGTGGTTGAAGACCTTGGTGACGATCACCAATTCGTCCCGCGGAAGGTCCTTGATCGCCTCGCCAACGACGCTCTCGCCGTAGCCATCACCGTAGGCGTCCGCCGTGTCGATGAAGTTGATTCCTTGGTCGTAGGCAAGCTTCATGGCGGACACGGCATCGTCCTTGGACTGCTCGCCCCAGAATCGGGGACTGAGCTGCCACGTTCCAAAGCAAACCGGTGAGACGGACAAGCCGCTTTCCCCAAGTAGTACCCGATCCATTTGTGACTCCTCGTGCAATGTGCTCACGTGTAGAACTGGTCGATGTTGTAGATTCTCAATGTAATCTCCGCGTCGCGTTTCCATTTGGTCGAGCGGGAGTAGTAGGCCACCAACGCCTCGTCGCCGACGAATGTGACGGACGGATAGGCGGCGTCGCAGTCCGCGCGATTGTCGATGTCGCGGAAGTTGGTCCAGGTTTCGCCTTCATCTCTCGAGATCGCGGCGGTAAGCGGAATCCGCGGCCAGTTGGATTTCGAGGCGACGTTGTTCCAGAGGACCAGGATGTCACCGGTCGTCGGCATTCGTTTCACTAGCGCCGGCGATTCGGGCGACGTGAGCACGGTAGGTGCGGGTTTGGTCCAGTGGTCGCCACCGTCATCAGAGATAGTGAAATACTGTCGCTGGTTCGTGTTCCGCAATAGACAGAACAGTCGCCCGTCCTTCAGCTCGACAATCGTCGGCTCATGGCAACCGCGTCCTTTGGCGGTCATGCTATCGCTGCTCCGTTTCCACGTTTTGAATCCGTCATCGGAATAGAAGATAAAGGCGTGCAAGTTGCCGCCTTTGTAGGGTGCGCCGCCGATGTACTTCTCTGCATAAGGACCGTGTGCGGGCAACAACACGCGGCCGGTGCTCAACCGTAGCGCGCGGCCGGCATTGTTGCAGTACCAGCCGGGTTCCGATATTTGCACTTGCCGGCCCCACGCCTGGCCGTTGTCCAACGAACGACGCATGAAGACGTTGCGATCGGCCGACGAATCCCAGCCCACATAAGAAAACAGGATCTCTTTGTCGGACAGCCGCACCAGGTTTGGATGTTTCACGTTATGCTTCCAAATGTTTGGCTGCATCACCTTGCGATCACCCCAGGTTCGACCGCGATCCATGGAAACCATCGACGAAATCTGACACGACACGGCGTCGCCCGCGCCGGCACCGCCTTTCAGCGTCGCGAGATTCTTGCCTTTGGCGTAGTATTCAGACCACACCAGCAGCAATCGCTCCTCGTCCAACGGAAAGATCAGTTGATGGTCATGCCGTGGATGCTGTGGCGCCCAGGGGCACACGATCATATCATGCACCGGCTTCATAAGCGGCCGATTGCCGCCGAGCGATTCCCCCTCGGATGCAGCAAGCCGCGGCATCGGCAGTGCTCCGGCGGCGGTCAACAGTGCCGAGGACTTCAAGAACTCTCGGCGGCTGAAATGCTGGGGCCTCGTCATGGTGGACTCCGCGTGCGTTTGAGTATCGAGTTGCTGCTTCATCTCACTGACCGTCATCAACAAGGATTTCGTAGACGTTTGACGTCGCCAGGAGATAAACGGGTTTGGTGCCGGGGCCGTTCGGACGAAAGACGTACGGACCGGCGGAGCCAGCCGTGACGTTGGGGACGCGCGCCAGACGGCACCCTCGATTATCCAGGATCAGGATGCCAACTTCGACAGGCTTTTTCAATAGGCGGGCATAGCGTGAGATGATCTCTGGCCTATCGTCGCCTGTAACGTCGGCAAAGTCGCAGGCTCCGCCGCGGCCTTCGTCCTCGTTGTAGTCGTACCGCCACAGTTCCCTGCCGTTCATGTCCAGCATGAGGATTGCGCCGGTGGACATTTCTCTGGGCGCTTCCTGCTCGGTGTTCACGGCGATGGCCGGACCGCCGTCGGGGTGACCGTTGGGATGGTACAGAGCTTCGTAGCAGTTGTTGCCGCCACGACCGCCCGGAGTCACGTCGGCTCGCCAGATTGTCTGAAGTTCGTACGTCTGCGGATGCCATTTCAGATAGAACACCATGCCGGGCGAGCGCCCCGTGGACACAATCATCTCGTCGTAGCCATCGTCGTCGTGGTCACAGACGTCGATCCGCTGAATGGTCGGGCTAGGGATCTTTGCCGTGGCAATGTGTTTGCCGTCTCGGTCGATGAGATAGAGCTCGCTGCCGTCTCCGCCGATGCAGACTTCGCGTCCTTTGTGGCTGGTGAAATCACCCACTTCGATACCACGGTAGAACGGCCCCTTGCGCACGTCGAGGAACGACCAGATCGTTTCCAACTTTCGCTCTTTTACGTTCCAACGCAACGCGTAGGCGCCTGGCGCCTGCTGACGGGTGCTCAGGACAATCTCACTCTGGCCATCTCCGTCCAAATCACCCGCAGTCACGCACATGACTTTGTCGCCATCGGCAATAGACTCTCGCCACGACGCCACCAATTCCAGTTTGGCATTGTAGAAGCCGGCCGTGCAGTCGGCATACGACCTGGCCGACGTCATGGCAAAGCACGGTCCGTCCAGCGGCATGCCCGGCAACAAATGACTGTTGCCACCAGCGCCGGGAAGTGGGCTTTCCAGCTTGCGCACATGACGAACCTTGATGGTAGGCGGTTCCTGCGCCACGGCGAGCGAAGAAACCAGACAACAAAATGTGATTGGAACTGCCGCGCAGCAATGACGGGCTAGTTTCAGCATCACGTTTCTCCTCCGCGACTTGAAACACGTTCAACGACGCGTACCCACGCTCGCACCACGGTTCACTCAGCTATCGCAGAATAACACATTCCCATTGGATCCAGGTAATGGCGGACGCATCCGGGAGTCATTATTCTAAGGCGTTAGGGTAGACGTTACATCCAGAGAAGCGCGAGACGCGTGAACCAACCTGTCTCAGTTGGGAGTTGGCGTTATGAACGATCACAGCGGTTGGATGAGGAGTGTCTGGCAATTGCCGGCGACGAGACGTGTTCGCTTTGGAGAAATGAAGCTAGGTGTCCTTCTGCTTGGAATTGTCGCCGCAGCGGCAACTACCGTCTCGGCGGCGGATGAACGCCGGGCTGAGCGCGACTACCTGCAGGTTGTCCGGGGCTATGCCGATGCGATGATTGCGCACGGACGGGACGTTTACGGCGACCAGCAGTCGCCGTTGTTTGCCGAGGCACTGGACCGCAAGACGATGCGCATGCTCGAAGGTGAAATCCTTCAGAAAGCGGTGACTATTGATCGCGACGACTGGGGCATTCGACCTCACGACCGCATGATCGCCGGTGGCAATCCACAACACTGCGAAAACCTCTACCAGATCCTGTACGCGCTGACCAAGATCACCGGCGAGAACCGGTACGCCGACGAGGCGGACCGATCGCTGAGGTTCTGTTTCGAGCGCTGCCAAAGTCCTGCCACCGGACTGTTGTGCTGGGGCGAGCACGCTGGATGGGATTTCCGCACCGAAAAACGGATCGACAAACCCTCTGGCAATACTCACGAATTCTATCGCCCGTGGGTGCTGTGGGACCGCAGTTGGCAAGTGGCGGCTGAACCGTGTCGCCGGTTCGCCCTGGGGCTTTGGGAACACCAAATCGGGAATCACCAGACTGGCGACTACTCGCGCCACGCCGCGATCGACGCGCCCGGCCCGGGCACCGAAGCCCCGTATGCGCGGCACGGCGGATTCTATATCGAAACCTGGGCGGCGGCTTACGAGAGGACGCGCGACAATGTGTTTTTGCAGGCCATCGAGTGCGTGGTGGACGGCCTGGAGCGAGCTCGTATCCATGAAGGAGGCATGCTGGCTGGCGGCTCGAAACGCCGGGGTAGTCGCAGATCGCATGATGTCTCGCTGGCCATCTCGCTGGACAATGCAGCGGCCAAGGTGACGCCCGAATTGGCGGCAAAGATGCGCGAGGTCGCATCAACCAACGACAATGTGTTCGCCAAGGTCCACGCGGACGCAGGTCAAGGATTGGCGGCCGGTGGCGTGAACCTGTGGTCAAACGCCTATGGTGGCAGCGGCATGGCCGGCAGCGCCGACGCGTGCATGACTCGCTACCGCCAGGTCCACGTGGATGCTTACCGAAGAGTCGTGCTGCGAACCGCCGAGCAATATCGCAACCAGAAGATCAACCTCAGTAAACCGGTCTGGCCCGGGACGATGGGCAACGTCATCCTCCTGATGGTGAACGCTCACGAATTGACTGGCGAGCACAAGTATCTAGAAGCTGCCGATCGGTTCGCCCAGAAGGGCGTGGAGCTGTTCCTCGGCGACGGATGCCCGCTGCCCAGGGCCTCTCATGTGCATGCCCACTACGAGGCCGTCACAAACGGCGACACGCTGATGATGGCGCTGCTGCGCCTGTGGCAGGTGCAGAACGAGCCGGACCGAAAGCTCGCGTTGGTGTTTACAGACCGTTAAGGAGTGCGGAAATGATAGACCTGAGCCATCTCCGCGGAACGGGCGCCGGCGCGGTCCAGACGCGGGTCGCAGGAAGAGTCCTGTGGCTGGTTGCGATGATGATGCTGGCGACCTCGCCGATCTTGGCGTCGGACAAGGGGGTTGCCTCGCAGCGTCCGTTGCCAGTGCCGCGCGACAAGCCCCTGGCAGAGAGCCTCAAACACTTTGTAGACCCCGTCAAGGGCGACGACGCGAATCCGGGTACGGAAGCGGAGCCGTGGCGGACACTTCAGCACGCCCTGGGACAGTTGGACGCAGGCGACGTGCTTTATCTGCGCGGCGGAACTTACTATGAACGAGTGACCTGCGAACTCAAGGGCAAGCCGGGAGCGCCGATCACGGTCGGCTCGTATCCCGGCGAGTTGGCAATCCTGGATGGGGGTTACCCCGAGTTCTACGAATCGCCGGAGGAAGCTTGGGAGCCGGTACCGGGTGGAGCGAAAGGCGAGTATCGATCGGTCAAAGCCTATCCCGATCTGGGGCAGGAGGCGAGGCCTCGTCGACAGGTATACGTGATGGGCAACTTTGGCGACTCCATGGTGCCGCTCCACGGGTATCACGAACTGATCGACCTGCGGACGGACAACAAGTACTGGAGCCGCCTCGACAACAACATGACACGGGCGCAGGGGATCTACTGTGGCCCGGGCGTGTGGTACGACGCCTTCGAGATCGGCGACGAAACGTACGGGACCAAGCGAATTCACATCCGTCTGGCACACACGGACTTTCAGGCGTTGGGCGAGAGGAACTACCGAGGCGAAAAGGATCCTCGCAATCTGCGACTGGTGATCGGCGGCCCGGACGTGGTGTTGGACGTCCGTGGCGCAGAGCACGTGCGGTTCGAGGATCTGGTTCTGCGTGGCACCCGCAACGCGACAATGCGGATCGACAAGTCCAAGGACATCGCGTTGGATCATCTCACGCTTTACGGCGGCGTGCCGGCACTGAAGCTTTCAAGCAGCGGCGATGTTCGGATCACCCATACGGCATTCCGCGGTCTCTCGGCCCCGTGGTCATTCCGGACCAGCGAGAAGTATCGAGGGGCCTCGGCGTACTTGTTCTACGCCGAAGACGACGAACCCCGTAACGAAAACGTGGAGATCAGTTTCTGCGAGTTCACAGACTGTCACGACGGACCGTACGTGCATGGCATTCAGGATCTGGACTTCCATCACAACTATGTGGATAACTTCAACGACGATGGAATCGAGGTGGGCCCGAAGAGGCGCTCCGGTCGATTGCTGATCCACCACAACTTGCTGTCGCGGGCTCTGCAAATGTTCACGCTGCATGGAGCGCGGGTGCCCGGCGAGATCGTCTCGCACGAACCCGGCAGCGGCACGTACATCTACCGGAATGTGATCGACCTACGGCAGCCAATCAACCGCAGCCATCCCAAGAGCCCGGAAGACACCGATGTGTACGCGCCGTCGCGTCTGGCATCGGACCACGGCAGCCCGATCTGGCCGGTAATCCACGCGTATCACAACACAGTTCTGGCATCGGGTCGCGCTTACCGCGGTTACTATGCACGGGGGCTTGGTGGGCATCTTCGAGGCACGCGAAGGGTCGTGCTGAACAATGTCTTTTCTCAGGTCACCGAGGAACCCGGCCTCTTCCCGGAATCGGCCGAGAACGATCTGCTCGTTGACGGCAACCTGCACTGGAGCATGCAGAGACCTCCGAAACATGAGAGCGACCCGCTCGCCGAAGCTCGCCGCAAAGGGAAGTGGTTCGAGGCAAGCAAGCAGAAGTACCCGCCCGGCTGGACAGCCCATGACGTGTTTGCTGCCCCGCGATTCGAGCGGTTCGGCGATTCCGGCCGCTCTGGGGAAGATCTGCGTCTGCAGGAAGGCAGCGCGGCTGTTGACGCCGGAGTGGCGTTGCCTGGAGGCTATCCTGACCCGGATTGCGAACAGGACGCTGGTAACCCGGACATCGGTGCGTTCCCGCTTGGATGTGAGGTGCTGCGGGTGGGGGTCGACGGACGTGTGAGCGCTACCGCCGCAGAGCCGGGCGCATAGAGTTTGCATGAGGAAGTGATTGGTCTGGGAGTTTGCCGGTGAGGTTGGCGGCTCAGGTCCCGTCCGGCAGCCGGGACCTACTGGGTTGCGGCTTCGCCGCGGAGGGAGACATGAGTATGGAATGGTCACTGCGGTTGGCGTTTGCCCTGCTCGCGGTTAGTGGGTTGTTCGCGGAAGTTTTCGGTGCTGCGGGGCCGGTTCGCCCGGAGCGACAGGCGGACAGGATCCTTGACTCGTTTGAATCGGAGACGCCGCTTTACGGGACGTGGACTCGTGGCAAAGCAACGTCCAAGCTGACGGCGCGGACTGGATATGCGAAAGAGGGTACGCGCAGCCTGCTTGTCGAGTTGGAGCCCTCGGCCGACAAGAAGGGCCGCCATTCGCTCAACATGGTCTGGCGGTTCGATCCGCCGGCGGACTGGTCGGCTCATGACGGACTGATGATGTGGTATCAGTCGCAAACGGCAAAGTCACCCGGCTTCACGGTCAACGTGATCGAGGAAGGCGGCGCCAATTATTGGTTACATGTCCGCCCAAAACCGCGAATGGCCGGGAAGTGGCAGGCGATCAAACTGCGACATGATGCGTGGCAATGGAGTTGGGAGGGACCGGAGGACAAAGACAAGAAGCTCGATCTGAGCAAAATAACGCAGCTTCGCGTTGAAATCCGCGCAGCAGCAGAAGAGCGAGTAGTCTTTTCTCTGGATGGGCTTGGACTGTACAACGAACCGCCGCCATACGCTGGACCGGTGCTCGGCCTTTCCTGCACGAAGGACGGCTTTCTGAGGCCGCCGGGCAAGGACTATACCCTGGTCGTACAAGTGAGCCGACTGGCTGCGGGGAAGGAAACGACCGTCGAGTTGCACGGCGTCGATTACTGGGGCGAAACGAAGCTGAGGAAGACGCTCACGTTCCGCGGCGAGGAAGGTGTCGACAAACTGCCCAATCGCTACATCAATTTCGCGAACGACGGTCCCAACTACATCGACGTGCGCGGCACATTGCATATGGACGGCGAATTGCTTTACCGGGCGGAACGGGCGTTCGCCTGCATCGCGCCGCAGCAAGAGGAAGACAAGAAAGCGAATCCGAACTCCATCTTCGGCATTTGGGTCGGCGGTGGTCCGTGGGGCATCGGTGCGAAGTGGACGCGGACCTACTGCCGCGGCGGGGACGTGAAGCTGGTCGATGGCAAGTACCAGTTCCGCGACAATCCGCCCGGCGAGTATGGGCCAAAGGCCGACCCGCGTCTGAGTTACACGTTCTATTTCTCCATGATGCCCAAATGGCTATCCAGCAAACCCGACCGCGCCGACTGGCAGAAATGGAGTCCGAAGAATTGGGACGACTACGACAAATTTCTTCAATGGGTCATCACCGGCGCGAAGGCCGGCGGTTTCACCCATTACGAGGTCTGGAACGAGCCCGTGCCCTATGCCTACTGGATGGGTCCGATGGAAAGCGTCGTTAAACTGCACGAAGTGACGTACAAGGCCATCAAGAAAGTGCAGCCTGATGCAGTCGTACTCGGACCATGTCCTTACAGCTTTGTCTGGGACTATATCGAAGAGTATTTCCGGCTGGGCGGGGCAAAGTGGATCGACGACGTCGTTATCCACGCCTACAGCGGTAACCCGGACATCGACTTTGCCGCGAATCTGCGGAAGCTGAAAGCCGTGATGGCGAAGTACGGCATCGGCGACCGGGACGTCTACATCACCGAGATGGGATACAGCACTCCCGGCGTGACCGAGCGCGAGCAGGCACAGTTCATGGTGCGCGCGTACATGTACGCCTGGTCCGAAGGGGTTCGCCTGCTGACTTGGCACATGCTGTGGGACTACAGCGGTGCTGGCGATCCCGGTCATGCCATCCTACGGCACGATCATACCCCGCGCCCGGCATATGCAGCCTATGCGACGATGACCAGGGTCTTGGAGAGGGCGAAGCATCTGGGATCGGTCGATGGTCTTTCCAGAACACAGCGAGGCTTCCGTTTCGAGAAACGCGGAAGGACGATCCGGGTGCTCTGGGACACCGAGGGAGAAAGCCGCCTCACCCTTTCGCCAGTCACATCCATAGAAGTAGTCAACCTAATGGGAGGGATCTCCAGCCTGCAGCCAGCGAATGGCAAGCTGGCCCTTAGTATCACCAGAGATCCCATCTACGTCGTGACGGAGGAGTAGGCCAGCGAATGATTGTGGTGCACTCCCACTCTGGTACAAAAGTCTTCCCCAAATTCGACTTGGTCGACGACTTCCGCCGACGAAGTTGGCATCTCATCATCAACGAACGGCCGACAGACGGCACGAGAATCCCCTCTTAAGGGCCTGTTCCTAAGCCGATTCGTTGATTTGCGGTATTCGCGTGCTAAGATAGACAGAATAGATAAACTGGCGTAAATCTATTCCGATCGCACTGGCCTTGATCATAACCTTGCGAAATGCTGGCGGTGGTAGCACGTGGGGCACGTTTCTAACGTGCCGTCCCTCACCAACTTGCGCACATTGGCACGTTGGAAACGTGCCCCACCTTGACGACGCTACGATCAAGGCCATCGCACTCGCGAACACCTGTAATCTCCCCACCTAAATTGGGATGACGGTATGCTGACTCGGAATCTCCCCATCTTGAAAGAGATGTTCCAGGACAGGCGGTATCGAGAGTTCATATTCGAGCTTGATGAACTGCTTCGAACTGACCCGAACTACGATGCGAGGAAGCTGACTCGGATTCTAGAGGGTACGGCGAGGGGGGAGAAGATCGTGCGATTCGGGGATCGCTGGGTTATCAGCTCCTTCGTGCCGCCGGTGCCTTCAAGAGCTTTCATGACCTTCATCAAGGGAGGTGTTGACAAGGACAGTCTCTATACCGACTTGGCCCACGCTCGTCGATCGGCCCCTCTCTCAGTGCACGTGTGTATCACGTCGCGATGTCCGTTCCGATGCGAGCATTGCGGGGCGACGTATTCACCAGGGCGCGCCGAGTTGACCAAAGACGAGTGGATCCAGGTCATCCATGACCTGCAGGACTTTGGCGTTGCTTGCATTGTGTTTTCGGGAGGCGAACCGCTGGTGCGTGATGACATGGAAGAGATCATCAGCGCAGTGGACGACCGCAGCAGTACTCTCCTCTTTACCAACGGTGCGTGCCTTTCCCTGGAGCGAGCGCGGGCGTTGAAAGAAGCCGGCCTGTTCATGCTGGCGGTGAGCATTGATTCCCCGATTCCGGAAGAACAGAATCGACTCCGAGGCAACCCAAACGCCTTCTCCTACGCCACTGAAGCCGTTCGAAACGCGTCCGAGGCGGGACTGTACACGCTTGTTTCTTCCGTGGTGTATAGGAAGAACCTGAATAAGGACAACCTGCACCGGATCTTCGAACTAGCGAAAGAACACGGAGCGCACGAGGTCAGGATCCACCAGCCCATTCCGCGCGGCGAATTGACCGATCCCAAAGACGCGGAACAGATCTTTCTGACTCCGGAAGATAGAACTCGTCTTTACAGAATTCAGATCGCAGCCAACCAGACCAACAACGGCATTCCAAAGGTGAGTTCCTTCCCGTACACCGAGGGGCAGTGCAAATTTGGATGCGGCGCCGGCAATCTGCACAGCTACATCAGCTCGACGGGCGAACTCTGGCCCTGTGACTTTGTCCCTCTGTCTTTCGGAAACGTTGTGACCGAGGACCTCAAGGAAGTTTACGGCCGGATGATGCAAGTGGCCGGCAACCCCAGGCAAAACTGCATCGCAAGGGCCGTCGGCGAGAAGATCAGGGGAAGAGAGCTTCCGATATCCGGCGAGGAGTGTGCAGACCTTTGCACCGCATGCCAGTCGCAGTCTTTCCCGAGGTTCTTCAAGGATCTGCAGGCACCGTAGGCCACCGGTTCAAGCGCGGAAAACGCGAGGCAAGGCCCGCAGGAGTCGGAAGAAGCCAGAGACGCGTCTGGTTAGCCCTTTGGCGTAAAGGGCATGGATAATGCCTTTCACGGATTGGTAGACGCCCTGCCCGTGCGGGTACCACCAGATGTTCTTCTTGACGCGATGCGTCAGATCGTCGACGATGCATTGCGGTTGGGTCATTTCGGCAAAACCGATAGCTCCGTGCGTTCGGCCGAGCCCCGATTCTTTGAAGCCACCCCAAGGGGTCTCGGGTAGTCCGTGGCTGATCAAATGGTCGTTGATCGTGACGACGCCGGCCTGGATTCGCGTCGCCAGTCGACGCGCGGTCTTTCTGTTGCGTGACCAGACTGACGCGGTCAAGCCGAGGGTTGCGTCGTTGGCCAGTTCGACGGCCTGGTCCATGTCGCGGACCTCCATCACGGCGACCACCGGCCCGAAAGTCTCTTCGCGCATTATTTGCATCGAGTGATCGACATTCGTCATTATCATGGCCGGCAGGAAATTGCCGCCTTCCTTGGGGCACATCGACTGGGCGTGGACAGTAGCACCACGGTCCATGGCGTCCTGCACTTGGTGACGCACCTTTTCGATCTGTGATTCCGTGGTCATCGCGCCAAGGTCGACATCGTAATCGGCGTCAAAGCCCACTCGCAGCGCGGAGACCTTCTCACTCAGCAGGTCCATGAACGCGTCAAAGACATCGGTATGCACGTAGATTCGTTCGACCGCGGCACAGGATTGTCCGCAGTTGGACAAGCCCGCCCACACTGCTCCGGCAGCCGCCCGTTTCAGGTCGGCGTCGGGGCAGACGAGCATCGGGTCGTTCCCACCCAGTTCCAGAGAAACGGGCGTCAAAGTCTCGGCCGCTTTAGCCATTAGCTGTTTGCCTACCGCGACCGAGCCCGTGAAGAAGAGCTTGTCGATTCCGTTTTCCAGGAACGCGTCGCCCACGATACGTCCGGGCAAGTTGACATAGGAAAAGACGCCCTCCGGCAGCCCGGCTGCCTGGAAGCACTGCTCCAGCGCCCGTCCAACCATTTGCGTTTGCGTTGCCACTTTCAGTACGACCGCATTGCCCGCAAGCAGCCCCATGACCACCTCGGAAAAGGGGATACCAAATGGGTAGTTCCACGGCGAGATGACGCCGATCACGCCCCATGGCACTTGTCGGACTCGGCTCCGTTTGTTGGCCAGCATCAGGTTCGCGGGGGCCAGCCGGCGCGTTCGCAAGAAGCGTCTTGCTTGTTTTGAATAGTAGTGGGCGGCGATGGCTGCCGGCAGCACCTCGGTGGAAATGGCATCCAATCGAGTCTTGCCGTTGTCGCGACTGACGGTCTCGCTCAACTCGTCGGCATGATCCACCACATAGTCCCGGACTCGCAGCATGGCCCGAGTTCGCTGCTTGACCGGAGTTTCGGCCCAGGCCACTTGGGCGGCGCGTGCCCCAGCGATCCTCTCTTGCAGGTCCTCGATCGTGTCCAGCGTCGAAGTGCCAAGGAGTTCGCCGGTGGCCGGGTTAAAACACTGAGTCTCTTGCGTTTGTTCCATGTCGGTCTGCTCCCGTGCCGCGGCTGATGCCCTTGCTCGCTAATCGAGTATCGGAGATCCTCACGCGGAGGACGACTGTTGGTCGATAAATCGGTAAGCTATTCAAGTTTTGCCGGCTGAGCAAAGGAAAACCTGCAAAAGTCCGGTTATCGATCTGTTGATTGGCTCCCAAGACGACAGTCGTATCGATGACGCCGATCGTTCGACACGGGGTTTGATCACCGCCCGCCTAGGTTAGGGGAGACGAAAGGGGAGCAAGGTGGAATCTGTAATAATTCGTAGGCATGAAGACTACGATGACGTAGCCGGTATGGAACGCATTCTGGCGGAGGGCATGGAACAACTCGGTGCCAGGCCACACGGTAATGTGCTTGCCAAACCGAACATCGTCTTCGCCCACAAACGCTACGGCCGCTATGCATACACGCAGCCCAATTTCATGGAGGCCTTGATTGGGGCTCTGCGCAGCACGGGTACGCCGACCAGCGTGACCATTGGCGAGCGAACCGCTCTGACGGTGCCAACGCGATATGCTTATCATCAGGCTGGCTACTATCCCATGGCGCGCCGAGCCGGCGCCAAGATCACCTGCTTCGACGAAGAGCCCCGCGAGCGGGTGTCCCTGGAGAAGGGATCGGTGCACCGCTCGATGCTCCTTTCGCGGTCCATCGTCAACGCCGATTATCGCGTTTGGGCGCCGAAGCTGAAGAACCACGTATCCAGCAAAATCACCTGTGCTCTGAAATTGAATATCGGCATCTGCGATTCGGACGAACGGCTGGTACATCACGACTATCTGCTGGAAGAGAAGATCGCTGATCTGTGGGAGGTGGGTTGCCCTGATCTGGTCGCCGTGGACGCCATCCTGGGAGGGCAGCGCAACGAATTGGTGCCCACACCATTGCCCATCGGCGCGATCATCATGGGAACCAACGGCGTTGCCGTGGACGCGATTGGTGCCAGGATTCTGGGCCTTCAACCGGATGACGTAAAGCACCTGATGATTGCGCACGAGCGAGGCCATGGCCCAGTGAGTCTTTCCGAGATCGAGATTCAAGGCGACATCTCGCTGGATGAACTCATCGAAAAGGTGGGGCCCGTGGATCGCAGCTACAACGATCTGCGTACCATGCCGCTGAACGTCGAGTTCTTCCTGGGCCCCCACCCCCAAGCCTCGTGCGAGGACGGCGATGCCGGGCTCTGCCACACAGGCTGCATAAACATGCTGAAGGCGGTCTTCGCCATCCTGGACGCCTACGATCCGGGATCGTTAGAGAAAATGCGGCCCTTTGCCGTTGTCGTGGGACGCTACCCTGGCGACGTGGAGTTCGACGGCACTGTCATCCTGGTGGGCGATTGCACGGAAGTTGAGGGTGAGATCAAGGCCAAGAAGATCAAGCGAGTCAAGGGTTGTCCGGTGCCCGTGCCCTTCTTCACGTTCCACGCCACCCGTCACGGCAAGGTCAAGAGCCCCTATCTCGATCCGAGGGCGTTTCACACATTTCCCTATTTCTCGGCGTTACAGATGGCCTCCAAGATTCTGCACCGATTGTTCTGAAGCGACCGGATTGCTGTTCCTCACAACCGGCTGCATCGGTCACAGCAGGACAGGCCGAAGAATCCCACCCATAAGATCCTTCGTCTAGGAAAAGCTCGTTCGCGCCGTTGTAACGAAGCAATATTGGCGTCAAGCGATAACACAAATGCTACGGTCAATTAGGCCATGGCAAACCGCCAGCACGGATTCCCCAAGCCGCCTTCGGGTTAACCTTCTTCGCACGCAATCATGACTTCCTCGAGCGAGATCCCAATGCAGCACCTCGGTACGGCTCTTGGTTCAAGCACAATCGCAAGACTCATTTCCGGCCACGGAGATCGGCGAACCGGTCCGTCGTGCACTCCGCCGACCAGTGTCGAGGAAATGGCCGGTCAACTGCAGGTCACGTTTCGGCCTCTGCCGAAAGGATTTCGCCGCGCCGGTATCCTTCGCCTGCGGGAAGCGATCCAGCGCGAACTGGAGGCTTGCGGCGTCGCCGTGATTCCTTGGGAGGACGCCACGATCGATTTTCACCAGGTTGCGGTCATCCCCGTGATCAATCGGCGTTTCAACTATCGAACCAGGGCCGTTCGCAAGGAAATTCACGCAGTCATCGACGTTCGAAAGCCGCGTTCGATCGGCAGACTGTTGGGCATCCAGTTTGTCGAGTGGGTGTATCGATTTCACAAGCTGTTCAACCGCAAGCGATCTTCTCGTACCGTTACAGAGCTGGCACGCCTGACCCTCTGGGCGGAAGACCATGCGGTGTGGCGCATGCAGGACTACATCAACACGCAGGCCATCGCATTGACCGAGGTCGATCCGCGTCTCGTCGATCCCGAAGTGCCCTACGAACAGCGAATCCCGCTCGGGCTGGCTGCCCTGGCTCAAGAGTTCTCTCCAGTCGTTGTCGGTATCTGCGGCGACAAGCTTTCGGTGTTGAATCTCAATCTGTCCGACTCGGTGCACGATTTTTCGCAGATCGATCACTTCGTTTTCAATTGCCTCATTCCGAAACTGTATCTGCCGATCACGCCATTGCTGGCCGGGCAGTTCGACATCGAGACGTACGATCCCAACGCCCACGATTCGGCTCGCAACGTCGTCGAGCTAGGGCGAGCGCTCGGGCCAACCGGGCTCCTGCCGGACGGCCACGATTTGCGGGCACTGTTGCGACGGAAGTCACGGCGCGACATCGCCAAAGCGTTTGTCGACGGTAGAACGGGCGTTTCCTTTGGTTTCCTGGCCCACGTCGAACCGCCACAGTACGACGGCCCGCCCGAGATTTCAGCCATCGAGTTCGAACGTCTTTCGACGGTGGACGGCTTCGATTCCGAGGAACTTCGGCGAAACGACTTGGGCCGACTCTACGTGCCCATTGTCGGAGCCGGAGACACCGTCTATCGGCAGGTTCCCGATCTCTGGATCGCCAGCTCTCGTTCCGGGGCCCACAAGACGGATCTGAACTTGACCACCGACGTGGTGCGCGTAGGCAGCTACCGGCGCGGGCTACGAATGCAACTGCCCCACGGAGCGGACACTTGTGGCAGGGCCGTTAAACCATCGTACGACCTTCGCGTTATGCTGGCGCTCAGTTTGTCGGCTGCGCTGCACCGACCCGAACTCGTCGAACGTGGGTCAAGTCTGTTTCATTTTCACGGATATCCGCATCGCGATTGGTTTCTGCCGGGAGAAGGTTGCGTGGGAATGAACAACCCTTCGGTACCTTGCGGCACCCTGGAAGCCGGCGTGCTGAACTTCCAGGGGTTCGCCGATCTGTCGTCGCAAAACGGCGCGGATATGCCGCTGGCAGCATTGATCGAGCCGGACCATGGGACCAACTTGTTGGCCGCCGACGCGACCTATTTGGTCGAGCGTGTACGGCAAGGAATTGCCGACGGACAACTCACCCTTGGGAGCAGGCACTTTGCATCACTCAAACAGTGGTGACCGCAGCCATTCCCTGCATCTCACCTACCGTCAATCGGCTCCCCGAAGCGCTGCATACCCGTCATACTATGGAGCCGACGCATGAATTGGTCGCGAGGCCGTTCGTAGTCCCGCCTTCAGGTTATAGATTGGTGGTTATAGATGAAGACGAGTGGGGCTCCACTTCCATCTTGGTTCTTCATGCTTTGCTACGAACTTATGACCGGCGATGAAGAGTGACTCTCAGACGACCGCTGCCGCGTCAGGGGACAGACTATGACAACAGATCGGCCTCGTTTCTGCTGGATGCTGCTGGCAGCTACTACGTTCTTTGGCCTTCGTACGCACGGCGCTGACGGGCCGATGTTCGATCCGGCTCTCGACCGGCCGGACGAGGAATGGTGCTATGCGGCACAGTCGACGACTGTGATCGGCATGCCATTTGTCCCGGAGCCGGTGCAGATCACCTACGACGGCGCCGTCTACACGCGCTACGCGGAACTCGCGTTCTTTTATGGCAAGACGCTGGAGCCGGTCATGGCCAGGAACAAGACGTTCCTCGACGGCTGGATCCCGGTGGTCGGCTACGGTTGGCGAGATGATGATGTCCGCTACCGCCTTGAGATCTTCAGTACGGAATTGCCTGAACTTGGCAGAACGAACCTGGTTCAATTCGCCAGGCTGACCATGACGAATTCGAACGACTCGCCGACCGAAGGCGTACTGGCTGTTGCGACCCGAGGCACAGCCGGACATTTCCGCTTGGGCGCGCTCCGCGAACCCATTACCCCGGCAACGCGTTTTGCCATGGGCGACGGCCGCCTGACCCGCAACAACACACTCAGTTGCGTTACATCCGCGCCAATATGCTTTACCATAGCCTGAACAAGGGCGTACACATCGTCGAAGTCAAAGCGTTTGCGCCGGATTAGAGATGAGACGAGGGGAAAGGGAGACCACAACATGGCGAGAACCGGATTCAGTCTATCGTTCGCCGCCTGTTTGATGGCCGGCAGCGTGTCGGGCGAAGAGACGATCGAGGCGGTAGCCAAAGAAACGGAATCGCGGAACGAGACGTTGCGCGGCATGCTGGTGATCAACGAGGACAACAGTCATTTCTTCGGATCGCGCAAGCCCGAGGACATGACCCTCGATGGGCTGCACGCTTTCGTCGACCAGTACGCCGGATCGGCCGTCACCCATCTGTTCTTGTGCCCCAATGCCATGCGGGCCAGTTTCCGCAGCCGGTCGCGCGACGCCATCTGGGATCCGGTTGACGGGAAAGAACCGCAAGGCATGTGGCCGCAGAACGCAAAGCGGCTTCACGAGGCCGGGTTGGACCCATACAAGGTCTGGATCGACCGCTGCCGCGAAAAGGGTGTCTCGCCGTGGCTGTCGATGCGGATGAATGATATCCACAGCGTCGATGAGCCCGACAACTTTATGCATTCTTCCTTTTGGCGCTCGCGCCCCGAGTGCTGGCGCGTCCCCAACGGCTCGGCCGGTCCCTGGTCCAACCGAGCAATGAACTACGCTTACGCAGCGGTTCGGGAACATCAGAGCGCCTTCGTTCGAGAACTGCTCGAACGCTACGACCTGGACGGTCTGGAACTTGACTGGATGCGTTTCGGCTACCACCTGACTCCCGGTCGCGAGCAAGAGGAAGGCGCGATCCTGACCGACTTCGTGCGCGAGGTTCGTTCTCTGACCGCCGATTGGTCAAAGAAACGAAACCACCCGGTCCTTCTCAGCGTGCGCGTCCCGGCTCACCCGGATGCTGCGTCCGGTTTGGGAATGGATGCGGTTTCTTGGGCACGCGACGGGTTGGTGGACATGGTTGTGCCGTGCCCGTTCTGGACATCGTCCGACTTTGACATTCCCATCGAACTCTGGAACGAACGATTGGACAAGGCCGCTGAGCGAGTCACGGTGGCACCGGGAATCGAACACAATGCACGCCCGTGGCCGGGCGCAGCAGCGGTCGCCAATGACCTGGCGTCGCTTCGAGGCTTTGCCGCCTCGGCCTACCACCGCGGCGCCGACAGCCTCTACTTGTTCAACTGGATGGACAGCGGAACACGGCCCGTGACCGCGAGCGACTACGGTTTGCTGCTACGGGACGGCCTTACCCGGCAAACGGTGTTGGGCAGTCCTTGTCGACATCCCGTGTGCTATCGGGATACAGTGCCATCGGGCTTTCCAAATGGAGCGCAATTACCGGCCGATGCACGCGACGGAGCAAGCTTCCGCATCCACATAGGCTCGAAGCCTGCAGCGGGGAAAGTCTGGGCCGTTGCCGGACTAGGTCGGCGCGAAGGTATTTCCGAGGCCCGCTTCGAGGCATCGCTCAACGATCGGGTGCTAGGCGCGGCGGAGGATATTGTGAACCCTCAGGGCTTCGGGGGCGGCCCAGTGCGTGCGATCCGTTTTCCAAGTCCACTTGATGCCGTCAAGGACGGTTACAATAAGCTCCGCATACGCCAAATCGATGGATCTGCCGTTCAACAAATCGTTTGGGTCGAGATGCGTATCGAGCCCTGACACCAACGGCTTTTCGGATGTCGTGCGGCTGAGAACTACTTCTCGTTTGCTCGGCGATGCTCTCGAAACACCTCCTGCACTTCACGTGACCCGTGAGACCACTCCAACGGTGTTGTGCCATCCGCGTCACGGGCGTCCACATTGGCGCCATTCTCAAGCAACAATCGTATTATCTTCATGTTGGCCCGCCTTGTGGCGTCATGCAGCGGCGTGCGTTTTCCCTCATCCAGTGCGTTGACATCCGCCCCGGCACCAATCAGTACCTTGGCAATCTCGTACCGCCCCCAGAATGCGGCGCAGTGGAGAGCCGTTTCGTCCTCAGAGCCCTGATTGTTGCTCTTGTTGCGTATTTCCACGTTGCCACCAGCGCCCAACAGTTCCCTGACGATGCTCTCGTAATTCATGCCCACAGCGAAATGCAGCGTTGGGTAGCCGTCAGGGCCACGCGAGTTCGCTGATTTGGGACTTCGCTCAAGCAGTCGGGCAACCTGCACTTCATCGCCGATGGCGACGGCAGAGAACAGATCGACCGTTGCACCGTGCTTCGCAAGGACCGCGATCACCTTCTTGATCTCTTGATTCTCGTTCTTCTGACCGGGGTGGATTTGACGGGCAGCGATCTGCATCGCTGTTACGCCGTCTTCGCTGGCGTTTGGATCGGCTCCCTTCTTCAGTAGTGTTTCGATCAGTTTTGGCCGCTCCGCTTCTCGGGCCAGCCAACTTGGAAATGCCCCGATCAACAGACATTTGTTCAACAAATTCTTGCGTAATTGGTCGTTCGCTTGGTCAAACTTGGGGTGGTTGAGAATTGCGTTGGCGTTGTCGGCCTTACCGAAGTAGGCGGCAACCTCAAGCGCAGTTTGCTTGTACTTCTCTTCCGCCGAGTCGTGTGCTGTGGCAAAGATGTCGACGCCGTTGTCGATCAGCAATCTGACCGTTTCCGGCACGCCGTCACGAGCAGCGAAATGCAATGCAGTGGCATCGTCGCCGATAATCCAGATTCCGGTCCTGCCGCCGCGCCAGGTAATCCGGGTTTTCAAGTCCGCGCCATTTTCGATCAGCAGGCGCACGATATGGGGATGTGCCAGTTCTTCCTTGATGATCGGATAACCCAGGCCCCGTTCAAAATCGTTCACATCGACACGATGCTGTTCGATCAGGTAACGGCAAATCTCCAGTCGCCTTAGGGATACGGCCGTTCGCAGCGGGCTCTGTCTTTGGAAGTTGTCCGCAAGCTCTGGGGATTGTCTCAAAACGGTTTTGACTCGATCAATGTCGTCAAGATGAATCGCCGTCAGAATGTCGTATTCGGCCCCAGCGTCGAGATACAATTCCGTGATTGCTTGCCATTTCCGCTTTGTACGCGCGTCGCGTGCCTCAGCCAAATTGGCTGCGGCCCTCTGCAGCGGTGTCTGCCCCTGACCGCGACACTGAATACTGAAGTCCGGCTTCTTCTCGATAATCAGCCCGATCACGTCCCGGTCGCTCGCCAAATGCAACGGCGTGCGCCCGTTGTACGCAATCGCGTTGACATCCGCTCCGTTGTCCAGGAGCCACTTGACCACTTCGGTGCGTCCCAACGTCGCGGCGATGTGCAGCGGAGTGCGCGAATAGTCATCTTGGCGAGCGATCCAATTGGGGTCGGCCTTCATCAGTTCGAGCGATTTTCCGGGAAAACCATGCCCGAGATAGTCGTGGGGTGTCTTGAGTCGCGAAGCGAGGAAGTTGACGGTAACATTTTCGCTCTGAATTCGTCCAATCCAGACGGGCCGTGCGGTATTCGGTGATTTGGTCCAAGACTCGAATTGTGCGGACACTGCAAAGCGGTCTGCCGAGTTGGGATCAGGCAGGCCGCCCCACACCCGGTGGCCCCCTTGGTTAGCCGCGAACGTGTCGCTGAACATATACTCACCTCTAGGAGCGAGTTCGATCGTTTCTGTTCCAGGTTCGATGCCCCCTTCATACGATTCCCAGTATTCCTCGTCGTCGATTTGTGTGCGTTTCGCGACATGCGTTTTGCCGTTCCGCGAATTGGTGAAATGAAATGACAACTGGTAGTAGCCGTTTTTCGTGTCCAGATTCCAAATCCGTATCGGTTGGTCCGACGTGTTGGTAAGCACGATGCGAAAAGGCTCGTCAAGATCGATTTCCCGCAAGTCTGTTTGCGCATCTAGATCGATCGTGACCGAAAGTGGGTCTTCAACGTCGCGTGCCGTATCCGTTCCGGCGAAGGTGGCTCCGTTCGATGCAACGGATTCGGCATTCTCGGATTGCGATTCTGATATTCCCCGTGAAACTGCCTGCTTGGAGGCGTCCGACTTCGGCGACGATTCGCTAATGTCAGTAAGTTGTTCCTTCGACTCATCCACGCTCGATCGTGGGGACTGCAGGCTAGAAGCCTCAATGCACCCAGCCAAGAGCAAACAGGCTACGACCAACATCCAGCGAGCCGAGATGTGCTTCTTCATCTCTTTGTGCCTCCTTTGTTGGGCTCTGGAGAGCGAGATCTTACTCAGCTCTGCATCCCGCAGAATTTGGCAACTCCTGACCCCCATAGCTTCGCATAAACCGGATGTCGCATCAATCGTTTTACATCCGCGACAGGCCGCCGATTGCCGGGCGTCAGCCGTAACTCCTTGCCGCTGAGGCCTATGCTCCCCTCTCGTTTTTCTGAAAGCGTGCCGCCCGTCGGGGCCCCGGCGAAAAATGTCCTTCGACGTTTGAACGAGGGAAGCTCTTGCCCGGCGGCTGTCTTACTACTGACCGGCACGGCGATCGAGAAGTTGCTGGTGAAGCCGACGAGCCCCTTCCATGGGACGAGGTGCGACTCTGTCGTAGTGTTCGTTGCCTTGCCGATCCAGAATGGCAAGCTCCGTCCGTTCGTCCGCGGAGATTGTGCCAGCGATGTCTTTGTCGATCAGTTCAGAGCGGCGAGCTTCTTTCTCTGCCGTCCACTCGCTGCCGTCACTCGTATCGGCCAGCAGATCGCGGACACGATCGTCCTTGTCAGAGAGCAGGGCGAACCTCTGTTGCCGTTCTGGGTCAACGACAAAAATCGGCTGACCACAGTGCTCGTCGAGAGCTTTTCGTTGTTCTGAAGAGATTCTCGGGACCATGTCAGTATTGTAGCACGGCACAGCGATCAGGCAGAGGAAAGAACTTCGTGTTCAATCGTAGCTGTCAGAGTTTCCTGGCGATCATGGCTTCGAGGACGGCGCGGAGGCCGTTGGCGTGGCGTTGTTGGTAGGCTTCAAGCAACGGCCGATCGGTTCGATCGACGACGCATTTCTCCCGAGCTTCGGACTCGCGCGAGGAAATCTCCAAATCAAATGCCGGTACGCCCAATTCCCGGTAGCACCATGCCGGCAGGCTGCCCGCCGAGGTGCCAAGCCGAAAGACGCCGTCCGCCGGAAGCGAACGATCCATGCCAAGGCCATACGCCGTGGCGAAACCTGTGCACTTTGCCTTGAAAGCTTCGTCGTTCGCGGCGCACTTTGGACCGAGCAAGTGCGCGCCGCAGATGCTGGCGAGGCAATGGAACGCGTAGACCGCTTCGACAGGATCGGTTCGCAGGAAGTCCATCACGGCTCGCGTCTCCGGTTCACTGGCCGGGGCTGGCCCGCGATAGGTCATCGAATCGGGATCGGACGTGTCCAACCCGTATCCATAATCCACGGTGTCCCAATCGGCGGGATAGTTGCGATTCAGGTCGACGCCGTTGGCATTCGTGCGAAGGTACCATGGCGTGCCCTCGGCCAGTCTCTGGCGTTCGTCCAGATTGACTGCAGCTATGGCCGCGATGGAAACGTGCGCGAGCAGTTCTTTGTGCCCGGCAAGAATTTGTTCGAAAGCCGGGATCATCAGTTCGGGGCCCGATTCACCGGCATGAAGGGCGCCGACCAAGGCGATGCGGCGGTTGCCCTTTCCCAGCCGAATGGCGCGCAGCTTCTGCCCGCGGACCGTCTGGCCGATGGTGTTCACCGTGACTACGTCGGGATGCTTCTTCTGGAGTTCGACAGTGGCCTGCTCGATCTTCTCCGGCGTCCACCAAACTTCAGGATCGCGGACCTTGACGGCGGCCGGACCAGTCGGTTCTCCTTCGGCAGGAGCCATCCAATAGGCATAGGTCGAGCCCGTCTTTACCGTACTGTCGACGTATGTGAACTTGCGGTTGTTGGTAGCTTCCAGCGGTCCTTGGAAGATCAGTTCGGCATCCTGGTAGGAAAGACCATCAAAGTACTCCGCGTAGTCCTGTCCGAAGGTGAAGGCGGGTTCTTCGCGCCGGTAGACGCGGATCGTTCTGAAACGTTCTTGCCCCGTTTTGCTCTGAAACGCGGGCGTGGACTTGTAGACGCTCAGGTGGACTTCACCGTCCAACGCTTTGGCGCGAAGGCGCGTCAAATCCTTACGAGCCGATACTCCGGCCGCAGTTGAAGCCGTCGCACATTGCGCGGTGGTTGGGACGAACGCGAGTGCAGCAGCAGGTCCGCATCGTCGAAGGAATTCCCGGCGGGATCGTTCTTGCTTCATGACGTCCTCACTTTCTGTTGCTTCCCAATGTGATCGCATTCATTCGTCGGCGAACCGAGTCACCGGCTCGGTGCAGACGACTTCCGCCATCTGGCCATGTGTGCCATCGTTGGGGTCAGAAACGGCATGCTCCGGATACTCGGCGAGATGTGATCGAAAATCTCTTCGGTGACGGTTGCCATGTAATCGTCGCCGGTGAACTCGTACAGATAGCTCGTGGCCGTCATGGCTTTGCCGTTGTAGCCATAGCTGCGCTTGCAGCTCGGCGCTTGCTTGTACCAGAAACGCCCCGGCGGGCCCATGGGTTCGGTGACGATCCATTCCGACAGGCCGCGCAGCGAGCGTAGCGTCTGCGGATCGCCGGTCACTTCGTACAGCCGTGCCACGCCGTGAGCGACGATCCCGTGCATGAACGTCGTGCCGCCTTCGTAGCTGGGTTGCTCGCTGATCGGCACGCTGATCACGCCGCGGATGGGATCCTGCCAGTCGTTGATCCAGTCCTGCACGCGCTGGGCGGCGTCCAGGTATCGCCGATCCCCGGTCGCCCGATAGATTGACGTGAGTGCCGTGAGCGCCCAACCCTGCCCGCGCTCCTGGCCCCCGGCACCGAACTGGAAGGCATCGACTTTGCGGACGTACCAGTCGCCCATGCGGACGGCTGCTTCGCCTGCCAATGAGTCGCCGGTCAACAGCCAGTAGTCGATCAATCCCTCGATCCACGAATGCCCAGTGCTGGCCGAGGCGTGGGTGTGATCGGCGACCCAACCCTCGGACACAAAGTGGCGGTTATTGTGGTGAATGGGACCGCCAAGGCGGTCGGGACGGTTGGGCGATGCGACAATGCAATCGACGTCTCGGTAGTGTCGCGCCGCTTGCTCGCCGAGTTCCCACCACCGCAGGTCGCCGGAACGTGCGTATTGCATCAGCATACCGTGCGTCCGATCGTCTTCCTGATTGCTCCAGAACGTGTAGACCGGTCCGTAACCCCATTCGAACGTATCGTCCCCGAAGTTCTCCATGCCGTATTGCTTTCGATCTTGCCGACGCTTCATGAAAACATTGTATGCCCGGTCGACGGCCTTTTCGTAACGGGGGAAGGTCTGTGGGTCGGTGGGATGGAACGGGCAAAACACACGAGTCTTGGCCACGTACGCCGGATCGACCCACGCGCGCAACGGATTCAGGCCGGCGGCAAACTGCTCCTTGATGGGCCGCGGGTCGTTATTCCCGAACGAAAGCCACAACTCGTGGCTGACACTCTCGCCCGCGTTCAGGCGAAACACACCGGGATGGCCCATGGCTTGCGGATAGCCGACCCCGCCGATGGTTCGGCCGGGCACTTCGGGCGGCTTCTTGGCCACGTCGGGGATGTCTTCGTCGGCCAGTGGCTCGGGGACCAAGTCGATTTTCAATCCACCATCGACTCGCATTCGCTTGGGGTACATCTGCCATGGGTACCGCAGGCCGACTTTCAACTGCGTCGCGCCGTCCAGAGTCGTCCAACCTGTCATCCGTGCCGGAGCGCGCGACAGGCTCGCATCGGCCGGAATTCCGTCGCCGGTGATCGTTAAGGTGTCGTGGAGATGCTGGTAAATGTCGATCGAACCCTCGGCCTCGACGCGAACCGGTTTCCCATTCTCCGACGGCGCGTAATACACCGATGCACTTGCTGTCTGCCAAGGAAGGTCCAACGACAACCGCTTGATGAATACGCCCGAAGCGTTGGCCATGTTACTGAACCTGGGAAAGAAGCGGACCTCGGCCGAGCCTCGCGTGAAGTGCAACTCGTAGCGGTACTCGATCAGCTCTCCTTTCTCATCGGCCAGCTTGCCCGTCTTCACAACAACGGCCCGAAGCGGTCCGCGCTCGGCCAGCACGCACGACGTGGCCGTGACACCATCGGTGCGCGATATGCGTCCGTCTTCGGTTTCCAACTCAAGGCCCCATGACGCGTCATCTGGAAACGTGACGGCTTGGCCGTCTACGGAGAGTGCCGACACCACTTGGCCAGATTTTCGCGGTATCTCGACGCGCAGCCGGCCCGTGTCGATCACGAAACGATCGGCCGTTTCCTCTACCGTCAACGGAGCGGGCACAGCAGGGGCGCTCACCTGGCTGCCGAAGTGAATTTCGTAATCTGCCTTCGCACTCGCTTTCACGTCGACCGGAAACGTCACAACGGCCGCCTGAATGCTCCCGTCCGGCCAGTAGGCGAACGGTCGTATCTGACTGGGCAACGCCTTCGCACCATCTGCCGTCACTGTCACTTGGGACGAGGGTCGCAGTGTGCCGAAGGCAAACTGGACTGCCTGGCTTGCGATTTCGTCCGTTCTTGCCACTCCAACGGGCTCCGTCACCGACAGCTTGACGCGCTCGTGCGAGGCCGGCGGCCTGGGCTTGAAAACGGGCGATTTTGCCATCGGCGTTTCCGGATTTGCCGTCGCACTTCCGGCCCCGCACAGGTCCGCCGGAATCAGAGCCACGTCCGACACGGCCAAACGTTCTTCGCCATCCCGTTTCGTAGATAGAGCAATCCGGTCGCCTTCGTCGATCGACATTGGCGGCGTGGTGACCCACCAGAAGCGGAAATCGTCCGCCGAGGCCTGAACGGCTGCGGCGGAGCGACCATTGACCAGGATCTGTGCTGAGCCCTGCCCGTAGGGATGATCCAGCAGACGGAACGCGACGACATACTGGCCTTTCCGTACAGATGCGTCCAGCGAAAGCGACCCGGCATCACCGGCAAGCGCCATCCCCGCGTCCGTTTCCGCGTAGCCATCGGCCGCAAGTTTGTTTGCCTCGATACGAACGAAATCCGTGCGGACATCAATGCAGGCGAAGTAACAGTCGACGGGAAACGTCTCCTCGCCCGTGCCCTTGCGGTCCACGACCTTCAGGGCAAGCGTTACTTCTTCCTTGTCTTTGACCGCGTCGCTGATGTCGTACCACCCGATCCTTTCGCTTGCAGGTTGGACGTTACGGCCCAGCACATCGGTCTCGGCGACGACCACGTCGTCGATCAGCACTTGTCGAAAGCGATAGCCTTGCTTCATGTTCATCGAACTGCTGACACGTTGATCGCCGACCATCTTCGGCTCCCGACCGCCGCAGTAGTCGTCACTCTGATAGACGCGCAGCATTACACGCTGGGCATCTTCGGCGATCGTGACACGCCGTGCCACCTGGCCGAAGTTGCCGGGTGATGAGGGTTCCTTGCCGTGCGAGATTGTGTAGACACCGCGGCGGTCGTAAGTGCCGGTGAACGGTCCGGTGGAAGTGAAACGCCATTCAGACTTGTCCATTCGCAGGCCATCCTGTCCCTCGGGCGTTCGCATGATGTCTGCCAGGCTGGCCGCATACGCGTCGGGGCGGACGCGAGGTTGGCGTGGTCCTTCCCGCTTGACGGCCGAGGAGAGCGAGTATCGGACCAGGTTTTCGAAGAAACGTGCGCCCGCACAGTCGGAATTGCCTTTCGCGTCTTTGAACCACGCATATGCCGGGATCATTTGGCACATCATGATCCTGCCGCGGCCCAGTTCGAGTTCGATGATGCCGTAATGGTCGCCTGCGTGCTGTGATGGAGTCTTGTCCCAACTCTGTTGTTTGCCGGCTGACAGCAGCGGTCGCCAGTCTTCTCCCAACGCGTAGAAGCCGGAGTAGATCGAGCCGCCGTGGACATCCCGGAGTGTCGCTTCGTCGAACTCGTGTGGTGTATTGAAGATGGCGTGCTCGGGGTCGAGCATCTTGCCCACCGCGTAGGCCCGATCCTTCTTTGCCGGCACGGGGAGCCACGCATCGCCACTGGACGACCTGAAACAGAGCACGACGCCGCCGGTTTCCGCAAAGGCCCGGACGGCATCCTTGATCGAACTCAGCCCGTCTCGGCGTACGTCCATGCCGCAGACCACGACGCGATAGTCGAACAGGCAGACGTCGCCATTGATCAAATCGCCTGGCGAGACGTCGCGAAAGGGCACTTCAAGTGCGTGCAGGCCGGATGCGACATAGTTGCTCCTGTCGCCGACGAAGAGGATTCCAGAATCCTCGGCTGCAGATGCAATGGTCGCGCACAGAAATGCTGCAAGGAAAAACGACTGCAATCTTGCCATTCTAATCCGCCGGGGCTCTCGTTCGTGCATTGCAGACACCGCCTGTCAATTTCGTTCGGTTGTCGTGCCCTCCAACGCCCTGTCGTCCGGGATGCTATCCGACGGATACAACCCATACAACCCTCCTCTCGATCCAGGCCTCGGGCCATTGTGTAGCCCACCGGACTTCGATGACGGCACCACCTCGAAGAGGCTTGGCAGGCCATACCGGTACGCATTGGCCGCGTCAGCGAATCTCTAACTGTTGTGCCTTTGGTTCCGGAGAATCCAGACTGGCCAGTCCTTTGCGTTGCAACGTGTATATGAAGATGGCTGCGGTGTTAACGGCGTCGACCCGATAGGAAATTACAGTGCCAGAACGACCACCATGAGTTTCCTTGGAGCCCAAACAACCATCAAGCACGGAGTCGCGAAAAGATGACAAAGCTACTGATACTCTCCTTGTCCCTTAGCGTCGCGTGGTGTACCTGCGCGGGTATGCCGGCGGCAAAGACGGTCTTCCCCTGATGCCCGTGGCCGATAATTCAACCTCCATGGTCAGTGCCCCCACAGGCGCACTGTAATTCACTCCCCATCCGTGATGCGCGAGGAAGAGGGCGTCGAGTTTCGACGCCCTCTTTTCTCTTGCGCGAAGCTCGTGCGATGGCCTACAGTGCCGGAGGGACTTTGTGCTACAATTCTCTGCGGGGATCCCGTCTGTTGTTGCGAGGAGCTGAATCGTGTTCTTGGCCGAACCTCAACCGACCCGTTACGATCTGCGTTTCAGCTTTCTCGGCTTTCGCGTGCGCGTCGCGCCCTGGTTCTGGCTCGCCGCGCTACTGCTGGGCTGGAATCTGACCATGGGGATTCACGATCAATTCACCCAGTTGGAACGCGGGCGGGGCGAACAAATCAAAGAGCTCGAAGAAGCCGGAGAGACCGAGTTGGCTGAAAAACTGCGGCGGGCTCCTGCCGTCGCTAGTCCCGGCCAGGGCATTCTGTTGGTCGTGTGGGTAGCTGCTGTGTTCACGACGATACTCGTGCATGAGTTGGGGCACGCCTTGGTGATGCGTTACTACGGGACGGATGCCTACATCGTGCTTTACCATTTCGGCGGGCTGGCCGTTCC
Source organism: Pirellulaceae bacterium (assembly GCA_016784735.1). Lineage (GTDB taxonomy): Bacteria > Planctomycetota > Planctomycetia > Pirellulales > Pirellulaceae > JADHUC01. The sequence continues at coordinate 29,927 of JADHUC010000003.1, read as the reverse complement.
CGACCAGGGCAGCTCGTTCGGCAGCTTGGGGCAAACGTACTCACGCCTGCGCCCCTCCCACCAGATCGCTATTTCGGCGGCTGGTCCCGGGGCACAGTTGCTGCTGGTGGCTGTGGCCCTTCTGTGCGTAAGACTAGCGGGATATGCCCCCAGTTTTTCGGTGTGGCCACTGGATTCTCTGTTGGTTCGGATGGGCGGAGAGCGTATCCCGTCCCTGCCTTTGGACTTGGCCCTGTTCTTCCTGCTAGCACCCAGCGTCGGCTGGGCACTGCTGAACCTACTTCCCGTCTATCCATTGGATGGCGGGCAGATCGCGCGGGAACTATTCACGATTTACAGCCCTCACAGCGGTATCCGCAACTCGCTAGTTCTTTCCGTAGTAGCCGGTGCCGCAGTTGCCATCTTTGCGTTTGCCCGGGAGGACACCTTTTTGGCCATCATGTTCGGCATGTTGGCCTTTTCGAGTTATCAGGTCCTGCAGGCGTATTCCGGCCGCGGAGGCGGCTTCGGCGGTCGGCCATGGTAGGACGAATCTCAGATCGACCTCCGCCGGGCGGACATTCTTGGACTTTCGTCCTGCATATCTCCAAAGTGAAACTTGGGCAGCCGTTGGGCGATGAAACGACCAGAAGACATGGTGGCTGATAAACGCGACGAACGAATTCCGTGCCCCTCAGGCACGCCCTCTGGCGGTCCGTCCGAATACCCGTCGCGTCGCGTGGTTGTGCTCGGTGCCAGCAATCTGGCCCGCTGTGTTTCTACGGTAGTCGAGACGGCGCAACTGGCCATGGGTGGCCCAATCGATTGGCTCGGGGCCATCGGTCTTGGCCGCTCCTACGGCATGACGACCTCTGTTTTGGGCCGAGCGGTGCCCGGAATCGTCGATTGTGGTTTGTGGGACGATCTTTCGCGTCGTCCCCCGGCGGACACTTACGCTCTGCTGACGGACATTGGCAACGACATTGCCTACGGCGCGAATGTGGAGCAAATCGCCGAGTGGGTCGAGCAATGTCTGGAACGATTGACACCGATCTGCCAACGGATCATCGTCACCGAGTTGCCGATGGAGAGCCTGTCGACACTTGGCCCGTTTCGTTTCTATTTTTTTCGCACGCTGCTCTTTCCCAAGTCGCGATTCTCTCTGGACACGACACGTTCCGGCGCACTTTCGCTGAACGCGCGTGTGATCGAACTGGCCGAGCGTTACGGAGCGCATGTAGAAACGCCGAAAGCGCACTGGTATGGCCTTGACCCGATCCATATTCGCATGTGGCATTGGTCTCGAGCGTGGCGCGAGATCTTGTCCGCTTGGCGCGACGACGTTCAGTTTCCTCGCGCGCGAGGTTCATTCACGCGTTGGCTCAGACTGCAACGTCAGCGACCGCTGAGCCGTCATCTGTTCGGCTTTCATCAACAACGCGCTCAACCGACATGTACTCTGCGCGATGGTACGATGATCTCGTTGTATTGAAGTTGGAAAGCAACTTAAGAAGTCATCGAACGAGCAAGAACACGCGCGCTCGAACCATTCAATCGTGATCGGCGCGCTGTGCTCGCGCCGTGCCAAAAGAAAAATAATGTTGAAAAAATGTCGAAAACATCTTGCATGAATTTTCTTTATGCGTACAACTACGGCTAGTAAAGAAGGAGGTTACAGCCACATGTGTTTGTTCTTGCTGCATTCGGAATGTTGCGAAGGGCAAACAACTCTCTCGTTGAGAGTGTGGTATTGACGTAGTTGGCGAGTGTGACTCGTCGGCTCGGGGGCAATCCGGAAGCCATCGAGACGGAACTCGCCGGAACCTTTCTTAACGGAGGTTGCACAGTGGCCACTAAGAAGAAGGCAGCCAAGAAGAAGGCAGTCAAGAAGAAGGCACCTGCCAAGAAGAAGGCACCTGCCAAGAAGAAGAAGGCGCCTGCCAAGAAGAAGGCACCTGCCAAGAAGAAGACTGCCAAGAAGAAGAAGGCGCCTGCCAAGAAGAAGAAGGCGCCTGCCAAGAAGAAGGCAGCCAAGAAGAAGGCTACTAAAAAGAAGAAGTAGCCCTTCGTTGATCGCTGCCGATCAAGGCCTTCGTTTCTCAAACGACAGACCAACGGACAACAACGAGAAAGAGCCGCTTGGACGCTTGCGTTCAGGCGGCTCTAATTTTTTGCGTTTCCATGGATTCGCCCAGGGGCAGGATTCCACGATTGCCAAACCACGCCTTGGAAGCCGCTCCAAGAGCCGCCCACGAAAAGACGTAAGTCGTTACAGGACAGTCGCTTACCCCAACACGGGAAGTTGCACCTTGGGCGGTGACTGCGCCGACGAAACGGCCAGGTTCTTCACGAGTTTATGGCAGATGCTCTCGAGGCCGGAGGCCACGCTGGGGTCGTCCAGATTTGCCTCGGTCTTGCCTTCGTCTCCGTGCTCGCGCACCTGCAAATTGATCGGCAAATCGCCAAGGAAAGGTACGTTCAACTCCTCGGCTCGCCGTCGCGCACCACCGCTACCGAAGATGTCGTGGTGCTTGCCGCAGTCCGTGCACACAAAGCCGCTCATGTTCTCCACGACGCCCAAGACAGGAATGTTCACTTTGCGGAACATCGCGATTGCCTTCACGGCGTCCAGCAACGCAACGTCTTGCGGCGTGCAAACCACAATCGCACCGGTCAGTGGCAGCAATTGCGAAAGAGTCAGCGCAAGGTCGCCGGTCCCTGGAGGCATATCGATGATCAAGTAGTCGAGATCGCCCCAAGCCGTGTCGCGGAGGAACTGAGTCAGCGCGCCGTGCAGCATGGGCCCGCGCCAAATCACTGCCTCATCTTCGGGCACAAGCAGTCCCATCGACATCACCGGCATGCCGTCTTTGACGATCGGCAGAAGTCTTTCGCCTTCGACTACCGCCCTGTCTCTCACGCCCAACAAGTGCGGAATGCTGGGACCGTAGACGTCGGAGTCCAATAATCCCACTTGGCAACCGGCGCGTTTCAAGGCGAATGCCAAGCAGGCCGCGATCGTGCTTTTGCCCACGCCGCCTTTGCCTGAACCTATCGCAATTACGCTCTTGGCCGTCAATCCAATCTCACCCATTTTCTGTGGTGGACGTTCCTGGACGGCCAATTTCACGCTGACCGAAGTCAGTTGCGGAAACGCGACGCGTAGTTTTTCTTCGACCGCATCTTGCGTTTCTTTCCAAAGCGGCGCGGACCAGGTCGTCAATGCCAACGTCAGCGACAGTTGGCTGTCGGCGATTTGGATGTCCTTGATCTGTTCAAATTTCAGAATTCCGCGTCCGCTTTCCGGGTCCTTAAAGTCCGCGACAGCGGCTTCCACGGCGGCAACGTCAATTTGGCCTTCGGCCATGCGTATTCTCCTATCGAATATCTTTCGTCAGGTTTATCAGATTACTGGTTTCCCCAAGGCAGGCGGCTCCATATCGACTGGCGGAACGTCAGTTGCTCGCGCGGCGCCTGTGCCATGTGCCGTTCGATCAGCCGGGCCGCCCCAGACACGCCTCTAGGGGACAACAACACATGCGCCGCGCCTGCCTCGCGAACAAGGCCCTCGAATGGCTCCAGAACGCGCCGACCCAGCACGATGGCACGAGCCCGAGGAAAGCATCGCGACAAATCGAGTAGCCGTCTTACCAACGCCTCACCGTTTTCCCGCGTCAACTCGAGCGCGACCAGACTCGCCGGACCCTGCTCCAATTCCCTCCAACATTCCGCCAGACTCCGCGTTTCGCGGACGCGATGCTGTGTAGACGACAAGACGCGGCGGAGGGCCGCTGCCCACGAGCCGGTTTTCTCGCACACAAGGATTCGAGCGGACTGCATGCTGCACCTATTCAATACCGAAGAACCTGATGCGGCGCAACACGCGCTCGCGGGTCACGCCGAGCATTCGGGCGGCTTTTGCCTTGTTGCCCTTCGCTTGCCGCAACGCGCGCAACAGCAGTTCCTTCTCGATTTCGGACAGAAACTCGTCCAGCACGATCGCTTCTTCGGCCTTCGCAGGGCGAGCCTCAGCTTCGGCCGTTAGACGCACCCTTTCCGGCAGATCGGAAGTCTGAATCACGGGGCCGGCGGCCTTCTCGCACGCCGCCTTGACGAATTCGGACAGTTCATCGACATTTTCCGGCCATGGATACGAGGTCAATTGGTCCATGGCGTCCACAGAGAAGCCCGCCAGTTGCTTTTCGCCGTTGGCATTGGTCTGTTCGAGAAAATGCTGAGCTAGAAGGGGAATATCGTTTCTACGCTCCGAAAGCGGAGGGATTTGTATGACCAGCGTGCCCAACTCGCACGCCAGATCGTGACGAAACTGCCCCTGTGCGGCCAAATCGCCAAGCGGCGTACGCGCCGTGGAGATTGTACGTACATTCAACTCGCCGATGCTCAGCACGCCGGCCAGAACCGTCTGTGCGTCCGACGGCAACTGGTCGACCTCCAGCAGCAAGAGCGCCGGCGGTTGTTCAGTTTCCAGTTGAGCACAACTGGCAATGAACGAACTGACTGTCGTCTCCAGCAATTCGGCATCCAGCAAACTGCACGCCAATGGTGCCAGTGGGGACGTGTCTTTGGCAGCGCCCGCATAGTGAATCGAGCGTGCAATATGCTCGCGACCGCTGCCTGGCGGTCCCACCACCACGACTCGACAGTCGCTTGCCGTAGCCAGTCGCACCTGCTCGCGGGCACGCACAATGGTCGGATCTTCACCGATGATCTGGTCGAGTTGATAGCGGCCAGCCGCATCGTGAATCAGGCGGCGTAGGCGCCGGTGCAATTCCCGTGGCTCGGTTTCATCCTTGACGGCGGGTGTCGTGTCACCGAGGTCCTCGGTTTCGACGACCACGAAGACGCCTGAACAGCCCAAACGGGTGTCGCCCAAGGGCAAGCACTCCGCACGACGGCGGCTCAGCCGGCCGTCACTCGTTCGGCAGGCGACTTCGGTATTTGTCCGTTGTCCGAGAAAAACCTCGGGCGGCGGGCACAGGCCGGCGGCAACGTCGTGCACCGACTCTGAGCCACCTACACTGTGATATTCGCACCGTTGACCAATCAAGTCGCCGACGTCGATGCCAAGCCATTCGGTACACGCGCCGTTCGAGTAGACGATCTTGCGTTGATCGTCGACCGCATAGACAGGCGCCGGGCACGTCGCCAGTAGATGGGACAGTACTGTGATGTTGGAGCGTTTTCGCCCCATGGTTACTCCCTTTCCAACGGTCTCTGGACTAATATGATCGGTTCAAATGCCAGTTTCAATTGCCTGTCAGACGCTTTTCGGCCCAATGTGGGGCGGTAAAGGCACATGATCCTTGGATGCGGCCGGTGTGTTTTCATGACCAATCATGGATTTCAAGCCCTGTCAGGCCTTCAGACCATCGCGGCTCGCGAGTCTCTATTGCTGGCCCCCTATGCGATGCGAAGCATCGACTCGCGGGGCCGCAGATACCCGGAGCCCGAACATCCTTATCGAGGTCCATTTCAACGCGACCGCGACCGCATCGTGCATAGTTCCACGTATCGTCGTCTAAGCGGCAAAATGCAGGTGTTCACCGGCGACATGGGCGACTACCACAGAACTCGCCTGACGCACACGTACGAAGTGGCGTCGATCGCTCGCACGATTGGCCGAGCGTTGCGGTTAAACGAAGATTTGGTCGAGGCTCTGGCCCTGTTTCACGACATCGGACACCCGCCGTTTGGCCACGCGGGCGAAGATGCTCTAAACGAATGCTTAGCCGACAAGGGCGGCTTCTCGCACAACCAATACGCGATGACGATCGCCGAATATTTGGAGGTTCGCTACCAGAGCTTCCCCGGTTTGAACTTAAGCTGGGAGGTCTTGGAAAGCCAGGCGTCGCGCGTCGACAAACAGGCCGCGGGGCTCGCACCGCTGCTGGAGGCACAAGTCGTCGAGGCGGCCGACAGCATCACTTACGACGCTCACGATACGGACGATTCGGTCAAACTGGGGCTCGTGACCATGGACGAGTTGGCCGAACTTCCGCTTGTGCGTGACTCGCTGGCCCGCGTTCACGAGCGGTTTGGCGGATTGCACGACAAGCTGCTTCGCAAGGCCGTAGTCCATGAACTGATCGACTGGCAAGTCAGTGATGTGTTGGAAACGGTGGGCGCGGCGTTAACCCCATTAGGCTTCGGCGGAGCGGAGGAAGCGCGACGAACGGCGTTTCGCATAGGTCCAAGCGAAGAACTAGCCGAGCAGAAGGCGGAGCTGGAGAGTTTTCTCTTCGATCGCGTCTATCGCCACTCGCAACTGATCGATGTCCGCAGTCGCGCTCAAGCCCGCCTGCGATCCATGTTCAATGGCTATTGCCGAAAGCCGGCGCTACTACCCGCACGATTTCGCGACCGCGCCGAATCGGTCGGCATCGCCCGCGCCGTCGGCGACTACTTGGCGGGTATGACCGATCGTTATTGCGAGCAGCAGTACCTGCGTCATTTTTCACCTTGACGTGGGGACACGCGGCTCGTCTGTCTCGCGACCGTTGGGTTCCCCTGAATTCCGCGAACAACCCTCCTCTTGCACTCACTTGGATGCCAGCGGTATCACTCCATCCCAATCGTCGGGCGGGGTGCGGTTGTGTTGCGCGATGAAGACCGTTAGAAAATCCTTGACGCGGTCTTCTGGCGGTACGTTGTGTAGTAGCTGAAATGCTTCTTCCCAATTCCGTGCCAGCAGAGCCTCGAGAGCCGCCTCGTAAGCCGCGATGTCGTCGTCACTCAACGCGGGGTACTCGGACTGGGGTGGAAGAAGCTCGCTGACTTCCAACGCTGCGTCAAAACCGTACGGTTTGACAACGGCTACGCGACGGACGCGAGCTTCGTTGCGCGACGTCAAAGCCCGGACTTGTGCTGCTGTTGTTTCGTCCAGCAGGATCGGAGCACGCAACAGCTTGGTCATCCCTTCCAGGCGTGCGGCCAGGTTCACGACTGGTCCAAACACGGTCACTTTGACTTGGTCCACGGTGCCAATCTTGCCGGCCACGGCACGGCCGGTGGCAATGCCGATCCCGATGCTGAAATCGGCCAACGGGAGGTCCTGATGGCCCGATGCGGCTTCGAACGCCGCGCGGATGTCCAAAGCGGCTCGGCAAGCGCGGGCGACGGCATCTTCCTGCGCAAACGGCCAACCCCAGAATCCCATCGCCGCGTCCCCATGGAAATCGCCTACCACGCCGCCTTGATCCAGGATGTGGTGGGTTGTCACGCCCAAAGCGTCGCTGACCCGGTGCAACAAGCCCAGGAGATCGTCGGCCGCTTGCTCCGATTGCCTGGCGAAACCTCGCAGGTCGCAAAACAGCACCGACACCTCGGTCTCGCGCGGCGCGAGCACTTCGTCCGGCTCGTGGCCGGCCAACGCTTCGGACACCACGGGCGAGAAGAACTGGCGCAGACCGGTTTGACTCCGTTCCAACAGCCGCACTTCGCGCAGGTTGCCAAGCGTCGTGGCGACCAATTCGGTGTACTTCAGGTCGTCGCGCAACGCTCGAACGCTCGCTCCGTCCGGGCTGCTCGCATCGCCCGAGAAGCCCCCAGCCACGTAGATGGCCCAACCCGCACATGCCTTTCCGGTGATCGGTGTGCAGTAAGCCCAATCGCCATCGGGATTGAAGGATGGAACGGCCTGCTGCGATGAGCCGCTCCATACGTGTACGACGCTTTCGCCAGTCGAGACTGCCTGTCGGATCAGCTTGTCGCTCGGCTGGAAGTCCCGATCGGTGACCGTGCGGCGGTCCCAGTGCAGCACCGTCACCGGCGAGTCGCTTTGCTGCGGGTCAACCGCAACCACCGCGGCTGCAACCGCATGAGGGATGCCGCTCAGCAGCACGCTCAGCAACCGCACGAACATCTCCTCGTCGCTGGCAGCGCTGGATATGATCTCGGGTATGCGGCTGAGTACTTCGATCCGTTCGTCAGCGTCCCGAAACCGAAGATCTTTCAGGTACTGGGCGCTAAACGTTCGCTCGGTGACGGGCCGCGGCGCCTCCAGTGTAATGGTGACACGTTCATCCGTCAGAATGAACGTTGTATCGCCAATCACAAAATGCTCGCCCGGCAAGGCAGTGAAAACGTCCTCTTCGCGGCCACGGACGAAGATGGGATTCCGCGAACCCGCAATTCGGCGGACTTCCAGGCAGCGATCCTTCCAGCACAGTTCGGCGTGCCGCCGAGATATACGGTTGTCCCATGGCACCGACCAGAAGCCTGCATCGCGCCCCAAAATGCACGTCTGAGCGGGCGGCAGCGTGCGACGCCAACGATATTCGGGCGCGGTGCCTTGGGCAATGAGATCAGGCATGGTCCACAGCGGTCGATCGGCTTGTCGGGATTACATTTCGCTTCGCGCGACGCGCCTACTCACCGTCGCCGGCACTGTCCTTTACCCCGTTCCCGTTTGCCGACGGGCCGATCAAATCCGCAATCTCCTTATCGTCCAGTTCCTCATCTTCCAGCAGCGCAGCGGCCAGTCTTTCGAGCTTGTCGCGGTGCTCTTTCAGCATCTCGACGGCCTCGTCGGCGGACGCATGGAGGATCTTTGCCACTTCCTCGTCGATCACTTCCATCGTATGTTCACTGAATTGACGTTGTTGATGGATTTCGCGTCCCAGGAACGGGTCCTCGTCGGACAACTTGTAGCTGACGGGCCCCAACCGCCGGCTCATCCCCCAACGCGTGACCATGCGCCGGGCGAGTCCGGTGGCTCGTTCCAGATCGTTTTCCGCTCCAACCGTCGTTTCGTCGTATACGATCAGTTCCGCCGCGCGACCGCCGAGCAGAACGACCAAGTTGTCATGCAACAGACTTTCCGAGATACTCAGCCGATCCTCGGCAGGCATCATGTGCGTCGCTCCCAACGACCTGCCCCGCGGGATAATCGTCACCTTGTGAACCGGATCCGCACCTGGGCGCAGCCACGCCACAATCGTGTGTCCGGCTTCATGGTACGCGGTCTTCTGTTTTTCGTCGTCTTGCAGAACCTCCTCGCGTTTGGCACCCATCAAGACTTTGTCACGTGCGTAGCCGAAGTCCTCCATGTCGACCGATTTCTTATCGCCTCGCGCCGCCCATAAAGCGGCCTCGTTGACGATATTGCGGATGTCCGCACCGGTCAGCCCGACGGTCGATGACGCGAGGCGGGTGAGGTCCACATCTTCGGCCAGAGGTACGTCGCGCACGTGCACCTTGAAGATTTCCACCCGGCCCTTGTGAGTAGGACGGTTGACAGTTACGTGCCGATCGAATCGTCCGGGACGTAACAGAGCCGGATCGAGCACATCCGGGCGGTTAGTCGCGGCCAGTACGATGACCGCATCCGTCTGGCTGAAACCGTCCATTTCGCTGAGGATCTGGTTCAGCGTTTGTTCTCGTTCGTCGTGTCCACCACCCAAACCGGCGCCGCGTTGACGTCCCACTGCGTCGATCTCGTCGATGAAAATGATGGCCGGCGAATTGTCTTTGGCGTTCTTGAAAAGGTCGCGCACGCGGCTGGCGCCGACGCCGACGAACATTTGGATGAACTCACTGGCACTAAGCGAGTAGAAGGGCACGCCAGCCTCGCCCGCCACGGCTCGAGCCAGCAGCGTCTTGCCTGTCCCAGGCGCTCCGTTCAGCAAGACGCCCTTGGGCACTCGGCCGCCAAGCTTCTGGAACTTCTCCGGGCTCTTGAGGAAATCGATGATCTCCTGAAGATCCTCCTTGACGCCCTTCAAGCCGGCAACATCCTGGAATGTGATTGTCTGGTCCGACGGCTCGTACCGTTTGGCCGGACTCTTGCTGAATCCCGAAAGGAATCCGCCGCCCATGAGCTGATCGCGCGAACGCCGGTAGGAAATCCAAAAGAAGAGCAACAGCCCCAACGGCAGAAAAATCGCGATCAACCATACGGTCATCATCAGGTTGTTGGCCGACGTGGAGTTGTCGACCGCCGCGCCGTGCGCGTCGAGCAGATCGGCCAGTTCGCTGCGGGCCTGGTCCGCCCGGGGCAAAGTGACGCGAAAGTCCTTTAGCAGCTTCTCTTCCTTGGGATCGACGAACTGACCGTCGTTGAACACTTTCGGAGCATCCGGCGCTATCTTGAAGGTGCCGGTTGCTTCTGCGTCACCCAGTTCGACGTACAACACGTTCCCGGCCTTGATCTGAGCCACGAAGAAGTCGTAGCGAATCGTCGATCGCCGAGTGCCCTGAAACACAGCCAAGACTATGGCCAAGGCCAGGATTATGAGGACCAGAAGCCAGATATTAGGGCCGGGGCGGCGTACCGGCGAACGACCATCGCTCGAGCGACCGCTTTCATCGGTGGGTGGTTTATCCGTCGACAACGCTCTTGGTCCTTCGCGGGGTTAGACTACGGGTGATAACGGGCCGAGCGGTCATCGCCGCCCAAGTTCAATTGTAGCCCACACATACGTTCGTTGCGAAGTGCCCCACCAGAGTCGTTTAACCGCAAGCCGGAGGCGTGCGCGTTTTTCGGGGACGCGCACGCCTCCGGCTTGCGGTTAAACAATGCAGTCGTCAAAACCCCAAAGAACCTACTTTTCTGTCTTGGCGTACTTGGCGAATGCCTCAGCCACACCGCCTTCCTTCTCGTCGCCTTTGTGGATCAACAGACGATAGTTCAACGTGAATGATTCGCCGGCTGCCAGCCGGTGCGAACCGGCCCCTTTCTCCGCCTTGGTGAAGTTGCTCAGACCGAACGGATTGGCCGTGAAAAGGCCGTAGGTCCGGACATGCCAATAGGTTGGGAAGCGAAAGCTCTTCGGATGATTCAGAATCGCGATACCGACGACATTGCCTTTGACCGGGCCGTGATAGTCGCACCAGGCGGCCGGTTTGCCCCATGCCTCGCGGTCGACATGGCCTTCGCAATTGACGATCTTGCCGCCCTGTTTGGCATCCACCTTCATCGTGCCCGCGACGCGTACGCCGCCGCAGCCCTCCTTGGTGTCGCCGAAGGTGACCGGACCCGCTGTTGCCTTGACCGTCACGTCGAAGTCAAACCACACGTTTTGGCCGTCTGCACCGAAGGTCAGTGTACGTTCGTCCTCGCAGATCTTCTTCCCGTCCGGTCCGTTCCAATCGTTTCGGGTCACGATAACCGCGTTCTCGCCGCCCTCGACCTTGACGAAACTCTTGTGGACAATCTCGCCGGTCCCTTCGCCTTCGTGCCAGAAGCTGATGCCGTTCACATCTCCGTGAGTGAACCAGAACGATCGGTGGTGCTGATGATCGGCCCGCTCGTCCGAGCCCGCGTCGCGCATGGGGTAGGCGCGAGTGATTTCGTTTCCGTTGGGGCCAATGATGGGCCACAGAATCGGCTTATTGCCGGATTTCGTTACGTAGCAGGTTAGTAGTTTACCGTCCAGCTTGACGGTCACTCCGTCGTCAGTTTGTTCGAGTTCAAACTGTGCTGCTTGAACTGAACCGGTGAATACCAACAGGAATCCAATTGTCAAAACAGCGGCTGTGCGGATCATGGCAGGCAAATCCTTCAAAGACAATAAAAGGGTACTGATCGTCGGCCGAAGAAGGCGGCGCAAACATGTACCCATAGTAGCCGCAAAAAGATCGACGTTCCACCATCGGGCTGGAAAAGTGCGGAATCAGGCGGCAGAGAAAGACGCCACGAGCGGGAGGTCGGTGCGGCTGGAGGAGCAGAATATGCGGAACGCCTTCCGTGGCGCTCCTGGTGATAACTACTCGACTTCCGTGCCGCCCGTGCGGAACGGCACAACGGGCGTTCCGCGACGGCGGTTTCCACGTCAGGCAGAAGAGATCACTTGGTCAGTCGGGCCATGATCGTAGCTTCGTTAATGTGGGGCACGTTTCCAACGTGCCAATGTCTGGAAGTTGGTTAGGTACGGCACGTTAGAAACGTGCCCCACGTGAATGTATTGGCTCCCAATGTTCACGAACAACCCATGCTGTTGCCGCAATTGTGGCAGAGATAGCAGTTTCCGTTGCGGACGGTGATGGCTCCGCAGTTGTCGCACGCCGGGGCATCGCTTTGGAAACGGGCAAACTGGTCATTCAGTCCGGTCAGCGGCGCGCCGTTGCCGTCCACCTTTGCGGCCACACCGGCGCGTTCCAGTACGTCCAGATCGACCTCCCGGTTGCCATTGCTGGGCGTTTGCCCCTGCCCGTTGGTCGATGTCTCGTCCGTTTGGACCTCGGCCTTCGTCTTCACGTCCTCTGTCTTGGCCGGACTTGCGGACTTGGCCTCGGCCTTGATCGGCAAGCCGTTGCTGGCCTCGCGATAGCCCTCCAGGAACGTGATACCCAGCCAGCGGAAGATGTAATCAACTACGCTCTTGGCAATCCGAATGTCCGGGTGCTTGGTGTGGCCCAGCGGTTCGAAACGCGTGTGCGAGAACTTGTTGACCAGCACCTCCAACGGCACGCCGTATTGCAGGCAAATCGAGATCGCCGTACCGAAGCAGTCCATCAAGCCGCCGATCGTACTGCCTTCCTTGGCCATGGTAATGAACAACTCGCCCGCCCGGCCGTCGGGGTAGAGACCGACGCTAATGTAGCCTTCGTGCCCGCCGACGTTGAACTTGTGAGTAATGGACTGACGCGTGTCGGGCAGACGTTCACGTCGAGGCTTGTAGATGATCTTCTTCTTCTCTTCGGCCTTTTCGTTGTCCGCCGTCGTCGACAGCGGTTGGCTCTGCTTCGAACCGTCGCGGTAGATGGCCAACGCCTTCAGGCCCATCTTCCAGCCCCACATGTACGCGTCGGCGATCTGCTCCTGGGTGGTGTCCGTCGGCATGTTCACCGTCTTGGAAATCGCACCGGACAAGAACGGCTGAGCCGCCGCCATCATCCGCACATGGGCCTTCCACTGGATACTCCGCGTGCCGTTGGCTGGCTTGAAGGCGCAGTCGAACACCGGCAGACGATCCTCCTCCACGTCGGCCGCGCCCTCGATCGTGTCATGCTCGTTGATGTAGGCGGTGATCGACTCGACCTGCGGTTGGTCGTAGCCCATCGATCGCAACGCCAACGGGACGGTGTTGTTGACGATTTTCAGCATGCCGCCGCCAGCCAATTGCTTGTATTTGACCAGCGCAATATCCGGCTCGATTCCCGTCGTATCGCAATCCATCATAAAGCTGATCGTCCCGGTCGGCGCCAGCACAGTGGCCTGAGCGTTGCGAAAGCCGTTTTTCCGGCCTGCCGCCAACACCTGATCCCAGACGTGGCCGGCGGCCTCCTTCAAGTACTCCGGACCCGCGTCGTTGATCTCCTCAACGGAATCGCGATGCATCCGCATCACACGCAGCATCGGTTCGCGGTTGTCGGCGAATGCCTCGAACGGTCCGACCACACCCGACATCTCCGCGCTGGTCAAGTACGCAGTACCGGTCAGCAATGCCGTGATCGAACCGCATACGCCATACGCCGCGTCCGAATCATACGGCAACCCACTGGCCATGAGCAGGCCACCCAAGTTCGAGTAGCCCAGACCCAGAGGGCGATACCGGTGACTCTTCTCCGCGATCCGGTCCGTGGGGTAACTGGCGTGATCGACCAGGATCTCCTGGGCGATGAAGAAAATGCGGCACGTCGCTTTGAATCGTTCCACGTCGAACGAGCCGTCCTGGCGGCGGAACTTCATCAGATTGATACTGGCCAGATTGCACGCCGTATCGTCCAGGAACATGTACTCGCTGCACGGGTTGCTGGCATTGATGCGTCCCGAGTTCGGGCAAGTGTGCCAGCGGTTAATCGTCGTGTCGTACTGCACGCCCGGGTCGCCGCAGTGCCAGGCGCAGTCCGCCATGCGGTCCAGCAGCCAACGGGCGTCATACGAAGGCGGTTCGCCGGTTGCCAAGTCCGAAATCCAGCGAGTGGACCACTTGCCGCCCTTCTCGACCGTCTCCATAAACTCGTCGGTGAGACGGACCGAAAGATTGGCGTTTTGGAACAGGATCGAGCTGTATGCCTCGCCGTTGAAATTGGCCTCGTACTTGCCACTCTGGATAAGAGTGTGCGCTTTCTTTTCTTCTTTCCACTTGCACTCGATGAATTCCAACACATCGGGATGCCACACCTTGATCGACTGCATCTTGGCAGCTCGGCGTGTCTTGCCGCCCGACTTGACGACCGCTGCAATTTGGTCGTAGACGCGCATGAAAGACAATGGGCCGGACGGACGTCCGCCGCCGGATAGCTTCTCGCGGTTCGAGCGGAGCGTCGAAACGTCGGTCCCGGTTCCCGAGCCGAACTTGAACAACAGGGCCTCGCTGGTGGCCAATCGCATGATATCTTCCATGTTGTCGCCGACGCTTTGGATAAAGCACGCCGAACCTTGTGGAAACTCATACGGATTCTCTGGCTGACGGGCGCGTTGCGTCTCCAGGTCATAGTGCCAGTTGCACCTGTCGCCTGTGATGCCGTATTGATGGTGCAGGCCCACATTGAACCAGACGGGCGAATTGAAGGCGCCGTGCTGGTGGAGGCACAGCCAGGTGAGTTCGCGATAGAATCGCTCGCCGTCTTCTTTCGACGCAAAGTAGCCGTCGGCTTTCCCCCAATCCGCGATCGTGCGCGTGACGCGGTGAATCAATTGCCGCACACTGAGTTCGCGCTCGGGGGTGCCGGTTTCGCCGTAGAAGTACTTGCTGACGACGACGTTGGTCGCCAATTGGCTCCAATCAGCCGGGATTTCACACTCGGTCTGCTCAAACAGCGCATCGCCGTTCTCGTCTTTGATTGCCGCCGATCGAAGCTCCCACTGGACCGTCTCGAACGGATCGGAGACGTCCTCTGGGCAAAAGACCGAGGCAACCTGCAACCCGGCATTCCGTTCCACGGAATCCTGGGCATTAAGAGAAGATGGCTGAGCGTTACTTCGTTCCGCAACAGTGGCCATGGTCAGCTCCTTCTGCTGGCTAAGTCGCTCCGTCGAAAGCTCGAACTCAACGAATTGAAGTATACATAAGTACAGTACTTATGTCGGCTCGATTTCCCTTCGACCGAACAGTTTTTTTGAAAAGAATGGAGGATCGCGGCGTGCCGATAAATGGCAGTACAGCGATGACAGTTACCCTATATATTGTATGCGAGTCCTTGCCTCGCCACAACATCTTGGGCAGCGGAGCAGTTTACTGTTTTTTCGGAGTCAGTCAATCACTAACTGAAAAAAACTTTCTGAAAGTCTCCAGATCCAATAATACTGGGCGTTTTCCGGCTGCTTCAGGACACGTTGCTAGCATAACGGGCACGCAAAGTCAAAACAAGCATCCAAAGTCTAACCACCGCCTACTGGCGGCAAAACGGTTAGCTCGTCGTCAGCCGTTAGTTCACGACGTTTGTCGCGCACCAATTGGCCGTTGACCGTGAATACGTGCACGCCTTTGACCGGAATCTCCAAGGCGTTCAGCGCGTCGGTGATTGTCGCGCCGTCGCGCAGTAACAGCGCGCCATTGCCGGGCGTTTTTTCTTTCAGGATTCCCATTAGCTTGACGCGTACTTGCACGACTCAGCTTGCCTTTGTCTCGACGTAGACGGCTAGTGCAGGATTCTCTGGAACGACCGCCTTGACACCACCAAATTGGTGTCGTCGTGCGCGCGTCGGTCGGCCCAGCAGTGTGGCACCGGCCAACTTCCGCGCGATGCCCGCGCCGACGTACGCGCGGCGAATGTCGAACGGGCTCTCGCAAAGGAAGTCCTTCCACGGCCCCAGCGGAGTCTGCGTCTGGAGGATTCCTTTTACCATGCCAACGTCGGTCAGCATTCCCATATCATTCGCTCGGCCGACGAAGATTGCCCCGGCCATCTGGTCGCCCGTCCACAGCAGCTTCCTGTAGACGTAGCCATGCGGACTGTCGATTGTCGTCGGTTCGGCCTCTGGGGCATTCCAGTTTCCGAAACTGGCGCACTGCAGGCCGCAGACATCGACCACATTCATCAGCAAGCTGCCTGGATAACGAACCTCATGGCCTGCCATGTTTGCGCCGGCCACGCGACCATGATCGACGGCGGTTGGCTGAATTGCATGAACCTGTTTGCCCTCGGCGAACAGGGCCGGTCCCTGCGCCGCGTCGCCGCCGGCATAGATTCCCGGCACGTTGGTTTGCATGCACTCGTCGATCAAGATGCCTTGATCGGTTGCGAGTCCCGCAGCGGCAGCCAACTCGATATTGGGCTTCACGCCCGTCGCGATGATGACGATATCGGCTTCGATCGTCTCGCCACCTGCCAACTCGATGATCTTGGCGTCTTTGCTCCCCTGACGGATGGCCTCGACGGTGGTTTGTGTATGGACCGTAACCTGTTTTGAAGCCAGCCACCTTTCGACCAACTCGGCCGATCTCGGGTCCAACATCCGCGGCAACACCTGCGACTCGCGTTCGACTACTGAGAGTTGCCAGCCGCGTTTGAACATGGCATTCAGCACGATGAACCCCACGAAACCGGCGCCGACCATCACAACGCGCGGGCGCTCGATGCCCGCGGCCGCATCCAGGACGGACTGCGTGTGAGCCAGCGACCACAGTGGGTGTACGCCCGGCAAATCCGTGCCGGGAATGGTTGGGATAAGTGGTGAAGCGCCGGTGGCGATCAACAGATTGTCGAACGGCAGCGTGGTTCCGTTATCCAGGGCGATCGAATTCGCCTGCGCATCCAGACTGGCAACTCGCGATCCGATTCGGGCATCCACGTCAAGCGTCTGAAAGTAACTGTCGTCGCCCGTGTGCGCGTGTGCGCGAGGAATGCTGCCGGCCAGCCAGTAGGGCAATGCCATTCGCGAATGGGCCGGTTCGTCGGAAACGAGCGTGATCCGAGATTCGCCTCGATCAAATTGGCGAATCGTCTCCGCAGCGTTTGTCGCGGCCGGTCCGCCGCCGATGATGATGTGATGGGTCATGTCGGATGAGACCTGTCTGTTGTCTGGCACGAATTCTAGAATCTCACTCTCACAGCGATGCCAAGCCGAGTTCCTCAAGTTTCTGTTGCGTTGGCACACCGTCGTCGTTCCACCCGCGTGCCGCGTAGTAGGCGGGCAACATGGCATCCAGGTCGACAGTAACGCCCGCCGATGGGCCTTCTTTGTGGCCTTCTTCGAGCAGGCGTTTCGGCAACGTGTCGTCGGCCTTGGTCAAACCGGCCCTGAGGTTCCAGAGCCGTTCCAGGTTCCACGTTCGTTCGCCGATCTCGACGAACTGCTCGTACGTGTACGGGACACCGGTCGCCGCGGCGACGCAGGGAACGAACGCTTCCAATGGCCCGCCCGCTGCGCCAACAAAAAGGCAGACGCCGGTGTTGTCGTGGACGGTAGTGCGGTCCTGTTCGGCGGCAACCCATTCGGCTTTGCCTTCGGTCGTGTGAGGGTCAAACGTACCGTCGGTCTCGACGCCGGGCGTCCACGCTCGCAAGTGGCAGCCGCCGCGATTGCACGTGGCGTAGGCGACGCCCATGCCCTGGAAGCCGCGTGGGTCATAAGCCGGAAATTCCTGGCCCTTGGTGCCCATGAACACTTCCGGGTGCTTGAGCTTCTCGCCCATGCGTTTGGATCCTTCAGCCAATTCATCTCCGAAGCCTTCCCGGTAGGCCGTGGCTTCCACCATGCGAACCAGCGCGTCGCCGGATCCGAACCGAAGCGGCAATTCGACCATTTCGTCGTTGACGATTCCCCGCTCGTACAATTCCATGGCAGCGGCCAGCGTGGCTCCCATCGAGATCGGATCCAGCCCCAGATCGTTGCACAACCAGTTGGCCTTGAGCACCGCGTCCAAATCACCGACACCACAGTCGGCCCCTAACGCCCATGCTGTCTCATACTCCGGGCCTTCACCCGCCGTTTTCCAGTTGCGCGGGTGCATGTTGACCGTGTACTTGTCGGCGTGTTCGCCCAACCGACATACGCGACCGCAGGCGATCGTGCAGGCAAAGCACGCTTTGTTTGCCACCAGCCGCGTTTCCTTGACGGCGTTGCCGTTCAGATTCTCGTATTCATCGAACTGACCCTGCAGAAAATTTCGGGTCGGCAGACCGCCCATCGCTTGCGTCATGTCGATCGTGGACGCGGTGCCCAATTCGGCGAATGAACGGCGCCCGGGGTTGTCTTGCATGGCGGCCTTCATCTCCCAGACGGCCTTCATGAAGCCTTCCGGATCGGCGATCTGAACGCCGCCGGTGCCGCGGACTGCGATCGCTTTCAAGTTCTTTGATCCCATCACCGCGCCCACGCCGCTACGTCCGGCTGCGCGGTGCTTATCGTTCATAATGCAAGCGAACTTGACCAGCTTTTCACCTGCCGGGCCGATGCAGGCGACGCGCAGATTGGGTATGCCCGTCTCCACACGTAGTCCGTCTTCGGTTGACGAGACACCATTGCCCCAATGAGCTTCGGCATCGCGGATTTCCACTTGATCGTCGTAGATGAACAAGTAGCTGGGGCTGTGGGCCTTGCCTTCGATAATCAACAGGTCATAGCCTGCGAATCTAAGTTCCGGTGCCCAGTGCCCGCCCGAATTCGAAGTGGTGATGGCCCCGGTCAGCGGTCCCTTGGTCACGACCATGTACCTGGCTCCACAAGGAACCGGCGTTCCGGTCAAGGGACCGGCGGCGAAGATCAGTTTGTTTGCCGGCGAGAGCGCATCGACCGTAGGGTCTACCTCTTCGTAGAGATACCGCACTCCCAGCCCACGGCCGCCGACGTAGTCCCGCAACCACGGCTCCGGGATTCTCTCCACGGTCGTCGTACCGGAGCTAAGATCCACGCGTAACAGTTTTCCCGACCAACCAGCCATTTCTACGCTCCAAATCAGTTTGGCTCCGCCATTGCTTCGTCCTGTGCCGTCGAAGCCGCCTCCAAGTAGTTCCCATTGACGCGCTCGGCCCACGGGCCAAACCAGTCGTCCACTTCCTCCTCGTCGACGAACCCGATGGCGTCGGTGGGGCAAGCGGTTACGCACGCAGGGCGACCGCCGCACAAATTGCACTTCGACGCCTTGTTGCTCTGAGGAAGCGTGAACACCGTTCCGAACGGGCAGGCGATGGTACACAGATGGCAGCCGATGCAGAGCTCGTTCAGCACGATCTTCGCGCCGGTCTTTTCGTCCACCGCAATGGCGTTCACCGGGCAAGCCGTCATGCACCAGGCTTCGTCGCATTGCAGACACGTGTATGGCGCGTAGCTGGCTTCCTCGTCGAACACGTTCACGCGAATCAAGCTCTTGGACGGCTGGAAGGTTCCGGTTTGCACCCAGGAACACGCCAGTTCGCACTGCATGCAGCCGGTACACTTATCAGGCACGATCTTCAGCAACTTCGACATGTCGCACTCCGGTGCGCAAACGAGAGGACAAAGAAAAGATGGGCTCGCAGATCGGCTCGATGAGACAGGCCGATCAGCTTTCGATTAGTAGGTTGAATCTAGCAGAACGATATACTCAATGCCAGCGATCGGCAAGTGTCAATGGCGGCGACAGCGGGGCAAGAAGAGATGATTGTCTCGATGTCGCAAGGGGCGAGTCCTGCGAGTCCGCTACGTAGAATGAGAACAGGGGGTATCTCCAAATCGAACGCATTTTTGTTTAGAATAAGAAGAAGTAGCCACGACGGAGGCCAGCCATGAGCACGGTTCAAGAACATCTCGCTATCGGTCCGGCGTCACACGGCATGCGAATGACGCTTGAGCAGTTCGATGCGCCAGGGGATTGGGACGAGTTGTACGTGTACGAACTGGTGAATGGGGTACTGATCGTGAATCCTCCACCTTCCGAAGCTGAGAGGGGACCGAACGAACTGCTGGGGCGAATGCTGTGGACGTATCACGAGAGACATCCCGAGCGTTCGACCTTCAACTACACGCTTTCGGAGCATACGGTCAACACGCCGAACAACCGTCGTCGCGCTGATCGAGTGGTATGGACAGGCTTGGACCGAATGCCCAACGTTCGCCGCGATTTGCCCACGATCGTTATCGAGTTTGTTTCACCAGACCGGCGTGATCACGAACGCGATTATGTCGAGAAACGATCGGAGTATGGCAGTATCGGCATACGCGAGTACTGGATCATTGATCGTTTTCGTCGGCAGATGACGGTGGTGCGATGGGATGAAGATGACTGCCAGGAAATGACCATGAGTGAAACCGACGTATACACCACGCCGTTATTGCCGGGTTTCGAGTTGCCGCTGGCAAGCCTGCTGGCCGAAGCGGATATGCTCATGCGAGATACGTCCAACGAGGAGTGAAAAATGTCCGAGCAAGTGGAAAAACTCAAGGCAACGGTCACGGAGCTCGAGGAGGAACTGCAATCACTGGAAACGTTGGACGACGAGGCGCGCGAGGTGCTCGAGGAGGCCTTGCGCGAGATCCAAGCGGCATTGAACGAGGAAGAGTCAGCCGAACTGGAGGCGGAGTCCTTAATGGATCGGTTGAACGACGCTACGCACGATTTTGAAGGTTCTCATCCAACGTTGACCGGGATCATCGGTCGCTTGATTGACGGTCTCGGGCAAATGGGCATTTGACTCGGCTTCAAGCCTTCCGCGGAACGGGACGCGAACCGTGCGTTCGTCTTTGTAGGGTGGGCCAAGTCTTCGCGGGCCCACCGGGCTGCGCACTGAGTACCGAGTACTGAGTACCGAGTACTGAGCGGTGGGCCCGCGAAGACTTGGCCCACCCTACGTCGTTGCGGCCGACAGCCGCGTCAGGCTAGTCCGCCGAGCACCTCTCGCGCAGCGTCAATTGTGGCGTCGATATCCTCTTCGCTGTGAGCGGCGGACACGAATAACGCTTCGTACTGGCTGCACGGCATGTAGACGCCGCTGTCGATCAGACCCCAAAAGTACTTCGCGAATCGTTCCTTATCGCACTTGGCGGCCACGTCCCAATCGGTCACCGGATCGGGATTGAAGAACAAGGTCATCATGCTGCCGACACGTGTCAGAGTGTGTGGGATTCCGGCGTCACCGGCGGCGCTGTCCAAGCCGGCAGCCAATCTCGCACCGAGTTCCTCCAGGCGTTCGTACGGTGAATCGTCGCGCAGTGCCTTCAGCGTTGCGATCCCCGACGCGGTTGCCACCGGATTGCCGCTCAGTGTGCCTGCCTGAAACACCTTTCCGGCGGGCAGAATGTTGTCCATGATCTCGGCTTTCCCGCCGTAGGCACCTATGGGCATGCCACCGCCAACGATTTTTCCCAGCGTCGTGAGGTCCGGTGTGACTCCGAACAGCGACTGCGCCCCGCCAAAGGCTACGCGGAAGCCTGTCATGACTTCGTCGAAAATGAGAACTGCCCCAGACTGCTGCGTGACCGCGCGCAGCGTTTGAAGGAACTCCTGTGTCGGGATCACGCAGCCCATGTTGCCCACGACCGGCTCCAGAATGACACCAGCGATGCGCGAGCCGTGCTCGTCGAAAGCCGCTTTCACGCCGCCCACGTCGTTGTACTTCAGTACCAATGTGTCCGCGCTGGTCCCCGCCGTTACGCCGGGCGAGTCCGGCACGGCCAAAGTCGCGGCCGCACTGCCCGCGGCGACTAACAAACTATCGACGTGACCGTGGTAGTTGCCTGCGAATTTAACGATGATATCTCGGCCAGTGTAACCGCGGGCCAGGCGAATGGCGCTCATCGTGGCTTCGGTACCGGAATTGACCAAACGGACTTTCTCGACGGATGGCACCGCTTCGATGATCAATTCGGCCAGTTTATTCTCGGCTTCGGTGGGTGCGCCGAAACTCGTGCCGCGGCCGACTGCATCGCGGATTGCTTCATCCACCTTCGGGTGTCGATGCCCGAGGATCATCGGGCCCCACGAGCCGATGTAGTCGATGTACCGGTTGCCGTCGACGTCGTACAGATACGCACCTTGGGCGTTGGCAAACACGAGTGGCTCGCCGCCAACGGCGCCAAAAGCCCTCGCCGGGCTGTTCACGCCGCCCGGCATCAGTTGCTGGGCTCGGGTGAATATCTCGTGGCTCTTCTCTCGCGACATAGTTGATTTCCTCGTGGTCATCAAGGGACAGTACCACTTTGGGCGGAAGGTTCGTATAGTAACCCGAAGCGTGAGCGAGGGAATCGCCCCAAAGTGTTTCCTCGCTCACGCTTCGGGTTACTTCAGGACGCCAAAGTGCCGCTGTCCAACTTATGAACCCTGATTCAATGCTCGGGCAACCTCCACCGCGAAGTAAGTGAGGATGCCGTCGGCGCCGGCTCGCTTGAACGACAGTAAACTCTCCAGCATGACACGTTCACGATCCAGCCAGCCATTTGCCGCTGCGGCGCACAGCATCGCGTACTCGCCGCTTACTTGGTAAACGTAAGTCGGCGCGGCGAATGTCTCCTTTACTCGCCGGACGATGTCCAGGTAAGGCATACCCGGCTTGACCATCACCATGTCCGCGCCTTCGGCCAAATCGAGGCCCACCTCGCGCAGTGCCTCGTCGCCGTTGGCCGGGTTCATTTGGTATGTGCGCTTGTCACCCGTGCCAAGGCTGGAGGACGATCCGACGGCGTCCCGGAACGGTCCGTAGAACGCCGAGGCGTATTTCGCCGCGTAGGACATGACGCGTACGCTCTGGAACCCGTTGGCGTCCAGCGTCTTGCGGATCTCGCCAATCCGGCCGTCCATCATGTCCGAGGGAGCAATCACGTCGCACCCGGCTTCGGCCTGAACGATCGACTGCTTCGACAGGGCTTCCACCGACTCGTCGTTGACAACATAGCCGTCGCGCACCAAGCCGTCCTGTCCGTGGCTGGTGTAGGGATCGAGTGCCACGTCGCAGACAACGCCGATGCCGTCAGCGTGGGCCTCCTTGATTGCCCTGACCGAACGGCAGACAAGGTTGTCCGGATTAAACGCCTCCTCGGCTTCGGGCGTCTTCTTGTCGGGGGGCGTGGCGGGAAATATGGCGATGGCGGGGATCCGCAAGTCCTTTGCTTTCCCGACCTCCTCAACCAGCAAGTCGATCGACAACCTCTCGACGCCCGGCATAGACGGGATCGGCTCTCGACGGTTATCACCTTCGTGGACAAACACCGGCCAGATCAGGTCATCCACCGCCAAGTGATTTTCGGCCACCAGCCGGCGCGACCAATCGTCGCGACGGTTACGTCGTAGACGAGTTGTTGGATACTTACCCCAAGTCATATTTGATTGTCCTCTCATTGCCACTTAATCTGTTTGGCTGCACCCAACAAAACATCATCGCGACTCTGCCCGATTGTCGCAACCGTCGCATGGCAGAAGAAACGTCCCACGCATTGCGTACCCACACACCATCATACTACCCGGCAGATGAAACACTTCAGGTACTCGCTTTCTGGGCAAGTAGGAATGACAGGATGATCCGGCGATGCGCCGCGCTGCTGGATCACTTGGATTTGGCGCCCCGTCTTTTGCGTAACTCCAGACAGCATCCTGAGGAAATCTTCGCGGCTGATACTTCCCGAGCAACTGCACGTGACCAGGATGCCGTCCGGTTCAAGCAACTCGACCGCGAGGCGATTGATACGGTGATACGCCTGCAGAGCCGCGCTGGCGCCCTGCCGCGTTCGAGTGAACTTTGGGGGGTCCAGGATGACCGCTCCAAATCGCTCGCCCGCCGCACGCAACGAGTCAAGAGCTGCGAAACAGTCTTCCTGGCGAAAACGGACGTTGGTTGCGCCGTTCAACTCGGCGTTGGCCCGCGCCAAAGCTATCGCTTTGTCGCTCGTGTCGACGCCTTCCACTTCGCGCGCTTGTCCCAGCAGTGACGCCGAGAGGCTGAACGCGCCGCTGAAGCAGAACAGATCGAGAACACGACGATCCCGTACGTATTCCGCTGCTACGCGCCGATTGTCGCGCTGGTCCAGGTAGAAACCGGTCTTCTGGCCCGTTAACAAATCTACGCCGTAGCGCAGGCCGTGCTCTTCGATAAATACGGGGCCATCCGGCAGTTCGCCCCAGGCAGTGCCCTGCGGCGGTGAAATACCTTCCGCTTTGGCAATTCCGGCCTCGCCGCGCACTGTTACGCTTTGCGGAGACAATTCTGCAACCAGCAACTCGATAAGGGTCTCCAATCGAGCGGCCATTGCCAACGAGTTGAGTTGAACCACCAGATGCTGACCATACCGATCGACGATCAAGCCGCTCAAACCGTCCGCCTCGCTGTAAACCAACCGCGCGGCTCCAGCCGGATCGTCATAACCGAGTTGTCCCCGAAATCGAATGGCTTGCTGAACGCGACGCCGCCAAAACGAATCGTCCAGCAGTTCGCCGCCGTCCCAGGTGTACAGACGCACCCGCAAGCGACTGCGACGGTTGATGATCCCGCGTGCGATGAACTTACGCTTCTCGGTGACCAATTCGACGACATCTCCGTCGTCGGCGTCTCCTTCGATCCGGTCGATTGCCGAGTCGAAGACCCAAGGGTGCCGCCCGCGGAACGGACCCGCTTTGCGAGGCTTGAGAACCGCCAGCGCAGTCCCATATCCACTGGCTACCTCGCGGGCGTCTTGGTTGGAAGTCGGTATTTCAGAAGACGGATCGCTCATGGTCCCATCGTAACCGTAAACTGGCTGTCGTCGCCACCGTACTTGCAAAACCCCGCGAGAAAGTGAAATATGGAACTGTCGTTCGTGGATCACGTCAGCACGATGGCTGAGGCACATGTCGCCCAGAGGAGAAATGCCATGAGAAGCGGACTTGCTTTTGCGATGTTAATTGTCTCCGGTCTATTGAACGGGTGTGCGTACGACGAATTCCTCGTCGAAATCACGCCGAAGGGAGATTCCTTCGAGCGAAAACTGACCTGCTGGCACGTTGGTGGTGCGACCGTGGCGGAAGAACAACCGGAAACGCAGATTGCACCGTTGTCGCGGGATAAGCTCGACCGTTTGGAGCAGATCTACGGCGACGGGCGCCCCACCGACGGGGGCAGGAAACACGTGTTCATCGGCATCTTCCAGGAACATACGCCAGCCGACGTGGGAGGCTCCGGAACGTACACGCGCTATACATCGCCCCTTGGCAACACCGTGATCTACGCGGAGCGATTCCGCGGCGACGATGATCTCGCGGCCGAGTTGGCGCGGCGTGGTGCCGCCGCCGACCAGTTGGTCGACCTGCTGATCGGCTGGTTCCGATCGGAAATCGGCGAGACCGCGGATTTCGCGAGACTCCGTGATATCTTGGACCGCGATCTGCGTCGAGATCTGAAAAACGTTGCCATCTATGTTTGGACCAACGATGCAGTGGGCCGTCCGAAAGAAATCGGCGAGGCAGAATTCGCAGTCCGAGTGTGGCAATACCTTCGCGAACGAGGATACGTGACCGCGGAGGGACTGCCGCGCCTGGTACGGGCGATATCAGGCGCAGAGGAACATCCGGATCTCCTGCTGTCGATAATCAGGCGTGGCTTGGCGCGAAAAATGGGAGTGCCGGAAGACGAAGCTGTCCCGGAATGCCTCGCGTTTCTGGCCAACGCGGATCGCGTGAAAACGTCCTTCGAGGCGTATGTCCGCTCGACGGATCTCTACAAGAGAAAACTCAACCACTGGGAGCAGGACAAGTCAAGGGCCCCGGACGCGAAGCCCCCGGAGCCCATGGACGTTGTCGGCGGACTGGTTTTGGGACAGTTGTTCCCAATCCATCCATTTGCCAGCCCAGATCGACTCGAAGTCAGGCTTGCGTGTGGCACGAAACCGTTTAGAACGAACGGCAAATGGGATGCCCGGGTCGGTGTAGTCACGTGGGAACACGAACTGGCGCCGACCGGTCCGTTGCCCGCGTTATCGTACGCCAAGTGGAGCGAGCCAGATGCCGAATCGCAAACCGCACATTTCGGCCGTGTGATCCTAACGGGCCAAAAACGGGGCGAATACGTGATCTGGCATCAGGGGCTGTCGCCGATCGAAGCGGCCACGTGGGATGCATCCGGGGATACCCAGGCGGGTGAAGTCGCGTCGGAACACGTGCCTGCGGCGGGCCGCTCGTTGCCCGCGTTATCGTACGCCGCGTGGAGCGAGCCGGATGCCGAATCGCAGACCGCACGATTCGGCCGCGTGATCCTGACGGGCCAAGAACTAGGCGAATACGTGATCTGGTATCAGGGCCTCTCGCCGGCCGAGGCCACCGCATGGGATGCGTTCCTCGCGAAGTGCGAACCAAACGAGCGGCTTCGGAAACGCATTGAAGCATTTCGCTTCCCCAGCGACCCGCCGCTGGATCCCAACAAGCCGGATGAACGGCCACCAAGCCTGACCGATACCGCCAGGGAGTTGATTCTCAAAGGACTCGAAGCGGATCGTTGACTGCGAAGGCAAACAAGAAGCACAATGGAGACAATCTGACATGACGATATCTTCCGCGACGCTCGCCAAACTGGCCGCATTCGATACGCCGACGATCTGCAACATTGTCGAACTGTTCGACGTTCGGCCCCGCAATCGCGGCTACATGGATCAGCGGATTCGGTGCGACTTCCCGGAGTTTCCCCCGATGGTCGGCTTTGCTGCTACCGGGTCGTTCCGCTCGGACGCGCCGCCTGTGGGTGGCGACGCGTACGGGACCATCGAAAAACAACTCGAACAATTCGAACAGCTTTCCGGCCCACCCGTGGTCGTATTCCAAGACCTCGACGATCCACCCGTCGCCGCAGTTTTCGGCGAAGTGATGTGTTCCACGTACAAAGCGTTTGGTTCGGCCGGCTTGGTGACCAATGGTGCTGGGCGGGATCTGGACCAGGTGCGTGAGCTGAAGTATCCCGTCTTCACCGGCTCGACGATCGCAGCGCACGCCTACTGTCACATTCTTCACGTCGGTTTGCCCGTGCGATTGGGCGGATTGACCGTGTGCCAAGGAGATCTGCTGCACGGCGACCTTAACGGCGTGACCACCATCCCCGTGGAAATCGCGGCCGAAGTGGCTGCAATCGGCGACGAGTTCGTCGCGGCCGAGCGAATTATCCTGGAATACGTCCAGTCGCCGGGCGAGAAGAGCATCGCCAGGTTTACCGAGTTGAGGGAGGAATTCCAGGCGGTCGTGGCAAAGCTGAAGCAAGACGTGTCGAGAGGTGGCTGACTGTACGAATCTCCCACGAGTCCGGGGCGGCGCCGGAACAGAAGCGACTAGCAGTCAAACAGCAGCTTCATCATGTCCTGCGTTCGCAGCGGTCGCGTGCTGACAAACGTTTCGCCTGCAGCATAGCCGGCCGCCGCACCCGCGGTCATCGCTATGTTGCGAATGCGGTCCAACACGTACTCTCGATCGGGTGGAAACTGCGTCTGGTAACAGCGAATCGCCGCCAGCTTCGTCTCCAGCGTGTCGCTGATGTCGACGGTAAAAATACCGGCAGATGCGCTCGTCGGTGCACGCTCGAAAGCCAGATGGAAATACAATTGGCCGGAGATCCTGTGTGTTGGCAAATCATCGAAATGCTCGTCCCACTTGGATAATCGCGAATAGAAAACCGCGGCGTCGGTGATTTGCATGGCTTGCCAGTGATCCGGCGATGCCATTGGGGTCTTATCGCCCAGGCCGATCACGAGCTTCGGCCGATACTTGCGGAATTCTTTGGCCAACGCAACTCGCGCTTCGAACGTGTCGAATAATCGTCGATTCGGTAGATCCAGCGTTACTCGTTTCTGAATCCCAAGCACCTCGGCCGCCTTCTGTGCCTCTTCGAGCCGGGCGTCAGGGCCTGGCGAGTTGGGCGTCGGCTCGCCGTCTGTCAAGTCGATAATCCCGACCTTGTAGCCTTGCTGGGCCAAACCGGCCAATGTGCCGCCGCCAGCGATTTCTGCGTCATCCGGATGTGCCCCGACTGCAATCACGTCAAGTCGAGGGTACTGTTCTACGTTTTCCGTCACTCTGTAACCTCGTCAAGTTTATGCGGAGTAATTGTGTCTTCATTGGGAGGGTATCATCGAATTGTAGACAATAGGCGAGAAACGCAAAGGTCACGGTCGGTTGTATTCCAGTGGCTGGGAAGGTAGAACGGACACGGTTTCTTGAACAGTCTCAATCACACTCAGAAGAACTCGATTCCCACTATGCCGCGCGCTCTAGTCAATCCACCGATGTTGTTGAACCGCCCTGGTCGCTACAGCGAAATCCTTCAGGGAGGCGGTTTCGAAGTTGTTTATCCTCCCACCGGCGCCGACAGGAAGGACCCGGCCACCCTGCTGCGTATGCTGGATGGCGTGGACGCGATCTTGGCCAGCGTCGAGCCACTGACGCGGGACATCCTGTCTCAGTCGCAGCTACGCGTCGTAGCCCGTTCCGGAGTTGGGTACGATTCGGTCGACGTGACAGCGGCCACCGACCTGGGCATTGTGGTGACGATCGCGCCGGGCGAGGTCGAGAAGTCGGCTGCCGAGCACGCGATTGCACTGCTGTTGTGCCTCACGCGAGGACTAGTCGAGCGCGACCAGAACGTGCGTGCCGGCCGGTGGGTGATCCGTGCGCGGCCGCGAATCGCCGGCAAGACGATCGGTATCGTGGGGCTCGGTCGAATCGGCAAGGAGATGGCCAAGCGCGCCGTCGGCTTGGGAATGGAGGTCATCGCATACGACCCGCTACCCGACCAGGAGTTTGCAGACGCTCAAGGCGTGGCCTTGTGTTCCTTCGACGAGTTATTGGCTACTGCCGACGTGGTCAGCCTGCATCTTCCTACTACGCCGGAGACAGCGGATATCATCAACGCCGATGCATTGGCAAAGATGAAGAAGGGAGCGATTTTCGTCAACACGTCCCGTGGCGCAACCGTGGACGAGGACGCACTGTGCGACGCTCTATCGAATGGACATCTGTTTGGCGCGGCGTTGGACGTGTTTAAGCAGGAGCCTCTTCCGCTGGACAGTCCACTCTTGCAGTTGGACAATGTCGTCCTTTGTACGCACCTGGGAGGCCTGGACAACGTGTCGGAGGTGGCCATGCCGGCGACCGCGGCCCAATGTATTGTCGATCTGTACGAAGGCCGGTGGCCTGAAGCGTGCGTGATCAACAAGGAGCTCCGAGACGGCTGGTCCTGGTGATAAGGGAAGAACGAAATGCAAATTGCCATTTTGGGAACCGGACGCGTTGGCAGCGCGCTAGGGATTCGTTGGGCGACGCACGGGCATCAAGTCACGTATGGCGCTCAGCAGCCAGACAGCGAAGAAGTACGCAAGCTGGTCGAGAAGTCTGGCCCGAACGCCACCGCAACCACGGTGAGCGACGCAGGGGCGTCCAGCCAAATCGTGGTTCTGGCGATTCCCTGGAACGTCACCAAGGAAGTGCTGGACTCGATTGGTCCCCTGGACGGCAAGCTGCTGATCGACTGCATCAATCCGATCAAGGGTGATTTTTCCGGTTTGGAGTTGGGCGACGCGACATCAGCCGCCGAAGAAATCGCCGCTTGGGCGCCCGATGCCAAAGTGGTCAAGGCATTCAACACGGTCAGCGACGCCAGCATGGTCAATCCCGTGTACGACGGCCAGAAGGCGAGCATGTTCTACTGCGGCGACGACGAAGAGGCAAAAGCGACCGTCAAACAACTGACCGAAGACGTGGACATGGAACCGGTAGACGCGGGATCACTGAAGAATGCCCGCTATCTCGAATCGCTGGCCATGTTGTACATCCACCTGGCCATCTTCGGCGGCTGGGGAGCCGAATGCGCGTTTAGGATGGTGAAGCGGTAGAGAGCAGACGCACAGACGATGGACAGCATCGTTTAACCGCAGTGCCCAACGGGCCGCGCGCGGGAGCAACCGTTGCGTCTTCCGCAAATCACGGCGTTGAGAAGGGACGTGGCCAAACGTTCCCGCTGACGCGAGGGCCGTGTCTAGCGTCAATTATACGCCGCGAGCTGAGAAATTGCGGTTTCTGGGATTCGTTTTCGGCGTTATATTTCGGGCGTCGTGAGGAGGGTTATATTCAAGGATGAGCATTGGCCAGGAGGGCCAGGATGATCAAGTTGACGATCAGCCAGGA
>JADHUC010000090.1 GCA_016784735.1 Pirellulaceae bacterium | reverse complement strand
TCACCGAATCCTGAGTCGGGATGTTGAACGCCAATCCACCGCGTCGCCCCTGGGACGCGCATGGTGCCAACAGCGATTGGGGTCGACATAAGTCGTCATGGAGAAAGTACTTACGAAAACGTACTGTCGAAAACCAGTTTGATGCGATGGATCGAATGGCAAGCAGGATGCTTACCCCACTTTTTTGCTCTGACAAAGCACTAGGGATTCGGTTTGTCGTCGTCCAGCGTGCGGAGCAGTTCGATGCGGTCGAATATCGCTTCGCCGCCGATTGCCGTGGGGGCAATGCCGGTGAGCGTGAAACTGCCGAAATCCTTCCAGAGGTCGCAGGTGACGGTCGTCCATTCCTTCGGTGCTTCCGACGAGACCTGGCAGGCAGCCCAGCCCGTGGTGTTCTTGCCGCTGTAGTATCGCCATATCGGCTTCTCGGCTGGTGGCCACTTGCCGCCGCCGGCCAGCTCGATCATCACGCCCGCGCCGCCACACGATTTCCAGGCGAAACGGAGGTAACGGAATTCGCCCGGCTGAGGGTCCACGGCGACGCGATATTCCCAGCCCGGAATGCTCAACGACCAACGTTGCGGCGGCGTGATTCGCAGAGCCACGTCGCCAGAGAAACGGTCGGCGGTTTCAATGGTCGCTCGACCGTCGCCCTGATTTAGTTGGTCCACGAAACCGCGATCTTCGTCGAACAGAGTGACCTTGGCTGGCAGCTCCGGCCCGACGGCTACACGCAGATACGCAATCAAGTCGGCTACATCCTGCGGAGACACCTCCTTTTCGAGGTCCTCGGGCATCATCGATATCGACGACGCGGCCATCTCGTCGATGTCTTTACGGAGGATCGTGTCTTCTTTGCTTTCCTCGCGGCGAAGCGTGACGCTGGTAGCCGTTTCGGCGGCCAAGATGCCCGTGAAAATCCGGCCCGCTTCCGTCACGACGGTGTAGTTATTGAAGCCCGATGTGATTTGGCTGCTGGGATTCAGCACGTCCGCTACCAGCGTCTCGTCGCTGCGGCGCGTGATGGACGAGAGTTCCGGGCCGACAGAATATCCCTTGTCCTGAAGACGGTGACATTTGCCGCACTGTTTCTCGAATACGGCCTTGCCTTGTTTGCCATCCCGCGACTTGGCCAGCGCCGCCACATAGCGGGAAATGACGTCTTTGCGGTCTTTTCGAACCGACTGATCGACCAGCAATGCCTTTGCTCGTTCTCGGACTCCCTTGTCCGGACTCTCCCGCAACCGTTCGCGGCGCGCGCTGTCCAGGCTCCATTGCGGAATGGCCGAACGCTCGATCGCGTCGAGCAGCGAGGGCAGACGATCCTGCTGACGGAAAACGGCGTCCATCGCGGCGTCCTGGAGCTTCGGCGTCTTGGCCTGCCAGTCATCGAGCAGCAACGGCGCGACGCGCGAGTCGTCGACCGCCGCCAGAGCTTCGACGGCGGCAAGCTGCAAGTCCAACGGCTGTCGCGGTTCCATCAGCTCACCGGCCACCGGAGCCACCATGTCGTAGGGCCCACCGGCCAATAACGCAATGGCGGCCAGACGTTCCTCGGTCTTGCGGCTGTCGTCCAAGGCGGTTTTCCCGGCCGCGGCCAGGGCCGCCTGCATCTCCTGCGACTCCTGCAATCGTACCAACCCGGCCGCTTTGAGCGCCAACCGACGGACTTCGGCCGATCGGTTGATCAACAAGACGCGCAGCGCCTTTTGGCCGTCGGCAGACGCCAGCATTTTAGATTTGCCTCGCCCCAACCCTTCGATCAATCCTTCAAGGCAGTCGGACAGGAGGGCCGCATCTTGATCCGCATTCAGTTTTGAGAGAGCCGTCAACAGTCCGCCGATCTCTTCGTGCCGATGGCGGGCGCCGACGATCGAACCGAGCGGATTGAGCAGCGCCCGGCTGTGTCCCGACGCGTCGTCTGCGCCAAGGATTGTCGTCAACAACCTGTCGGCCGATTCGGCCGACGAACTCAAGATAGCCGCCCGCATCCAAGAATCGTCCCCGTAACGTGCCGCCAACTTGCCAAGCGCCTCGGCCGCCTCGGGCGTTTTCAATTCGCCCAATGTGAGTGCCAATTGCAGACGAACCCGCGGATGGTCGTCGTCGGGCATCCGGTAAAGGCAACTGGCCAACGACGGCCGTTCGTTCAGCCATCGTTCCGCAAGAACCAGCGCGTGCATACGGACGGCAAAGTGGTCATCCTCCAACGCTCGCTCGATGATCTCCGGCGTCAAGCTCTCCAAACCGTCCAGCGTGTGGATGGCGTGAATCCGGGTTTGGGCTGTTTTTCCCGTGGCAGCCAAGTTCGCAATTGCGGGGACGAAGCTCCGGTCGCCACGCTCGACAAGCACTCGTTGGGCAGTTAGACGGCGCCAAGCGTTGGCGTTGGAGAGCCCGGCAATCAGTTCGGACGCGGTAGCCGTCGTCAAGTTGGGTACCCGCCGGCCGGGAGTTCCGTCCGGAACGATTCTCCAGATTCGTCCGTAGTCTGCGCCGCCGATCAGAGATTCTATGTAGAGTTGCTGGAGGAATCTGGGGATGGCCGAATAGTCTTCGATGATCGCCCGATACATGTCGACCACGTACAGAGCGCCGTCGGGGCCGGTCTCCAGGTTCACCGGCCGGAACCATGCATCGGTCGACGTGAGGAACTCAGTCTGTTCGTCCACGGCAGGTCGTCTTGCGGCATACATGCAGCCGTTGGGCTCCAACAAGCAGCGATGGATCAGGTTCTGGGCGTTGTCCACGCTGAAGTGGTTCCCATGGAATTCCGGCGGAAAGCGATCGGCGCGGTAGATCGCCTGGCCGCTAGCCGCCGTGAAGTACCCGTTGGCCGTTGCTTCGACAACGCCGTAAAACTTCATCCACTGCGGATCTTTGCTTCGCGCCAGGCGCCAGGGGTGAGGCTGGCTGGTCGGGTACACGTGCGCCGGATGCCCATAAGTGGAGATATTCACGACTGGATTCGGCGCCGCATAGAATGGGTTCCGGGCCAAGTAGCGATGCGGCAAGGGAGCCACCTGCAGAGCATGTTGCTGGTTGGTCACCAAGAAGCGATCGCCCCAATCGTTCATTGCCAGGCCGAAACCGCTGGCGCTGCCGCTTGTCGGTTCGATCGCGCTGCCGTCGGCTCGGAAGCGGAAAGAAGTGGCGCCGAGTCGCACATCATCCGGAAGATGCGGGCCGCGAATCGTCCCGCCGCTCTGGATCGCGCCGGCGGCGTAGATCCAATTATCCGGGCCCCAACGCGGATTACTGACCCGCGACCACATATCGTAGATTCCGAACCCGGTATACAAGGTCTCCTTCGTATCCGCTTCGCCGTCGCCATCGCGATCGGCCAGATAGACGATGTCCGGCGCACAAAGCACGATCACTCCATCGCGCGCTTCGACAACGCCGTAGCAGGCAGGCAACCGGTCGGCCCAAACGACACTGCGATCCACGCGCCCGTCGCCGTCGGTGTCCTCCAGCAGTTTGACGGTGCCGTACTGTTCCTTTTCGGCTTCCTTCAGCGCCTCCTGAGTGGCCGGGATGCGTCGAACGGCCTTGTCCAGCGTGCCGCTCTTATTCAGTTCGAGTATGTCAAGGTAGCCCTCGAGGTTGTAGCCGTGGATCTCGCAAACGAAGATCCTGCCGCGCGCGTCAAAGGCGATGGCCACCGGATCGGCCAAGTGTGGTTCGGCGGCTACCAGTTCCATACGAAACCCGGGCGCGAGTTGCGAACGCGCGACGAACTCTTCCGGCGTCAGCGGTTTGGGGGCATCGGTGGCCAACTCGATTTCGCCGGCCGGCGAGACAAGAACAGGAAGTACAAGCCATGCGGCCGACGTTAGAACTGCCCTTGCCATCGATACGACTTCGCGCATTACCACAGCCCTCCAAAAGCGGCCTTTGGGCAAAATCAAGCAGGTGCCGCCGATTCATAGTGCCCCCGTTTAACCCCGAACCGGAGGCGACGGTCGCAGCACGCCGAGCCGCCCACAACAACCGTCGCCTCCGGCTCGGGGTTAAACGGGGTAACGGACGTTTCAGACCCGCGGCGGCATACGGCACGAAAACTCCGCACCGATCTTAAGGGTACCACAGTCTGCCCGCAATAAGACGGACGGGTCGGACGGGAGACTTATGCACGCGGATTTGCGTACGATCCGTGCTAATCCATGGATGGCGCGATCGCCAGCTCCTTCAACGCGTCCAGGGCCGACAACACGTCTTCGCGCGAAATCTGCCGCCAATCGTCCGCTTTGTGACGCAGGACGGCCAGCTTGAAGGCTTCGAACGCTTCGGCCAAGTCGTCCGGCAACTCGCCGAGGTTCTCGAAGGGACGAACAAACTGGACCGTCTCTTCCGGGCGTTCGCCAGCGTAGATCGAAGCGCTGCTGTCCGTCTCGACGGTCGTACTGGTATGCTCGCTGCTCTCGGAATCGGGGCCCTCCGTGACCGCTGGGCCCTGGATCTCGGCCACCTGTTCGGTTACCTGCTGGGCAATCGGTTCCTGCTCCAAAGCCGGTTCGAAGTCTTCGTCCTTTTCGGCGGCAACGATTTCTTCGTCCTGCGGCGTATCCTCGGCTATCGCACCCATCGCCTCCCATCGCTGGCGGCGCATTTGCGAGACAGACCAGCGGGTTTGGACGGCACCTTCGAGCCACATTTCGGCATCATCCCAATCCAACGCAGCGTGAAAGTGGCTCCAGTACAACGCCGGATAGTCTTCGCACACACTGGCGAAACGTCGATACACGCGGCGGAGCCTCCCCACGTGTTGGCCGGTCACGCCGCCTACGCGTCGAGCCCACGCTTCGTCCGAGTATTCCATGGCCGGTGCGCCGCCATCGTGCAACGCATCGCGCCACTCGTTAATGATGCGGCCTTTTTCCCAATTGGTCGTGCTGACTAGCTGATTCCAGCGGCCCACGAACGGCTGGGAGGTGTGCTCGATGGCCGGATCGGCTACCGACGTATCTTGTTGACCTTGATCGTCTACTTTCAGATTGTCTGTCATAACGTGATTTCCTGCTCACTGTGCTTCGTGCTTGACGGACTACTGCCATGATCCCAAGTAGGTCCCGGCTGCCGGACGGGACCTGCAACTGCATCACGCCCCGAACCGCTTCCAGGTCCCGTCCGGCAGCCGGGACCTACCTGGACGAGGCTTCGGGGCGTCAAGCTAGCATCCTGCGATCCGTACGGAAGGGAGCGCACTCGGAAATGAACAAACACTCGAAATAGTAGCGGTTTCCATACGCCGCGAAGCCCATGACGATTAGGGGAAAACTTGTCGACAGCAGAGAAAACGACTGGAGCGGGTGGGGAGTACGCAGTACGGAGTACACGGTACAGAGACCGAGTACCGAGGGCCAACGACTGCGTCCGGACCACTGGGTACTGAGTACTTTGTAGTCGGTACCGACCAGTAGCCGCCACAAGTCGCGAGCGTCTGAAAACCCATTCGTCAGCCAATCGCCGTCGCCATGTCGCCCTCAACTGCAGGCAGCACGCTTCCACGCGGCTGACGAGACAGGTGCCGCCACAAGACGCATGCGGCCGCGAATATGGCCAAGCTGATAATCTGGGAAACTGTCAGGGACGTGCCGAATCTGCCAGGTTCATCGTTTCGGATGATTTCCAGAAGAAATCTTGTGATGGGGTAAAGCGTCAGCAGCAGCGCCATGACTTCGCCGTCGCGACGCCGAAACGGGTAATAAGCCCAAAGCAGAAGGCAGAGCACAGCGGCGCTGATGGCACTGTAGATCTGCGTCGGATGAACGGGCTTGCTGCGAGGTGGAAGCCGCGGCAAGACGACTCGCGCCGTGCCGACGTCGGTTTCTATGGCAAGCGCCGGCCCGGATGTCGCCAAGATTTTTCTCGCGGTTTCATACGAATCGACGGACTCGCCATTGATCGATTTAATGACGGCGCCCACCACGAGTCCGCCCTTTTCCGCCGCGCCTTTCGGTTCGACCGCCTTGACAACCGCTGCCGCACTGTCTGGATCACGGCCGATGGTGAAACCGTGCAACTGCCCAAGCGAATGCTGGTGAATGTAGGGAGGGCTGTCGTGAACGTAGGGAGGGCTGCCCCTGGGAAAGGTGATTCCCAAGGTGGGATTCTCGCACAGGCCGCCGTGACAACAACCGTTCAGCAGGCACCCAATGCGGCCGATGGCCATGCCAAGCGCCATGGATGGGGCGACCAAATCGACAACGGCCAGCAGCGGCAAACCATGCTTGCGTATGAACCAGATTCCGGTTATTCCGGCGCCGATCAGCGACCCGTACACGACCAGACCGCCCTGGGTCACGTTCAGTAGTGCGCGAAACGTCGCACCAAGCGTCGGCCGATCGAATTGCGGCCAATACTGGATCACGTAGAAAGCGCGGGCTCCGATAATCCCGCCCACAAACGACCACAACGCCAGCGAGTAGATCAACTCGGGATCCAGCCCCATGCGCCGGGCCTGTTGTACGGCCAAGCCGACTCCGCAGATCACCGCCACCAGGAGCATCACTCCGTAGCCGCGGATCGCGAGTCCCAACGGTGCACCGGCCGCCGATCGTTCTTCCAGGAACGGCAAGCCGAAACAAAATGCGACTGCGACAAGCAACAGTAGCGGCAGGTAGCTACGCGTATCGGCATTCCAGCCTTGCCGTCGCACGAGCCACCATAGCAGCGCAACGCTGGCAACCGCCCATACGATCAACGCCCAGCCCATGCCGAACACCGGCAGGCCGAAGACCTCATGCGGAATGTAAAAAAGTGTCTGTCGCACGCGTTACTCGTCATTTCCAATTCGGCAATTGTCAATTAAACGCGTGTCGCCTACGTAGGCAGCCACTAGCGCCACGGTGGACGCCTGAATCTGATGCACCGGCTGGAGCGTCTCCGGGTCGGCCAGGGCGACGTAGTCGACCCGGTTGATGTTCGTCTGTTCGAACAACTCGCGCATTCGTGCCGTGATTCTCTCAGCGTCACTTTCGCCTTGCGCGAATAACTCGACTGCTAGCTTCAGGCTGCGCCACAACGTCAGCGCCTGTTCGCGTTCCGGTTGGCTTAGATACCGGTTCCGCGAACTCATGGCAAGGCCATCCGGCTCGCGGACCGTGGGGCAAACACGGACCTCGATCGGGAAATCCAAATCTTGAACCATCCAGCGTATCACCAAGGACTGCTGGTAGTCCTTTTGTCCGAAGAAGGCGACATCGGCTTGAGCAAGATTGAACAGCTTCAGCACGACCGTCGTTACGCCGCGGAAATGCCCCCGCCGGCATTGCCCTTCCAAAGCCTCGGCCACTCGGGGCGGATCGACGTAAGTCGAAAAGCCCTTGGGATAGATGCCGTCGTTCGTTGGTGCGAAAACCAGATCCACACCACATTGCGACAGAGCGTCCAAATCGGTCTCAAGCGTGCGTGGGTATTCGCCAAGGTCCTCATGCGGCCCGAATTGCGTGGGATTCACGAAAATGGTCACAATCGTGTAATCGCATTGGGCCAGCGACGCTCGCACCAAGCTCAAGTGCCCTCCATGCAATGCCCCCATCGTGGGTGCCAAGCCGATCGTCTTGCCGTCAGCGCGCGCTGCTGCCACCGCATCGCGAAGTTCGATCGCGGTGGTCACTAGACGCGGGCGAGCATCAGTAGAGATAGTTACGTTGGGCATGGCGTCGTCATCCTGAAGCAAAGCCCAATGTACCGTGAAAACGCCAAGACGATAAGGTGTCAGCGCATCGCCCTACTGGACCCCAGGGAACACGCGGTTTCCGGCGATGATGCCAGCATACCGCCAGTAGTGACCGATGAAACTGACACCGATCTACAGGCCGTGATCGACGCTTGGCCGGACCTGTCCGAGGCGGTCAAAGCCGGCATCATTGCGATGGTGAAAGTGGCGTTCGACGGGTAGTCTGCGACGATCGCCGATCGAGGTTGCCAAAATCAATCGAGCATTTTCGCCTTGTTCGCACCAAAAGAGGTGGATTGAGACTGGAGCAGCGATCATGGCAAAGCGAACCGTGGAGAGTTGCGACGTTTGGCTCGACGCCCACCGATGGATCCGCGACAACTATTTACGGCCAGGCGAGAGCGGGTACATCGAGTGGCCGAGCCGAACAACGGGTGACATCAGGGCTAGTGTGGATTTCGCTCTGGAAGGCGATTTTGAAGAGGGTAGCGTGCTGCTGACGCTGCGGTACTGGGTCGGCGAGCAGAACGTGAGGGAAGCAATCTGGATCGAGGGAACCACGATACGTCTCGGTGATCGCCGATGGTGGCGTTGGTGATTTCTGTGCCCGCAATGCTTCGAGCGCAGGACCCGGCTGTATTTGCTGGCCGGCCGTTTCCTATGCCGGACGTGCCATAACTTGACGTATCGTTCGTCGCAGAGAGCCCGCTACATCGAACGTCGACTGGCATGGGACCAGATACCATCGCCTGGTGCGAGCGATTGCGGGCGAGGATGGCGAAATGGCAGCGGCCACGATGAATGGCACTTGACAACAATCAACAAAGGGCTCCGCATTTCCGCGATGACGCGAGCCACTTTTCATCTGCTCGCCTACTGCCTGGGGCCCCCCGAGCCATCAGGATCTTAGCCCCCTCCCCCTGGGTTGTCTGGGACGGTGACTCAAACTACCCCTCTCGGGCGCCAGACGGTTCTTTTCGACGTGAAACTGGTTGATTACAGACACTGTCCAACGCCCAAATGACCCCGATTCTGTTCCGGCTGCCAACGGACGAAAGGCCACAGCATTTGTGACTTTGCGATGTCGCGGCGCCTTTGGCGTGCTATAGACGCCACGGCCATTGCTGGGCTGCCAGACACACCACACGCTGGCTGACAGAACTCAGAGACCTCCTGCCACGAAAAAGCTCGCGCGCTGCTTATGGTCGAGACATGTTTGGCCCGTCGCCCGCAGCCAGTGGGTGTCCTTCGTTGGCGGCTTTCGTGGCCTGCCGATTGTGCCACATGTTCGCCAAAACGAGGAATACGACGGCAATCAAGACGATGATAAGGCTGCCAACGTCTGCTGCTCCGAGGCGAAAACCAACCGCTCCCTCCGTTTCAGTAGCCCTGTGATAGACCTCGGCATCCCAGCCACCTACCAGTCCGCATAACGCGGTAAAGAGGCCGAGTTTCAGCATAATGAGACCGCGGCGCCACTTTAGTAGCCACTCAAGAAACCACTTGACGTGTTCCATCGTTCTAGGATCCTTCAATTCTCTTGAGTCCCTCTTCGGCGCGCTTGCGACGCCCAAATTCGAACACGGCGAGTGCGGTCGTGTCAGCCGCGATCACAAAGAGGGAGCCGTACACAATCACTGAGCTTTCAACAGCAAGAACGCCCTGAACAACCAGAATCATGAAGACGGCAGCAAGACCGAGAGCAGGCCATTCGTACAACCACATAGCAGCCGAGTCTCGCTGCTTCAGGAAGAAAACACGGGCGCGTGTGACTGTATCGTGCTCGGAAGCCTCGGGAGTCATGGGCCAACATCCTTTCAGATTTCACCAATGAGCCATCTACCAGCATTACGTGCCGAGAGAAAGTGGCGTAACGGACCAAGCATCGAAGACTCTGTATATGGGCGCGGTGGCAATTGCTACAACCGTGACGCCGTGTAGTGTACCACCGCGGACGGCAGTGCAACATCTTCGTGGCGAATTCGTGCCGAGAATTCCGGCGACATGGAAAGTGGTTGCCAGGGGGGACATGCGGAGGCTCGCACGCGGCCTTCGGGCAGTATCCAATGGGTGGCCCGGCCCGCCGGTGATGTATTGCATACCACCTTATCTCGCTCTATCCTGTGAGGTGCAATTCTGGGGACGCCGACCGCCCCGTAGGCGAGCAGGGGGATCGTCGGCGATGGGGCCCCGATAGCAGCACGGAAGGTGATGCGGCGAGACGACAGCGGTATAAAACCGATGAGCATCGGGAGTTCTGCAAAGTCGGCCGACGGCAGCAAGTGCGAAATAGGCACTCTTGGAGGCATCCCAGCGTGACACAGGTCGTAATCGAAAACCCGGTCATCAATACACCGTTTGAAGAGCCCCGACGCCACTTCGAATTCTCGAACGAGGGGATCACCAACAAGGTCGTGGAAGCCCGCCGGGTAAGCTCCTATTTCATGCCGATCGCCAAGCCGAAGAAGAAAGGCAAGCAGTCGCAACTGCTTTTCGACACCGAATGGACTCAGGACCGAATTGAAGAGAATCGGTTTATCAACCAAGTCCGTGACCGCGTCGGTCTATGGCGTCAGGGCAATTATCCGGGTGTGACGAAGACGACGACCCGCCTGCTCGAATACTGGAACAACCCAGAACGCGAGCGGAAACTGTTCTTCTGCCAGATCGAGGCATTGGAAACGGCCATCTACCTTACTGAGGCCGCCAGGAAATATAGCGACACCTGGATAGAAAACGAGATCCGCAAGGCCAACGAGGATGCCAACCCGTTGCTCTATCGTGTAGCGTTCAAGATGGCCACGGGCAGCGGCAAGACGGTGGTCATGGCGATGCTGATCGCTTGGCAGACCCTCAACAAGCTGGCCAATAAACAGGACAATCGTTTCTCTGACGCCTTCCTCATCGCAACGCCTGGGATCACGATTCGGGACCGCTTGCGCGTGCTGTTGCCAAACGATCCGAACAACTACTATCGGCTACGCGACATCGTTCCCGGCTATCAAATGGACGAACTCGGTCAGGCCAAGATCGTCATCACCAACTACCACGCATTTCAACTTCGCGAGCGAGTGAAGGCCGGCAGATTGACGAAAGAACTGCTCGCCCAAGGCGGTGAAAGTCCTTTCAAGGAAACGCCCGCCCAAATGGTTCGCCGCGTCTGCCGTGAGTTGGGCAACAAGAAAAGCGTCATCGTGATCAACGACGAGGCCCACCACTGCTACCGCCGGCGCGTCGCCGCCGACGAGCCAAGACTGAAAGGTGACGACCGAAAGGAAGCCGAGAAACGCAACGAGGAAGCCCGCGTTTGGATCTCGGGGTTAGAGGCAGTCAAAGCGAAACTGGGTGTCAAAGTAGCCTATGACTTGTCGGCCACGCCGTTCTTCCTGCGCGGATCGGGCTACACCAAGACCACGCCTGACGGCACGAAAGTGAACGAGGGTTTGCTCTTCCCGTGGGTGGTTTCCGACTTCTCCCTGATCGATGCAATCGAATCAGGCATCGTCAAGGTCCCTCGTGTACCGGTCGCCGACGATTCGATGACCGGCGACCAGCCAACCTATCGCGACCTTTGGCTGCGGATTCGCGAGCACCTGCCGAAGAAAGGACGGAAGACGGCCGCTGTCAGTGGTGAACCGAAACTGCCGGCCGAACTGCAAGGCGCCCTTCACAGCCTGTACGACAACTACAAGAAAGCCTTTCAGCTTTGGGAGCAAAACGAAGAGGCGCAGACGAAGGGATTGACGCCCCCCGTGTTCATCGTGGTCTGCAACAATACAAACGTATCGAAGATCGTCTTCGACTACATCGCCGGTTGGGAGAAGCCGATCGGCGAGGAAGCATACGTGCAGGCCGGCGCCCTGGACATATTCCGCAATGACGACGGCCATGGCGGTTGGCTACATCGCCCGAACACCATCCTGATCGACAGCGAGCAACTCGAATCAGGCGAGGCGATGAGCCCCGAGTTCAAGAAGATCGCCGCCCGTGAAATCGACGAATTCAAAGCCGAATACCGAACGCGGTTTCCCGGCCGCGATGCGGACAAACTGACCGACGAAGACCTACTGCGCGAAGTGATGAACACGGTCGGCAAAGCCGGCAAACTGGGCGAGCACGTCAAATGCGTCGTCAGTGTGTCGATGTTGACCGAGGGTTGGGACGCAAACACTGTGACGCACATTTTGGGCGTTCGCGCCTTCGGCACACAACTGCTGTGTGAACAGGTGGTAGGCCGAGGGCTCCGCCGGATGAGCTACTCGCTGAACGACGAGGGCAAATTCGATGCGGAATACGCCGAGGTGTACGGCGTGCCGTTCTCGTTCATTCCATGCGCGGGAGGCACCGCTGGACCGAAGCCGGGGCCCAAACCAACGCGAGTACGGGCCCTGGAAGAACGCATCGGGTGCGAAATCACATTTCCGCGGCTGCTCGGATACCGTTACGACATTGCCGACGGCGAGCTGGAATACAAGTTCGACGAGGATACGAAACTCGCCTTGAGCACCGCAGATATTCCGACCGTCACGGAGAACGCTCCCATCGTCGGCGAAACGAGCATCCATAAACTCGAAGAGCTGAAATCACGACGCATTCCGGAAGTTGAGTTCCTGTTGGCCAAGCTGACCTTGGAAAAGTATTTCCGCGGTGACGGTCAGGAACGCACGGAGCGGCCCAAGGAGCATCGTTTTGACGGCGAGGTGAAGGTGTGGTTGTTCCCTCAGCTTCTGGCTATCACGCGGCACTGGCTCACCGACTGCGTGACCTGCAAGGACAACACGTTCAAGCAACTGCTGTTGCTCGTCGAATTCGCGCATGACGCCAGCGACAGAATCTATGGTTCGATCGTCAAGGGCAAGCCCGGCGAGAAAACTTTGATGCCGCTGCTGCAGCCCTACGATACGCTCGGCTCGACCCGGTACGTCGATTTCGACACGACGCGTCCCGTGTACGAAACCGCTCCGGACAAGTGCCATGTCTCGCACGTGGTGGCGGATACGGAATCTTGGGAACAGAAGATGGCCCAGACACTGGAGGATATGCCGGAGGTCGTCCGTTACGTCAAGAACCACAACTTGGGCTTCATAATTCCGTACACGATCAACGGCGAGGAGCATCGCTACTACACTGATTTCATTGCGCACGTGGATGACGGTCGCGGGGCGGACGATCTGTTGAATCTGATTATCGAGGTAACCGGGCAGCGCAAGAAGGACAAAGCTGCAAAGGTCGCCACCGCTCGCAATCTGTGGGTCCCAGCGGTCAACAACGACGGCAGCTTCGGGCGATGGGAGTTCATCGAAATCGCCGATCCTTGGGACGCGGCGAATACGATTCGTGGGGCCATTGTCCGCAGATGACGCAGAGGTGCACAGATGGAAGAGAAGAGCGAAAGAGGGCAGCGGGACCCTCAGACCTATGCGATTATTGGTGCTTGCATGGCGGTGCATAGCGAGTTGGGGCATGGATTTTTGGAGCCCGTGTATCAAGAGGCGTTGGAAATCGAATTGCAGCACCGGGAGATTCCCCACGAGCGAGAGAAACCGTTGACGATCGTATATCGCGGCATCCAGCTTAAATCGACTTACAAGGCCGACTTTGTTTGTTTCGGATCAGTCATCGTCGAATTGAAAGCGCTTTCCGGCCTTGACCCGGCTCACGATGCGCAGGTCATCAACTACCTGAAGGCCACCGGTATCGAACGCGGTCTCTTGATCAATTTCGGCACACCCCGACTCCAATACAAACGCCTGATCCTTACCAAAGAACATCTGCGTCAATCTGCGCAAACTGCGGACACCTAACCATGGCCAAGAAGAAGAAAAAGAAATCCACTTCCGTGGACTCGCTCCGTCACCAGGACAAGCGGAAGAACATCCCGACCGAGGAATTGCGGGATTTCGTGCGCGAGGATGAGCAGAACCCGGAGACCATGCTGTACCCGCGCGACACGTCGCTCGATCCGCAGTTGGTGTGGCAGGGCAAGGACGAGCAGGACCGCGAGCCGCTCGAAGTGCCCGTGGTTCCGATTTACATCCAGGAAAAGATCCACCCGCAAGCGATCATCGACGACTTGCGCCGCCGCCATGAGCGGAAAGCAGCCGAGCAGCAACTGAATCTGTTCGACGATTTCAACGGCCTGGACGATTTTTCCCAGAAGATCGATTTCTACCACCACGACCAAAACTGGTCCAACCGCATGATCCTGGGC
Source organism: Pirellulaceae bacterium (assembly GCA_016784735.1). Classification (GTDB taxonomy): domain Bacteria; phylum Planctomycetota; class Planctomycetia; order Pirellulales; family Pirellulaceae; genus JADHUC01. The sequence goes on along the minus strand of JADHUC010000090.1, from coordinate 23,897 downwards.
GACAGCCTCTTGGTCATGACAAGCCTCGCCGAAAAAGAGGGCCTCAAAGGCCAGGTCCAGATGATCTACATCGATCCGCCGTACGGGATCAACTTTCGCTCGAATTGGCAGGTTTCGACAAAGAACCGCGACGTGAAAGATGGACAGGCGGCCCATGCGACACGATAGCCTGAACAAGTCCGAGCGTTTCGCGACACTTGGACGCTTGGGATTCACTCGTACCTTGCGTACCTGCGAGACCGTTTGGTTGCGGCTCGTGAATTGTTGACAGAAACAGGGTCAGTATTCGTCCAGATCGGGGATGAAAACGTACATCTGGTCCGCTGCTTAATGGATGAAGTGTTTGGAAGCGAAAACTTTCACGCCCAGATCAATTTCAAATCCACGAGCGCTCTTGGGCAAAAAGGGCTCGCGCAAGCATATGACTACATCGTTTGGTACGCGAAGAGCGCTGAAGTAATGAAATTCAGACCACTGTTTCGGAAACGCGATATTTCCGGCGACCGCGAGTGGAAATTCGTGGACGATTCTGATTCGCAGGTTGGTTTCCGGCAACTAACCGTGGACGAACTTGCACACCGACAAAATGATGTTGGCGTGTTCCGACGCGCGAAGTTGACATCGTCTGGTTTCACGAAGACCTGTATCTATGAGTTTCCATTGTTTGGTGTGATGTGTAAGCCGTTTGGCGGAAAAAGTTGGCTGACAACACGGCAGGGAATGGAGCGTCTAATCCGCGCTGATAGGTTGTTTTTGCTTGGCAAGAACCCTTACGCGAGACAATACTTCGAGGACTTCCCTGTCGTCAAGTACGACAACTCGTGGTCGGACCAGCCAGCGGCTCAATCGCGGATCTATGTTGTACAGACGGCGGAGAAATTCATCGACCGATGTATGCTAATGACAACCGATCCGGGCGACCTCGTACTTGACCCCACGTGCGGTAGCGGAACCACGGCGCACGTTGCTGAGCAACGGGGGCGACGATGGATCACAATTGATACCAGCCGTGTGGCGATAGCTTTGGCGCGTACGCGGCTGATGGCGGATCGTTTCCAGTTCTATCTGTTGGCGGACTCTCCCGATGGTGTTCAAAAGGAAGCGGAAATCACCGGGCAATTGCCTCCACCACACGGGACGGCTTGCGACATCAAGAGAGGTTTTGTGAGTAAACGTGTTCCTCACATCACACCAAAGACCATCACGAACAACGAAGAAATCGACGTGATTCACGCAAAGTGGCAGGAGAAGCTTGAGCCAGTTCGCAAGGCGTTCAACAAGTGTCTCAAGCAATCGCGGGAAGAATGGGAGATTCCTCGCCAAGCGGACGATGGATGGCCGGCGGATGCGAAGAAGTTGCACGCCGAGTGGTGGGAAATGCGCCGGGCGCGGCAGAAGGAAATCGACCAGTCCATCGCTCGCTGTGCCGAGCACGAGTTGCTGTACGACCAGCCCTACGAAGATCGCTCCATCGTGCGCGTGACCGGGCCGTTCACTGTCGAGAGTCTCTCGCCGCACCGCCGCATGTCGGTCGAGCAGAAACGCGAAGGCACCGGGCTGGTCGAGGGTCTGCGCATCAAGCAGGTCGGCCCAGATCGTTTCGGCAACATGATCATCGACAATCTCAAGAAGGCCGGCATCCAAAACCGTGTGAAGCAGGAGCGGTTGAAGTTCGACACACTGGAACCGTTCGCCGGCGAGTGGATTCACGCCACGGGCGAGTACACGGACAAATCCGACGCGTCGCACTGTGTGGCTCTCACGATCGGACCGGAGCACGGCACGGTGAGCCTGGAACTGATCAGGGAAGCCGCCAAGGAAGCGGTCAAAGGCGTGGGCTTCGAGTTGCTGGTTGTCTGCGGATTCGCCTTCGATCCACACGTGGACGAAGAGACCAAGCGGTACGGCGACTTGGAAGTCCTGACCTGTCGCATGAATCCCGACCTGTCGATGGGCGACCAGCTACTGAAGAAGACCGGAGCCGGCAACCTGTTCATGATCTTCGGCGAGCCGGATATTTCGATAAAGAGGGTGTCCGCAGATGACGCAGGTGGCGCAGATAAGAAGAAGGGCAAGAAGAATCTGCGGGCCTCTGCGCAATCTGCGGACGAAAAAACGGCGGACAACATCGTCGTCGAAATCCACGGCGTCGACGTGTACGACCCGACCACCGGACAAATCCGCAGCGACAGCACCGACGACATCGCCTGCTGGTTCATCGACACCAACTACGACGGCGAGAGCTTCTTCGTCCGCCACGCCTACTTCACCGGCGCCGCCGAACCCTACGACAAACTGAAACGAGCCCTCCGAGCCGAAATCGACGAATCCGCCTGGTCCGCCCTCTACGCCACCGAAAGCCAACCCTTCCCTCCGCCCGAAACCGGCAAGATCGCAGTGAAGGTGATAAACCACTACGGCGACGAAGTGTTGAAGGTTTACGACGTGAAGTCATGACTATGCAGCGTCCATGAAGCCGTTGATCGTCGCCCAGATAGCCGAAAGCGTGACATAGCTGACAGTTATCGCCTGAGAGGACACGTCATGGGAGCCTGATCAGTATGAGTTGCCTCGAACTTAGCGAGTTGATAGCGGTGAATGCAGGATGAGTAATCTCTGTTTTCGCACGTGAGCATTGAGGATAAACTGCCGTCTTCAGTATTCTGGAGATCGAACCATGGTTTTGCGATTCGGCGGATCTTTCGAAGAACTCAAGGAGAAGCTTGCCTGCCTGGAAGGACAAGGTGAATGGCGAGATTTGAATGAGAACCAGAAGCAGTTCCGCCATCAAAGTGGTGGCATTCTGAACTGGTTCCCTACCACCGGAACGATCAATTTCCAGGGGCGTGGCAAAGGAAGATCAGCACTTGAGATGATTGTCGCGGGCGCATTCAACGTCACGGCGACAACTCCACCAACCGAAGACGACTCGCAGAGCGGCAGATTTGTCGATTCAGAGACGACTATCGTTGAGAAAGGTGCTACGCCGCGAGTAGAGACGGAAGAACAAGATGAACGGCGAGAAACGGACCTTCAGCCGGACAACGACTTTCTCGGCCACGAGTTCTCGGAATCCGAATTGGTGATCGGTTTGGTTGGAGCGGCTGGCACGGAATTGAAAAAAGTCACCGACATTCTTCGGGATCGCCTCAGAGCATCTGGTTACACGATAGAAGAAGTACGTGTCTCGACGGACATAATTCCGCGAGTGGTAGATTGTTCGCAGGACTTTGGAAGTGAATTCGAGCGAATCAGCGCCTTGATGGATGCCGGAAACCAAGCCCGGCGGGAAAGCAAAGACAATGCCGTTCTAGCCTTGGGTGTCGCCGCGAAGATCGCGTCCGACCGCCCCGATGGCGAAGCTAAACATCGACCACGGCACGCGTACATCATCAACTCGCTCAAGCACCCAGATGAGGTCACACGGCTCAGACAGATCTATCCAGAGGGGTTTTACCTTCTCGGCGTTCACTCTGACGAGAAACGGCGTCACAACTTCCTCGTGGAGGATATGAGACTATCAGCGGACCAAGCTGAACAGTTGATGCAGCGAGATGAAGATGAGCACATTCCTCACGGGCAACGAACCACTGACACGTTCCATTTGTCGGATTTCTTTGTGCGAATCGATGAAAACCAGGACAGACTCAAGAACTGCGTTTGGCGAATCCTCGACATCCTGTATGGCTCGCCCTATGTGACACCGACGTTTTACGAGTACGCCATGTTCATGGCGTTTTCTACCGCTTTACGATCATGTGACTTGTCACGACAGGTAGGGGCAGTAATAGCACGAGAGAAGGAAATAGTCTCCACAGGTGCCAATGACTGCCCCCAGTTCGGCGGCGGGCTCTACTGGCCGGTGTATGACAAGGAGACACATGAAATCAAGGACATAGACGGCGGTCGCGACTACACGCGTCAAGAGGACGCCAACGAAACGGAGCAACGGAAGATCATTGACGACATTCTGAGACGAGTTGATGACGACCTCGTTGACGCGGGCAGGCTGCGTGACGCGCTCATGGCCAGTCGAATCATGGACATTACAGAGTATGGGCGTATGGTCCACGCGGAGATGGAGGCATTGATGTCGTGTGCCAGAAATCACATAAGCGCCCGCGGAGCAACGCTGTACTGCACGACGTTTCCCTGCCATAATTGCGCAAAGCATATTGTCGCGGCTGGGATCAAACGCGTCGTGTACATCGAGCCGTATCCCAAGAGTAAAGCCGTGGAGTTCCACAGCGATTCAATCAGCCTTGGCTTTTCAGGCAGCGAAGACACGGTACACTTTGAACCGTTTGTGGGCGTAGGACCGAGGCGGTTCTTTGACCTCTTCTCAATGCGTTTGGGTTCTGGGTATCCCCTCAAGCGGAAAGACGAAACAGGTCACACGATTGAGTGGAAGCCTGAAGATTCGAGACTTCGGATTCAAATGCTCCCTTGTTCCTACATCGAGCTGGAATTGGTCGCCAGCTCCATGTTTAACGAGTTTCGCAAGCAAAAGGAGAAGGCATGATGCCGAATGGACATAATACTGGGGCAAACGAAGACCAGGCGAGGTTCGAGAGCCACTTGGAAAAAGCAAGTGCAACAGTACGGACATGGCCAGCATGGAAGCAAGCGATACTGGGCGGCTTTAATGGTTGTGGCGCCGGGCAGGAGCAAGCGAACCAAGGCCATGTAGCGGACACGAACCAGGAAACTCAGCATACGGAATAGCGGACACGGTTCTCTAGACCGCCGCAATGTGCGACGCTAGGGCGGCTAATCGGGCGGACAGCTAAAGCACCGAAGTAGCTGCTTATCTGCATTCTCGTGTGGCAGGGACTATGTCCGTCCCTCTTCCGCCTCGTGCAACCCGGAACTCAGCCACCTCCCCCGCGCACGCGCGAGCAGTTGTTGTTGGCGACCGAAATGGTGCGCCGTATACGAGAGCGTTGCATCCACGGCGTACTGCCTGTGCCTGCAGTTTTGTGATGATTGGGCACGGTGTGATAGGTCAGCCGCGTTTTTGATTGGCGCGTGCAAGGGCCTTGCGACGGCGAGTACGATGGGCACGCTTGCGAGCGGCCTTGTCGTTCGACTCGGTGACACGCGTCTGAATCTGACTCTCAGGATGTGCCGCCAGCCAATGGTCGGGAAGCAAGGGTGGCACAGGGCACGTTGCCAGCAGATTGCCAGCATATCGCCACCAGTCGAGCGGCGAGAATCTGCGCGAGAATGGCGAGTCTTGGCGAATCTTGGAAGCGACCAGAGAGAGCGACGCCAGCGATAACTCGTTGCAGACAGTGACGTTAAGCGACAACCGGCGAGCGTTGGCGACAAATGGCGACAGCGAGCCCGAAGGGGCGCAAAGTCGAGAACGAGCGATAAGGTGTCAGCGCATTGCCTCGATGGCCGCGGTCAGTTCGGTGAGAGCCCATTCCGGCTGTGTTGCGTCCAATTGCAGAACCGGTCCGTGCCGGGAATGAAACGCGACATCGGTCAGTTCGGAACGTAGACGTTCTAATTGATCGGCCGAGTTCATTAGCGACGGCGGGAGATTTGTCGCGCCTCTCTCGATCAACCATTTGGCCGGCGCGTCGAGCAGAACAAGCAGCTTTGGCGAGCCGATTTGACCCTCAAGCGAACGCCATGCGCCTTCGACATCCGTTTGAACGTCGTGGGACGAGAAAAGCCGACCATAGGCGAGAGATTGGCCAATCCAGAAATCGCTGATTCCAGCAGATGGTTCTTGTGACCAGTCCTGTGCCGCCAGTAATTGCCCACGCCGCTGGAGGAGCCCAAGTTCGACGGCAGCCGGATTCGAGGCACCGTCCTCTTGGGTACTGGCTGGCAAGACCTCGTCGGCTACGTCCTCGATCAACCGAACAGAGGCTCGCTCGGCGACCTTGCGGGCCAGTTCGGTTTTTCCGACGCCGGGCAATCCTGTTAGGGCGACGTAGTCGACCGCGCGGTTCAGATGGTCGAGCAACCGTCCAATCGTCCAGCCGACGACTGGATGAAGCATGTCGCGGGCCACTTCCGCCGCTGGCTCGAGAACAAATCGGCGGAACGCCAATCGGGGATGTGGAATTTCCAATTGTGGCGTTTTCTGGATTAGGTCGTCGAATAGCAGCAGGTCCAAGTCAACCATTCGCGCTGCCCACCGTTTGCGTCGCTGTCTACCCAAATCCGATTCGACTTCTCGCAGAACAAGGAAAAGCGCTTCTGGAGACAGAGACGTTTGTACACGAATAGCTGCGTTGACGAATTCTCCTTGCTCCGGCGGACCGCCGACCGGAACGGTGCGAAACCACGCACTACGTTCCGCGACGGTTATCGACGGATGATCGTCCAAACGCTGAATCGCGCGTTCTAGTTGCGCGAAACGATCACCCACGTTGGAACCGAGAGCTACCAGACACGTGGCCATGTTGCCAACACCGCAAGGCGCACAAAAAAAACGACGACAGAACGAGAATACTCACTCCGCCGCCGCAGTAGTAACGATACCGCAATTAAACGCTCAAGTCAAAAGACCTTAGGGGGGACCTTCTTGCCACGACCAAGCGCCGGTACGTCGGTGTCCGTCGGTTGCCGCCCCCCAAGGAGCTTCGAAGCCCACTCCTTGTCTACTGAGCTTTCTCGGGAGACTTCACAACCGCGCGCGATCGAAGAGCGCACAATGATTGCACCAATTCATCAACCTGCGAACCAGAACGGTTCACTTATTTCAGCGCCGGTCAAACCGGCCAGTGGAATTGCGAAGTCCCATAAAGCTCGATTAACGACACATTGTGCGGAGCTACGGAGAAATGTCAAGCAACCAACAACCGACTTTTTTGCATTTCCTTCGATTTTGTTTTCGGCGCACTTGACGAACACGTAAAGCGATCGTGACGACGCCTTGAAAAGCGACGAGCGAACAGCGAGTATGTCTTCAGAAGATTGTCATGTTGTTTGGCTACATCGTTTAACCGCAAGCCGGAGGCGTGCGCGCAAGAAAGGCGCGCACGCCTCCGGCTTGCGGTTAAACGAGTGCCGATGGGAAGAACTACGCCGAAGAACGTATAAGTTTGTTCTGCGATCAATGAAAGCTTCGTTGCCCGATCACGATTTGGCCGCTGCCGATGCTCACCGAGCACGAGACGTTCTGTTGCGCTTGGCACGCGAGTTGTCTGGTGAATTGGAGCGAAACGAAGTTGATATCCTCGATAATCTATTGGGCGACGAAGTATGTGCGCGTCTGGGAATCGTTTCGTTCCCGGATGGTTTTCTCCTTTCGGTCATCGTTCCCGTCTATAACGAAGCCGATACGGTTCGTGAAGTGATTCGGAGAGTTCGGTCTGTTGACATTCCCACGGAGATCATCCTTGTCGATGACGGCAGTACGGACGGAACGCGTAAGGCGTTGGAGCAATTGGAGGGCTCCGAGAATCTGAAGGTCTTCTATCAGGACAGAAACCGCGGAAAGGGCGCCGCGCTGAAGCTCGGATTCACTCACGCGACCGGCGCAGTGGTCACCATCCAAGACGCAGATCTGGAGTACGATCCCCGCGACTTTCGGCTGTTATTGCCGCCGATCCTCGCGGACCAGGCCGACGTCGTGTACGGAAGCCGTTTTGGCTATGCCCGCGGAATCGTATCCAGCTACGCCCACCAGCGCGGTAATCAACTGATCACCAGGCTATCGAATCTCCGCAGTGGCCTTGGGCTGACCGACGTGGAGACGTGCTACAAAGTGTTTCGCCGCGACCTGATTCAGCAAATCACGCCAGCTCTTCAAGAGAATCGTTTCGGAATCGAGCTGGAGATAACCTCCAGGCTGGCTAGGATCCCAGGCGTGCGTTTCTGCGAACGGCCGATTAGCTACGCTGGCCGGACGTACGCAGAAGGAAAAAAAATCGGCATACGCGACGCCATACGTGCCATGTGGTGCATTATGCGGTACTGAAGGCTTGAGGATCGCCAATTGAGTGACTTCCCAATCTCTGCCACCTTCGATATCGTTTAACCGCAAGCCGGAGGCGTGCGCGGGCGCAGGGAGACGCGCACGCCTCCGGCTTGCGGTTAAACGAACAGTTGTTTCATTCGCGATCCTAGACTCCCTCCGTCTTCGAGTTGGAGCAAGACATGAAAAGTAATCCTGTCAAACAAAAGCTGCGTGAAGGGGAACCGAGCTTCGGTACCTGGCTTTCGTGTGGCGATCTGTATGCCACGCGCGTTTTGGCCCGCATGGGGTGGGATTGGCTAACGTTGGACCTGGAACATTCGGCCATAAGCTGGTCGCAGGCGACGACAATTTTCGCCGCTGTCGCCGACGCCGGTTGCGTTCCGTTGGTTCGCGTGCCCGAAGGCAGCCATCACTATATCAAGCGCGTGCTGGACGCCGGAGCGATGGGTATTGTTGTCCCGATGGTGGATACGGTCGAGCAAGCGCGGGTGGCGATTGCCGCCGCAAAGTATCCTCCGGAAGGCAACCGCAGTGCCGGCGGCGGAATGCACGCGATGAATTTTGCCGCCACTTCGGACGAGTACTACGCAAGGGCTAACGACGAGATTGTCGTGGTGCTGCAAACGGAAAGCCCGCGCGGTGTGGAGAACGCCGAAGAAATCTACAGTCTGCCGGGCTGCGACGCGATCTTCATCGGCCCGGTTGATCTGAGGTTCCAAATGCGCGCCCCGGACGGGACATTCCCAACGCCCGAAGAACACGAGGCCATGGTTCAGCGCGTCATCGAAACCGGCAAGAAAGTCGGGACGCCCACGGGCCTTCACGCGATGGATGCCAAATCGGCACTAGAGCGTGCCAGGCAAGGCATGCAGTTCATTGCCATCGGCAGCGACTTGAGACTGATGACGCTAAAGGCACAGGAAACGCTACAAGCCCTGCGAGCCGAAGGAGCCGCCAAAGGAGCCGTCAGCTACTAGGCTAGTGCTTTGTCAATTCTAAAAGTGGGGTAAGCATCCTGCTTGCCAAGTACTTGACGCTATCCATCGCAAGCTGGAAGCTTACGCCACGAAAGCGCCGGCCCTAAATCTAAGGATTGACAAAGCACTAGTCCCCGTTCCCAACTTCTTCCCCGACACCCGACACCTACCCCGCTCCTACCGCTTTGTCCCGGCCTCTGGCGTCTGGCTCGGCCGATCGGGAGGCGGGATGCGTAGGTCCTCGCGCGAGTAGTAGTTCCACTTGCCCTTTTCGTACTTGGCCAGAAACGCCTCGCCCATGTCATCCAGAACCGCGCTCAACGAAATGTCGCCGGTGACGCCCTTCCAGGGCTTCGATCGGTAGGCCACCACGTCGCGGATCTTGGCCCGGTTCAGTCCGGCAACTTGAACGGCCCAAATCAGCATGTTCATCCCGTCGTATGCGTGCGCGGCATGAGTCTCCGGGACCTCGCCGTAGCGTTTCTGGAATACGTCACGGAATGCCCGGTACTTTGGGTCTTCCCGAGTGGGATCCCATGGAGACATACTCACGACGCCTTCGGCGTTCTCGCCGGCAATCTCGATGAAACGACCCGAGATGCAGCGGTCACAACAAAAGAACGGCTGCCCCATGCCCATGTCTCGCATTTGGTTAAGGATCTTGGCCCCTTCCACGTCGTCACCCCAATGGACGACGGCCTCGACGTTGGCTTGCATCAGCGGTTCGAGTTGCAGCGAGAAGTCGTCAATTCCCAACTTGTATGGTCTTTCCAGAGTGACGGGGTTTCCCAGACGCCGGCTCCCGTCGCGGACTTCGCGCACGCCGAAACGGCCAAAGCGATTACTGGACCGAATGATCCCCACTCGTTTAAGCCCCAGTTTGCGATACATGTACTCGACCAACAGATATCCCATTTGCCGGTCGTCACCAATGCATCGCGCCACCCAGGGGATATTGGTCTCGATGAACGTAGGGTCGGTATCGCCCGAGTTCATCATGAAGATCTCCGCCTTCAACGCCACGCGGATGGCAATGTGGCTGTTGGCGCCGTCGATGGTGCCCAGGATGGCCCAGACCTTGTCCTTGTAGACCATGTCGATGATCTCGTTGCCCGACGCGCCCCACAGGCCGTTGTCGTTGTGGACGACAAGCTCGAAGGGGACCTTCCGTCGAAGGTAGCCCCCTCGCGCGTTCGCTTCGTCGATGGCCAACTGGGCACCTCGCAGCATCATGACGCCCATGGCCTCTTCGTGGCTCTTGCCGCCGGTGGCCACCGAGACCGTAGGGACGATCGGGCCGAGGAAGCCGAGCTTGACCGTCTCGACATGTTCGGGTTCGGGGATCGCGCGGCCTGAGCCCGTGTACTCCAATTGCTCCAGAAAGTGCCGCTTGTAAGGCTTGATGTCGTACTGGCCAAACGGCTGGAACTGCCGCGACGTGCGCGCGTAGTTCTGGTCCTTTCTCAGTTCCAGGTCCGGAACGTCGTAAGCGCTGACCTCGTTGATTTTCTCCAGGACTTCGAGCGTTTCCGCGTCGACTTCCAGTGACGGAGGCAGACCATCGCGTACTTGTTTTTTCGGTTGCGCATGGCACGGTGTTGCCAGGCAGGCAGCGGCCAAGAGGACAATAAGTCTGTATCTCATGATTCGTTTTTCTCCGACGAAGTCACGGTTTTCGCTGGTCGAAGCCCCGAATAGTATCCAGCGCCTTTGCCCCAGCCCAGTCCTTTCGAGGTGCCGACCCAGACGTCGTCACCGTCCAACTCGACCCACAGGACATAGTTGTGTGGGATGCTCCGCTGGAGGCTGATCGTCTTGAGCACCTTCTCGTCACGGCTGATGACCGCTTTGCCCCCGCGGGTCTTGGGATCCAAGGTATAGGTCACCCAGGTGTCGGAGGGAAAATCGGCGAATACGCCCACGCCTTTGTCCGTGGCGAACCAGGCTTCATTGGCGCTGCGGCCTTTCACCGCGTTGCCGAAGTCGCTGGGCAGACCCGTTTCGTGGGCATAGATCCCGCGCCAATGGCGACCGTCGTAGCGGCTCATTCCGAAATACGTCGACACCCACAGGATGTCTTCCACGAAGCTGACGCCCGTGGTAATGACGTGGACGATGCCGTCATCGCGGTAAAGGTCGATCTCCATTTCGCCGTCCGGGTCCAAGTAGTCCTTCCACCGCTCGGTAGCCACATCGAACTCCAGCACGCCGCTTCCCCACACACCCAGATAGACTTTGCCCTTGTTGTAGCAGACGCCATAGTTCCAGATTTCTTCCATGGGCGAGTTTTTTTCGGTGTAGATGGTCCATTTTTTGGTGACCGTGTTGTAGCGGCTGGCCCCGGCAGTCGTCGCAGCCCAAACGTGATTGTTCTCGACGGCCACGCCGTAGACGACGTCGTTGACCAAGCCGCTGTTGAGCTGGTGGAAGTGATCGAAGCGACCGCCGCTGAAACGCGCCAGCCCGCCGCCAAAAAGTCCGATCCACAAATCGCCCGTCTTCTTGTCTACGTCCAACGACGACACGACGCGCCACGGGAGCCCGTCTTCTTCTTTCCACGAGCGGAATTTCCCTGTCCGTTTGTCATAGCACGCCAGGCCGCCTTCCGTGCCGATCCAGATCCTCGGACCATCGGCCTCGACGGCGAAGATGTGATCGTTCGGCAGACCGTCCTTGACGGTGAACTGCTGCCAGTCGGTGTAGACATACGGGAGTTTCAGTTCGCCGCTGGGCCTGGCCGTCGCCTCCTTCGGCGCCGGTTCTTGGCCGGTTGCAGAATTCGGTACGGATGCGACCGTCAGCATGCACCATATCGTTGCCGTGAAGAGACTCTTCATGGTAAATCCTGATTTCCTATAACGTTTTCAGATACTCGATCAAATCGTTCAACTGGTCCTTGGTCATATCGTTCGTGACGCCGTGTTGGTCGTAGGGATTGTACCTGGTCCAGATCTCTTCCAGCGTCTCGGCAACGCCATTGTGCAGGTACGGCGCCGAATCGTAGATGTTACTCAAGTGGGGCACATCGAAACGCGACTCGCGATCCAGCCGCATCTTCGTTCCCACATCCTGGCGCGACCGGTCGGTGTAAAGCGGGGGGAAGTGGCACGTCACGCAACGTTGTTCCTCGGGAATGATCCGGCCGTCGTTGGCTCGGGTCCGCTCGAACATGGCTTTCCCGCGACGCTGGGCTTCGGTCAATTCGGCGCCTAAGTCCCGGTATCGATTCGGCGGTCGCGGGATGGTGCAAATGTACGTTTCCAGGGCGTGAAGCTCGTCCGGCGTGAATGGCTGAATGCGGGTAAAGAATACCGCCAGCCGCGGACCGCACTGACGTTGCAGGCTTGGATTCGTGCCTTCCCACTTGAACGGGGCCGTGTCCAGGATTCCCCGCAACGTCCGGTTGTCCACGGGGCTCTCGCCGATTCCGTCGGGTTCGATGTCGTACGTCAACCCATCGACATGCCCGTCCGGATGGCACGAATGGCAGGAAAACTGGCGGTGAAACGTGATGTTCGCACTGTGAAACAATCGCTCGCCGCGGCGAGTCGTCGTGATCTCTTTGGAACCGCCAAGGTCGATTCGCTCGACCGCCTCCAACGATGCCAGATCGATCACCGTCAACGAATCGTCCAGGCAGTTGGTGACAAAGGCCGTCGATCCGTCCGGCGCGATCAGCACACCGCGGGGGCTATGATGCGTGGGAATGTGTTTGATTACGAACTCCGTCGGTTTTCCCAAGTGATTGGGAAGCACATGTCGGCGTTCGTAGTCGGACGCGGCCTCCACCATCGCTATCAATTTGGACACGTCTACCACCGCGACGCGATTCGAACCAGAACTGGTGACCAGGGCCAGACGGCCGTCAGGCGTAATGGCCACGTCGCTCGGGTCCGGGAAACTCATGCTGGGCTCGTCCAACAACACCTGATCAACACGCCCGTCTCGCCATACGATCCCCAGTCCGTTGGTAATAGTCCAACCCTGCAGCAATCGCGTCATGGGAACCAAGTTTTTTGTTCGGTTCAGCGTGACCAAACCAAACTCGCCGCTGGGATGCCAATCCACGCCCATCACCAAGTTCGTGCCGGGAATCACAGTGCGATCTTCCACGACTGCTCGCTCGGTATCGATCACCGTGACTTCGGACATGGACGGTGTGCGGAACGGCACGAATCGTGACAGGGAATTCGTCACCAGGACCTGCGATCCGTCGGGCGAAAGTGATAGCGACCAGGGATTGCGGCTTGCCTCCAGCCGTTTGACTTCAGTCAGCGATTCCGTGTCGATCACCGAGATGCTATCCGTCGATGTGTTCAGGACGTACAGCATTTCACCGTCACGGTCCGTAAGCACACCGTGCGGTTCGTCGCCCACGGGTATCGTGTGGATGACCTTGCGGGCTGCGACGCTAATGACCGATACCGTATCGTCCAAGCGGTTGCTCACGTACGCCCACTTGCCGCCAGGATGGAAAGTGACGTCGGTCGGTTGCCCGCCAGCCGCGATCTCCGCCACTTTTTCTCTGGTCGCCCGATCGAGCACGATCACCGTGTCCGATGCCTCGCAGGCGACGTACAGCTCGCGCCCGTTCGGGCTGAGCGCCATGTTCAGGGGCGTCTTGTATCGAATGACCGCTGTCTGTTTCGGCAGTTTTGTCGGATGAGCGATCTTCTGGAGAGCCTGTTCGTAGTCGAACGGCTTTCCGTGGGCGTTCTCGTGGCAGCGCAAACACGTCTGGCGCGTCACTTCCTTCAAGCCCGCCAGCGCGGCGGCCGGTTTGTCGCGCATCACCGCTTCGGGCGAGTAGTCGCTGCCCGCGCCGTGACACGCTTCGCAGCCCACGCCTTCGAACACCGAGTACGACTCCAGCGCACCGCCCGCTGGATCGTGGAAAGCTGTGGCGTGGCATTTAAGGCAGGCGGCGCTGGTGACCGGGCTCGCGCGGACGTTCATCTCTTTGGCGATCTTCTCGGCCGCCGCCGAGTCGAGCACGGCATAAGCGCTGGCGTGCTTGCTGTCGCGCCACCGGCTGTACTGGTATCCCATGTCCGGGCCCTTGTGACACTGGCCGCACGCCAACGAACCGGTGTGCTTTGGCGACTCAGGATCTGCGGGCTCGGGCAACTCGCACAGGTCCGTATAAGCCCAATCGTCAGGCGTCGGATGCTGGATTTCCTCCCATGCTTTCTTGATGTCGATTTTCCGACTCCTGAGGACCGCAACGTGCGAGCCCTTCACCTCGTGGCACTGCATGCAGTCTTTGATGGTCGGCATCTTCAATCCGGCGGCGCGGGCGGCCTTGGGATCCATCATGACCGATTCTTCCCTGTACTCGCTGCCGGGGCCGTGGCACTTCTCGCACTGGATGCCGTCTTCGACATGAAACGTCTCGTCTTTCTCCCAGTCTTCGGCCTGGGAACCAGTAGCATGGCATCCGAGGCATGTGGCCGCTTCCTGAGGTTCCTGGAGAATGCCGCTGAGTCGAGCGATCTCTTTGGCTTCGGGTTGCGACAGCGCGGCGTACGACTTTGCATGTTCCGATACGAGCCACTGGCAGTGCTGGTACCCCATGCCCTGGCCCTGATGGCACTTGGCACATTCCTGCACGCCGACATAGACAGGATTCTCGTATGTTTCGTCGGCCGGCGACGATCCAGCACAAATCAGGAAAACCAGGACGGATAGGAAATGAGTCGATCTATTTCGCATCTTGCTCCACCATCAAAATCTGGTTCGCCGACACGTCTTTCAACCCCGTTGTCGCGCCGTCGGGCCAGCGGACTTCCACGTCGACCTTCTCCGCGCGGCCCAGACCGAAGTGCGCCCGAGGATCGGCTTGCGACAGGTAGCCGGTGACCGGCATCACATCGTGAATCTGCGTCAGATCACCGGTTTTCACGGTAACGCGAGCACCCACCGCGTCAGACTTCCCGCCGCGCAGTTTGACCGCGACGGTCAGCCAGTTGTTCTTGTTGCCCCCGTCGTTGCGCAACAACCTAGGCGTGTCGTTCAGGTTGACGACCAGCAGGTCGATGTCGCCGTCGTTATCGAAGTCGCCAGACGACGCTCCGCGGCCTACGTATTTCTTCCGGAAGTAGTCACCCGAGTCGGCTGCTATGTCCTTGAAAACGCCTGTTCCGTCATTCCGCAACAACACGTCTTCCTCGGTGTACTCGCGATGCGCGTCGCCGTTGGCAACGAACAGATCCAGAAAGCCGTCGTTGTCGTAATCGAACAGGACCCCGCCCCAACCGATATATTGGCCGCAGATGACAGCCAGCTTCGAGGGCGCCGTTTGATCCTCGAAATAGTCTTCTCGGTTCAACAGCAGGCAGCCGTATCCCATGTCGGGGATGTAGATGTCCAACCACCCGTCACGATCCACGTCGCCAACCGCGGGGCCCATGGAAGAGACGTTCTGACCGCCTTCACCGAAGGCCAAGCCCATGATCAGGCCCTCTTCTACGTAAGTTCCGTTACCCGTGTTTCGGTAGAAGTAGTTTTCCATGGCGTCGTTGGTGACGTACAGGTCCAGCAGCCCGTCGTTATTCAGGTCTGCCACCGTGCCGCTCATTCCGCGTCCGTCGGGATTGATCAGACCCGCCGTCTCCGTTACGTCGGTGAAGGTCCCATTGCCATTGTTGCGGTACAAGGCATCCTGTTGCCCGCTGTAGCTGCGCGGCCCGGGGTAGCCCTGCGGCGCGTAGTAGTCGCGGAACCTGGGGTCAAACTCAAGATAGTTCACCACGTAAACGTCCAAATCGCCGTCGCCGTCGAAGTCAAACCACGGTGCCGAGAGGCTCCAATGCGAATCGTCCAGGCCCGACTGTTCGGAGATATCGGTGAACGTGCCGTTGCCGTTGTTGCGGTAGAGAACGTTTTTCCCATAGTTCAAAACGTACAAATCCAAATCACCGTCGTCGTCAAAGTCGGCGGCCGAGGTACCGACGCCGTAACCCTTGTCTCCAACACCCGCCTGGTCGGTCACGTCCGTAAAGGTGCCATCGCGATTGTTGCGGTACAGGTGGTTGGCCAGCTTGTCTCGATACTTGCGGCCTCGATTGTCGTTCACCTCCGGCAGCCAACATCCGCACGGCAGGTAGATATCGAGCCAGCCGTCGCTGTCGTAGTCGAAGAACATCGCTCCGGCCCCCGTTCCTTCGACGATGTTCGTGAGCCGGTCGTCGCCGTATGAGTGTTTGGCGGTGATACCCGCGTCTTGGGTGACATCCGCGAAAACGGGCAATGTCTGATCCGCCGCGTGAAGGGCGGAGGTCGACAGCAATATAGCCAGTGGCAGAGCACTCACGAGGAGTCGAGCAATGCGTTCCAGACGCGTGAATTGAACGGTCGTTTTGGCTTCCACAGTCATCTGTTCCTGAATGAGAAGATACGGAACAAGGCACTAACCCAAACTACGTATCGGATTGCCTTATAGTTCGCCTTGTGCAACGCGCCGGCCACGCTGCTACTACCCCTCATTCGAGGCGGCATCCCATATGGCCCCCATGTCGATCCACTCGACCAATGTACGTCGTTCGTCGTCGGTAAGAGGTTTCGCCTTGCCAGCGTGGATCTTCTTGATCGGCTTTTTCGCTATGTCGCCATCCCACGGTCGCGACGTGTTCCGGCCGAAAACGTGCCAGACCAGCGGACTGGTGCGGGCCCTGCCGGGATGGACGTATTTGCCGGAAGATCCGATGTCGACGGACGAATCGTCTGACGCGAGCAACGTTTCATAGGCTTGCCGGGAATACGCTTCCCCAAGATCGCGGTCCACCGCTTCCTGGCCGCCGTCCAACCGTGGCGGCGCATCGTCCGGACCGTGACAAACGACGCACTTCCGTTCGATGATCGGCATCACGTGGCGACGAAAATCCACCGTTCGCCTCCGTGTCGGGGGCAATGTCAGCGCGATGGACGGGCGCTGGACCGCGTCCACGAAAAGGTTCTCCGGAGTCAACTCCGGATCCTCGTGGCAGCCGATGCAGCCGCGAGGTTCACGGTTCTTGGCCCAGATCCATCCGCAGCTTCGTAACGCCATTCCGTCAACGTCCAGTATCTGCAATTCGATCGCCGTGTTAGCGGGCACCGTGATGTTGAACGATCCGTCCTCCGCCACGTCGATCTCGCCGAGCAAACGCCGCGGCGCAAGCGGCGAACCGTGCGCCGCCGAATCCTGCTCCGCCCGGGGAATGCCTTCCAAGACACGCAGCCGCTTAACCGTGCCGGGCGGCATCCACTCGCGCTTCTCCAAATCCGAAAGGTGGACGTTCAAGCAGTACAGTTTGCCGTTTGGATACGTACGGCCCTCCGGATCTTCTTCCATGACGACGCTCGATCGGCCATCCGCTTGGGAACGCTTGTCGACCGACTTGGCTTGGATGTCGTGGAATCGGGGATCATCGAAAATGCGTGCCCATCGTCCGGTTCGAGGATCAAGTCGGCACACGGCGTGCGTCTCGCCGCCGCCGCATGGCCTGCGCGAAACGAGAATCGTGCCGTCGGCCAGTGGCGAGGGCGAATGGAACAGACCGTCCCCGTCGCGAGTAATCGGCCGATACGTGTGAAGTGGCCGTCGCATGGTGACGCAGGACAGGTGTCCCGCGCCGTCCCAGGGCACTCGATCCGATTCGACAAAGACCACCAGGCCGTCCGTGGTAACGCAGGGCATGTGCTTGACCCGCCCGCCCGCTTGGCTTGCGAATAAGGCAAAGTCCGCTCCGTCGATGTTGACACCGAACAGGCTGACGCGGCCGGGAGTGCCTCGCGCCAAACGGCCGCGCTGCCAACTGGCAAACAGCAGACGCCCGTCTTCCAAAAGAACTGGGTCCATGTCGCTCGACAGATTGTAGGTCAGTCGCCGAACGGCCGAACCGTCCAACTTCGACGAGTAGAGGTGCGTGGCCGGTCCCGATCCGTCTTCGTTGTTTGTACCGGCGGCGTCACTGACGAACGTCAACTGGTGCCAAGGCTCCCGCGAGACGATCGTGTACAGCGTCGCTTGGTATCCGGGACTGCGACAGTTGCCCATGTCCCTTGTGATTTGGCGGACGCCGGAACCGTCAACGGCCATTTCGAAAATGTCCCAATTGTCCGACGCTTCCCGTTTGCCGGCAAATAGCATCATCTTCGCGTCGAACGAAATCTCCGGGTCGCAAGCGCTGTGAAACCCGGCGGTCAAGACACGAACCGACCCGTTTGGATGCACCGCGACAATACGCGCGCCATCGCCATACGCGATGCGGAGCGTCCCGCCGGCAGTCTGGCGTTGACCCTCGATTTCCGATCCCGCGGGAAGCTGCGTGAGCAGGAACGGGCGGTCAAGACGAATACTAGCGGGCGCCGGCTTTCCGGAATCCGCGCCGAACGCCGAAAATGAGCAAGCAAGTAATGCCGAAACGACAAGTACGAGACACCGCCCAACGAGCTGCCACAACAGCGCGCGGAATGGCCGAGGACGGTCATCAGCATCAGTATGGCGCCCATGCGCCAGCATTACCGGTGGACCAGACGAGACGAGCACGGCAGCCTGCCCCTGTTGGATGACGCCCAAGCCATCATTTGCACTTGATCAGCAAATGAACACTAATTGCATTTACTGGGCACGAAAAAAGGAGACGGATCTCACTTGCCTAGTTTGCCCGAACGGTAGCGGGCACATGCGGAGCCCACTCCCCTTCTAACGCACGACTTCGGCAACACGACGTAAGTCGTATCACTAAAAATGAATGAGTCATGCGGGATTGTCAAGAGATGCGAAGAAAGACGGATGACTTGGCCTTGGGGCCCGAGCCCGGCCATGCAGATTACCGGCGCTGTGCGAAACGAGATAGGAGAAGAGGTTTTCAATTTGCCGGCTTCGACACCACACACGTGACGTCCACCGCGGCATCTGTCCACCGGCATCCGCACCGCTCTAGCAGACAGGTCGCATTCGCCTCTGAATGGGGCCTTTTACTGTTCCCCTCGCTTGTGTATCTTTGAACGTTTGGTTTCAAGCCAGATCGGCGAAGATTCGATCACATTCCCGTTTTGTTCCAGTTGAAAGGCCAAGCGAATGAAAGTGCGCGTAGACGATACGCTCTGCACGGCGTGCGAAGTGTGTGTGGATACCTGCCCTGATGTTTTCGAGATGGGCGATGAAGACGTTGTGACGGTGAAAGTGGATACCGTACCGGAGGAGTTCGAGGACGACGTCCAAGAGTCGGCCGAGTCCTGCCCTTGCGAGGCGATCCTCATCGACGAGTGAGAATCCCTGATCGTCGGTACTCACATGAATGGAAGTGCCCCGAACTGAAAGCGGCGCGGTCGAGCCAAACGAGCGTTCCGGAAGCCTGGTAGTTTTCGGAATCACGTTCTCTGCCGCGCCGTCGCACGGTTATGCGCACGTCCAAATCAAATCAAAAACCCGGTTTCTACACAGAGACCGGGTTTTTCTTGCGCACTGACCGACGGCGAATCGAGCCCGTTTGCACCCGCAGCGAATCCTCTACTGGCTCCCCGTGCTTCGATCTCGATTGGTGCGATTGGACTTGTTCGACTGGTTCTTGCGAAGCAGGGCTCTCTCCTTCTGCAACTGCCTGATCTCCTCCTTGGTCATCCTCGGCGGCGTCTTTCTTTTCGTTGGATCGGTAACGGCCCCTCCGGCGGGCACTGCTTTGCCTGTTTGATCGGTGACGGCCTTCCCGGTGGCCCCGTCCGACCCATCTGCGATCGGGCGTTTGGTTCTACCCGAAGCCGCACCAGCCAATCCCATCGCCATCGGCGCACGCAAGCATTCTTGGGGTGTGACCACACCGTCGCCGTTGCCATCATAGCGGGTGAATTCTTTAATGCTCGTCTCCGAGGCGTCTCGAGCGTATTCGGCCAACGTAAGTTGCGCGTCGCCATCTGTGTCCCGGAGGATAAACCAACTTGGAAGACCTTTTGGCAGACTCGTGCGGGAAACGGTGTACTTGCGGGGAATTCGCGACTTCTTCGCCGACGTCGCGTCGGACTTTGGTTGAGTCTGGCCATTCGGTCGGCTTGCTTCGACGCCGCTTCGCGCCAATCCAGCCCGCTCTCGGTAACTTGGAGTTGCGTTGGGACTCAAAAGCGAGGGCATCTGATCCCGTCCCTCCTGAAGGGCGGGCATTAGGCGAATCCTCCGGCGATAACCGTACTTGGCCACGTACTCGGCGAATTCGGCAGGCGTGATTGCGCCGTCTTGACTGGTGTCGGCCATCCGTCGCTTTCGTTCCATCATGTTGTTCCATTCGCCTTCGTCCAACACTCCGTCGCGATTCAAGTCATGCCCTCTCATGTCGCTCCATTCGCCTTCGTCCAACCTGCCGTCGCCATTCGTGTCGTGGCCTGCCATATCGTGTGCTTCCATGCCGCTCCATTCGCTTTCGTCCAGCTTTCCGTCGCCATTCGCGTCGTTCTCGTCCACCACTCGCTGCGCGTACCGCAGCACTTTGACCGAAGGGGCAAGAGGACGGCGCATCATCGCCTTGTTCACGCGTGCGTCAGCGGCGAACGTGGCGGTCGCGATCATGAACGAAAGCAAAACGGATACAACCAGGACACGTACCATATCTTGTCCTCTACAACTCGCTGTTTGCCGACGGGGCTTTTGGGCGGGAAAGGACTAAACGAGGCCCGCGTCGCGTTGCCCACCAAGCAAGCCCTATCCGAATCCCTATCTATTAAGTGTACTCAAACACGCTGTTACGTGCCAGGATTCCCGAGAAACCCGGATATGGATGACAGCATCACGGCCGGGGGGTAAACTCCTATTCAGTACTTGGTACTCAGTACCCAGTACGCAGTGCTCAGTACGCATTTTTTTTGCCACCCACCACTCGGTTCTGTGTACTCAGTACTGGGTACTCCGTACTCGATACCGACAACTGACCCAAAGCAATACCCCGGCCAACTGGAAAGGACAAAACATGTTCCGTTCGATCAATCACCGCCCGCGAACCCGGCTCCGAGCCTTGGCAGCAAGCACAATTCTACACATCCTCGTATTCGTCGCTGTCGGCAGTTCACCGGCCAGTGAAGCCCTCGACGCAGACTCGCCCGAGAAGCCGAACATTGTGTTCTTGCTGATCGACGACATGGGCTGGCCGGACGTCGCCTGCTATGGCCATCCGTTCCACGAGACGCCCCACATCGACCGCCTATGTGCCCAAGGCATGAAGTTCACAGATTTCTACGCCGCCACGCCGGTCTGTTCGTCAACCCGAGCAACGATCCAGTCCGGACAATACGCGGCCCGAGTCGGCATCACGGATTTCATTCCGGGGCATTGGCGGCCGTTCGAGAAACTGGTCGTACCTCCGATCGAAAACGCACTGCCCGAGTCGATCAAGACGCCAGGCGACGCCTTGAAGACGGCCGGCTACGTCACCGGCTACTTCGGCAAATGGCACCTTGGCCCCGACGCGACGCACGGGCCGCATGTACGCGGGTACGACGTGACGGCCCGGACCATCGGTAAGGGTTTTCATGCTTGGCGAAAGAGAAAAGGTCCCGGTCCAAAACGCATTGACCTGCTGACCGACCAAACCATCTGGTTCATCGAACAGAACAAGGGCCAACCGTTCTTCGTCACCCTCTCGCACCACGCGGTCCACATTCCGTTGGAAGCCACGCCGGAGGCGATCGACAAGTATCAAAAGAAGCCCAAGCCGGCCGCCGGCGTGAACCACCCCGTTTACGCCGCCATGATCGAGGACCTCGACCGGAGCATTGGCAGTATCATGACCAAACTCGACGAGTTAGGACTCGCCAAGAAAACGCTGGTCGTGTTCACATCGGACAACGGCGGCCTGCGGAAGATCTACACCGATCTGGGCGAGGTCGTCTCGACCAACGCGCCGCTACGTGACGAGAAAGGCACGATCTACGAAGGTGGCATTCGAGTGCCCATGATCGTGCGATGGCCGGGCGTCATCGAAGCGGGCACCGTTTGCGGCGAACCAACGACTACGGCCGACCTGCTGCCCACGTTTTGCCAAGCCGCGGGCGCCGACCTCCCGAATCAGCCGATCGACGGAACGAGCATGGTACCGCTCTTGGTCGATTCCGACGCAGACCTGGATCGCGAGGCCATCTACTTCCACTATCCACACTATCATCATTCCCGGCCCGCCGGAGCCATTCGAGCCGGCGATTGGAAATTGGTCGAATTCTTCGACGACGCGCCGCTTGAACTGTACAACCTGAAGGACGACATCGGCGAGAAGACCAATTTGGCCGGGAAGATGCCAGACAAATCCAAGCAGTTGCAGCAAATGCTGGCCAAGTGGCGCGAATCGGTCGGCGCACGCATGCCAACGTCGAACCCAAAACACGATCCCGACCAAGCCCACCAGTGGTGGAACCGCCGCACCAACGAACCGCTCGACCTGGAAGCCATGGCCGAGCGCTACCGCAGTCGGACGCCCAAGAAACGGTCAGAAGAAAAGTAGAGCGGGGGAAGACTTCGCAAGAATCCAAACAACGCGCGCGTCAGTCAATCTTCATCGCCTTGATCGCGTCGCTGTCGTATGCTTTTGCGCAATACTCTGTAAGCAACGCCCGATCGTCCGTTGTGTACGTCACGTCGGCCGAGAGCGTGGTGATGTTCGCGTCGATCTCCTCAGGCAAACGCATGCCGATGACAAGGAGTTGGATCCGCTCATCGTCCAGCGCCCAGCGAATTGCCGCGGCCGGAAGTTGCTTGAGCCGTCTCTTCTCGAATCCAGGCACGACGTATCCCGACCACGCACCCAGAACACCTCCACCGACGACCTTCATGGCGGCGATGCCCATTCCCAGCTCATGCGCCTTCGCCACGCAGGCATTGCGTAGCTCGACCATTCTGGGAGAGAACAACTGGTTGTATCCCCGCGGCAGATAACCGTACGACAACATGCACAGGTCGAACCCGCCGGTGGAAATACAGGCCAACGCTTTGTCGAAATAGGAGTGAGCCGATAACCCAATGAACTTTGCGATCCCTTCATCGCGCAGCTTGACTAGCTCGGCATGGACCTCCATTGCCCGTTCGACGGTCATTTGCTCCAGCCCCGGCGTGCCGTGGATCAGGATGGCGTCCAGGTAGTCCGTCTGCAGTTCTCCGAGTGATTTCTCAACAGCACCGCGCACCTTGGCCGGATCCGTCGTCTCGACCTTGGTGACCAAATAAACGTCTTTGCGTACGTCTTTCAGTCCTTCGCCAAGCAGCGTCTGACTCTCCATGTAGTTGCCCGCCGTGTCGAAGTAACGCACGCCGCGATCGTAGGCGTAACGGACCAGCTTCACACGATCTTCGGTCGAAAGAGGGTTGCCCCAAACCTTGGGGAGCCCGGCGCCGCCATAGGCCAGGATCGGCAGTTCGCGGCCCGTCTTGCCGAACGATCGCGTGGTGATCGGCTTTGGATCGGCCGATGACTCACCGGCCGCAAAGACACCGGAGCCTGCCGCGGCAGAGCCGACGGCCGCCACCACGCCGGTCTTGAGGAAATGTCGTCGGTCAATGATCTTGGCCGTTCGTGTTTTAGAGTGACTCATAATTACCTGATGCGTAAGAGGTGGGATTCGGGTGTACGATGGCCCTCCGAGGCCGTCGAGCCGTTCGGAAGACGACGGCCTCGGAGGGCCATCGTACAGGAACGCCGACTTCGCGCCAGAAATGGAAGAGCTGGTTCTCCTGATTACTTGATGCGTAGAAGATGGGATTCGGTACGAATGATTAGACCATCGCCGACGATCGCCGGGGTGGCCATGCACAGTTCGCCCAGGCTGTTTTTGCCGAGAAGCTTGAACTCGGGCCCGGCCTGGATCACGAAGGTGTCGCCGTCTTCGCTCAGACAAAAGACCTTATCGCCATAGGCCCAGAGCGACGAACTAAAGGCCCTCGCTCCCGGCCCGATGCGGCACTTGCCGTACACTTCTTCGCCGGTTAGCGCGTCGTAGCAGGCCAGCAGCCCCATGTCGTACAA
>JADHUC010000089.1 GCA_016784735.1 Pirellulaceae bacterium | reverse complement strand
CTTGGATTGGGCCGACGTGGCGCCTCATCTGGAACGCGGCACCGCCTTGCTGATCTTTGACGGCGTGGACGAAGTGCCCCTGCGCGAAGGCGAGGGGAACCGTGCGTACTATCCGCGCGCGGCGTTGATCGCCGGCCTGATCGAGGCTGCTGCGGATTGGCAACAGCCGGGCAACCGGTTGCTGGTGACCAGCCGGCCTTACGGCATCGACGAGCGGCAGGCACACAAACTGCCCTTGCGACATGCGCCGATACGCGAGATGGACGGCGCCTTGCAGGAGTTGCTCGTCCGCCGCTGGTTCCGCATTTTGCAGGACGACGCCGGCGAGGCCGAACGGACCGCCGCCCACATGCGGCAACATCTGGCCCAGCGGCCGGAGCTTGGCGAGTTGACCGCCAATCCCATGCTGCTGACATCCATGTGCATCATCTACGACGAAGGGAAGCGGCTGCCCCAGGACCGGCACGACTTGTACGAACGGATTGTGGACAACGTGCTGTACAACCGCTATCGCAACGACCCGAGCGAATTGGAAATGGCCCGCGAGCATCTGAGCGTCGTGGCCTACGACATGCACACCGGGGCCGGCCTGGGGCAGCAGCGGACGACGCCGCAGGCCGAAGCGTCGTACAAAGAAGTCGAGCGGTCGATCGAGACCTACCACGACGAGAGCACCGTCACGTTCTCCGGATATGCCAACGCGTTGAAGACCCGCGACGAGTTGCTGCAGCAAAGCGGCCTGCTCCTGTCGCGCGGTGACAAGAAGGCCGGCTTCTACCATTTCACGTTTCAGGATTTCCTGGCCGCCCGCCGTTTGGTCGACGTCGAGCGAGATCGCTTGTTCGACGTGTTTTGCGAGCGGGCCGAGACGGCCGAATGGCGCAATACGCTTTCCTTCCTGTTCGGCAGCGAACTGGCCAACTCGCGCGGGCAGGCCACGGGGTTGCTGAATCGCGTGATCGAACGGCTCACGCCCGATTCGCTCGGGCTGGCCGTCGTTACGGCCGATTGTCTGGAGACGATGCTGGGGCGCAACAGTCGACTGCGGCCTGAAATGGAGGAGAAGTTCAGAAAAATCTGTCTGGCCGCCATCGACAACGAAGTAGAAATCAAGGCCCGCAACACGCTGGGACTTGCCCTGGGGCGTTTGGGCGATCCGCGCGTGGTCGGCGATCTACGCGAACGATCGGCTTATGTCGAGATTCCGGCCGGCGAGTACGCCTATCAGGACGGGACAAAGTCCATCGGCGAGCCGTTTCTGCTATCCAAGTATCCGGTCACCAACAGCCAATTTGCCGTGTTCCTGGCCGAGGATGGCTACAAGCAGCGGGCACATTGGTCGAAAGAAGGTTGGGAATGGAAAGGCACGAATGGCGTTACCGGACCTTCTTACTGCCGTGACACGAAGTGGAACGCCCCGAATCAACCGGTCGTCGGCGTGTCGTTTTACGAGGCCGAAGCCTTCTGCCAGTGGGCGGGCGGCTT
Organism: Pirellulaceae bacterium; assembly: GCA_016784735.1. Lineage (GTDB taxonomy): Bacteria > Planctomycetota > Planctomycetia > Pirellulales > Pirellulaceae > JADHUC01. Next base: position 36,354 of record JADHUC010000089.1, on the reverse strand, counting down.
CTTGCCCAGTGAACAACAATGGGAGGCGGCCGCACGCGGTCCTGAAGGGCTTGAATACCCTTGGGGAAACGACTGGGAGGACGGAATCTGCAACAACTCCGACGAGGCGGGGCTCGGTGTGACGAGCCCAGTAGGTTTGTTTCCTCGATCCCGGGGTCGAGATTTCGGATTGGATGATATGGCGGGAAATGTCTGGGAATGGTGTTCGGATTTGGATACAAGATCCTATGAAGATGGCCGCGTGTTGCGTGGCGGGTCGTTCGACGACCTCACAGGCGACGTGGGGTCGGCCGTCCGCTACAGGACTCAACCGGACAACCGCAACAACAATATCGGTTTCCGCGTGGCGAGCACTTTGCGGCAGACAAATGCGTCTGTCACGCCGGAGTCCGCAGGCCAGGTCCTTTACCGGCCGCCCTGCGGAGTGTGCCAAGTGCAAAGTTCAGGCCATCGTCCCGTGTCGGGCTGCTTGCAGTTCGGCCGAATAAGAAACCGGCCCGGCGGGTCTGGTAGACCGAAAGGCTCGAACGCCCCGCCGGGCCATTTATCCGCACTGCCGAACACGCGCCCAAAAGTAAGCGGGACGTGGCATCGACCGATGACGCTGCAGAAAGAACGCCATCAAGGCATTGTCTTTTCGACAGCCCGCACAGCCACTTGCGGAGTATCGGTCTGCGCTGGTTGCTCATTGGGATGACTGTCACTTCCTAACGGTGAGATGGAGGGCAAACAATGAAGACTTTTCTTGGAATCGCGTTTGCGGTTTGCCTGATTTTTCCTGGACTCGGCGCTGCGGCCGAAGGCAAGAAGCCGACGATCACGGTCGAACAGGAAAAGCATGGCGACCGGGTGTTCACCATGGTTCGCATCGCCGTGCCGACTATCCCGGGGTTCGAGTGCGATGTGTGGTGTTATGAAGATGCGTTGAGACAGGGGGAAGGCTCGCCGCAGCCTGACGGCAGTATGATTGTCAGGCACAAGCATCCAAAAGGCGCGGAGGTCGAGACCAGGCTGGTGCCGTCGGTGGGCGCCGTCGACTGGTATGTGACGGTTACCGGTCCGACTCCGGAAGCAGTAAAGGCCGTCACCAGCGTGAACGGCTGTTGGCAACTCCGCCGCGCTCCGGGCTTCCAGAGTGTGAAAGACCAGTTTGTGGAATCGTTCGTCAACCAGTGTTTCATCTACACAGCCCGTGGGTTTACGTTACTGAAGGACACGGAACGATTTCCAGACACTCGACGGCCGGCGACGCACAATACCAATTCGCCGCCGTGGGTTCAGGTTTACCTTCCCGTTTGGCGGAAGCACCCCGGTCAACCGGCCGCTTTCTGGGGAAACAGTACGGATCAACCCCTCTACAGCATTGCGGGCGAAGTCTCACGCGACATGAAATACCTTGCGGCATGGGGCTGCAAGAGGAGCAACAGCATTGGGCAGGGATGGCACGACTGCCTGCATATCGGCCCGGACTTGCGACTTGACTACGACGAGAAGACGAACCGGACCGTCTCGCATTTCAAGATGTATTTCATGGAGAATGACCCGGAAGAACTGTTGAAGCAGTACAAAGAGGACTTTTCAATACCATGAGTATTCGAATCTACGTTTTGTTCTTTGCCGTTGCGATTCCGTCTTGTCTTCGAGCCGCTGCTGGCAGCGAAGCGGAAAGAACAACGGATAACGTCGCGTCGTTTCGTGTAGAGCTCGACCTCGGCAAGGATCGAGGGCAAAGCTTCGGTTCGATTTTCGAGGCCCGCAACGCAGACGGTCGGGTCGTCGCCGGGGCCGGGTTTCAAGACGTGTACAACACGCGGTTCCGCAGCGATCGGCATACACTTCAGTTCTTCGTCCGGCCAGGTTCGGACGACGAGCGGTTCACGGTCGAACGGCTGCCGCACCCGGACCTAGACTGCGGCGTGTACTTGTTTGATTTCGACAAACAGATCTACGCGTGGAGTTCGGTGCGGAACAACTCGGTACGTCGCTGGGATGCGGCGTCGAGAGAATGGCGCTCCGAACTGCCGCCGAATGTAGGGCAGATGCGATCCGGCGATGGCACCATGCGTCTGGGGACGGGCCAGCTTGTCTTCTCGGACAGCGAGGCGCGGTACAACGACCGTGTCATTTTGACGGCCCCGGAATTGGGCGGGTACTACAACTTCTACTACGCCCAGGGCCGGCTGTTTTTCTACCACCGGCATCACGCCGAATCCGGCGGTTTCACAAGAATCTATGCTTGTCCGTGGGATCCCGAGCAGCCAAACGGCGTTGACCTTTCAAAGGCGATTGTCCTGAAGACGAAGTATGACCGAGAAACGCCGTTCGCCTGGGGACAGTTCAAGGACCAGATTCTGACCGTATCGAATGTCGGAGGCATCTATGTATTCGAGGATGCCGGATGGCGTACGGTGCTGGAGGCTGACAACATGGTCAGTTATCAGGTCTACTCGGTATTGCACTGGCATGACCGGCTGCTGCTCGCTCAGTACCCGACGGGCAACTTGTTCGAGTATCAGGGCCGCGAGGCGAAGCGGATCGAAGGCTGGCCGCCGAAGTTGCCGGGCGTATCGCCGAGCGCTCGGGAATGCCAGACGCTTTCCATCTACCGCGGCGACTTGATGGCGGGCGTCTGGCCGTGGGCCGAGCTGTGGCGGTACGACCGGGACAGCGAGCGTTGGCATTCGATGGATCGCATGTTCACCCATCCTGAAATCAGCGACGCGACCGTTCATCCCTACGAGGGCGCGGCAAAGAAGTACGGGCTGGTCACCAATCACTGGGGGCAGCGGATTACCAGCATGATCCCGCTTGTCGATTCCCTGTTCCTATCGACGTCTTCCAAAGGCACCTACACCTGGGAGGATCGCTATGATTTCCTGACGGACAGCCAACGTCGCGAATACGGGGCCGTACTCTGTGTGAAGATGCCGGGCAATCTGGCCGCTCAGATCGCGTGGAAGGACCAGCCGATCCAGCTTGACTTTGTAGTGGCCCCCAACCGGCTCGCGATTCTTCAGGACGGGAAAGAGCTGGCGACTGCGAAGCTCGAAAGCGACCTGGCGGTTGATTTCTCCGGCTTGAATGTCACCTGGGGACAGGGTGTCTTCGGATCGCTGCGTGGGAAGTTGCTGACGCGGGATTGCTCCGTCGATTGATGCCCGGCTCTGGACGATTCCCAAATGCATGACAGAAGACAGTTGACAAACGGGCCACTGGCTTCTCAAGCGTGCACATGCGGCGTAGAATCTCAGGCAATGCAAGTCGATACGACGATCACCGTGACCATGGAAAAGTCGACAATTATGGGAGGTGCTCGATGAGTGGCCAAACGACACGGCGGGGTTTTCTTGGGAAAGCGGCTGCGGTAGGCGGCTGTCTGGTTTTGCCGGGGCTAAGTGGAGCGGCGCGAATAGCTAGATCTGTGGAACCAGCCGTCGGTTCCTCGAATTCTGGCTTGAACGCCCCGATCACCGTTGTCACTCAATCGATCTCCACGGATCTGAATCCTCGCGCCAACACTTGGATCTACATCACAGAAGTTCTTCAGCGTGCCGGTCTGTTCTTTGATACAGTCGCCCCAGGTGAGCTGCCATCGCTGGTCGGTCGCCCGAATTCCATTGTGCTGCTGGCGGGGGATCTGCGGCTGACGTCCGACCAGCGCGACGCGCTTACCACCCTGGTCCAGAACGGAGGCTCGATCATCGGTATCGGCGGCGCATCGGGACTGGAGGACGTTTTCGGGGCGAGTATCAATCGACCTCTGACGGAAGGCTGGATAAAGGTCACCGCTGAAGATCATCCGATCACGGCTGGGCTCCGCAGCTCGCTGCACGTATTCGGCGGCTATGCCATGAAGCCGGGATCCGCTACGTCGCTGGCGGAATTGGACTCGGGATATCAAGGCGCCAAGGGCAGCGCCATCGTGGAAAACCGCTGCGGGAAAGGCCGAGCCGTTTTGCTTTCGCCCGATTTGCTGTTCTCGATTGTCCACATCCAGCAGGGGTTACCCGTGTTGCAGGACGCGAAACCCGCGCCGGACGGTTCGGCGCCATTCAACGACGGTGAGCTGAAGTCCGAAGACGGTTTTGTGCTCGACTGGGACCGAGATCGAACACCCATGAAACCCGACGACGGGCCAGCGTTTCTGGAACCCATCACGGACGAATTGCGGGAGATCATTCTGCGAAGCGTTCTTTACGTCGCCAAGGAACAAGGCACTGCGCTGCCCATGCTCTGGTACTGGCCACGCGGCCTCAAGGCCGTTGGGCACATTTCGCACGACACCGACGGCAATGACCCACAGAAGGCGGTGGCCCTGCTGGAAGTGACGAACCGCTGCAATGTGAAAACGACGTGGTGCACGCTGTACCCGGGCGGCTACCCGAAGGAGTTTTACGGTACCCTGAAGGATCAAGACTACGAAATCGCGTTGCACTACGACGCTCGCAGTGGCGGCGCGAAGACTTCGTGGTCAAAAGAGAACTTCCTGCTCCAGCACAGTTGGCTGATGAAGGAGGCGGGGCTCGAGCACATCACCTCGAACAAGAATCACTACACGCGATGGGAAGGCCGCCTCGATTATCTGCGGTGGTGTGAAGAGGTCGGCATGAACTCGGACCAGACGCGCGGGCCGAGTAAGAAAGGCGCGACCGGTTTTCCGCTGGGTGGTTCGCAGCCCTACTTCCCGCTGGACGACGAGGCCGAATCGCCGCGTTTCCTGGACGTGTTGGAAATCAACATGATGACGCAGGACCTGGTGGTTGTCTGCCCGCGCGAATATGGCAAGCAACTAGTGGACACCGTGTTGCCGCGCTACGGCGTTGCACATTTCCTTTTCCACCCCGCCCACATTCAGAAGCCGAACGTTGCCGATTCGTTTTCCGAACTGGTGGACTACGCCAGAGCGCAGGGGCTCGAATGGTGGACGAACGAGCAAGTCTACCTGTGGGAAGCACTACGCCGAAGCGTGGAAGCGAAATTCGACGCGAGCGACAAGTTCACGCTCCACGCTGCAAAGCCAGTCCGCGAGGCGACGTTGCTTTTCCTGAAGACGCAGCAGGAGCCCAGTTCGATCAACATCAACGGTCAAGCAGCGCAAAGCAATCAACAGACGTTGCACGGCTTCGAGTTTGACGCCGTGGCAATGGACTTGGCCGGCGAGATGCGAGTGCAAATTGGATGAAAGAAGATTGAGACGCAACGAAGCTTGACGAGACAAAGGTGAACACCAAAATACCCAAACGCATCTTGATTGGCAAAGTCGGCCTCGATGGGCACGATCGGGGGGCGAAGTTCCTGATCCGCGCTTTGCGTGATGCCGGCTATGAAGTCATTTACACCGGTATCCGTCGGACGCCCGAACAGATCGTCCGGACGGCCATCGACGAAGACGTCGACGTGATCGGCCTGAGTTTGTTGAGCGGTGCCCACAACGAACTCTTCGCGCGGGTGACGGAACTGCTGAAAAACGAAGGGGCCGAGGACATCGTTCTGGTGGCAGGCGGGACGATCCCCGAGAAGGACATTCCCCAGCTTGAAGCCTTGGGTTTCCGGCATGTGTTTACACCCGGCACCGCCTTATCAGAGATCCTCGCCGCCTTGGAACAGGAGTTGACCAACCGGGAATGAGCGAACTTGTGGACAAATTGCGCGGGAGCGGTCGTCGTGCGCTGGCCCGGGCCATGTCACGCGTCGATCCGGCTGGGCGCACGGATCCGGCGTTCGAGGTCGGCCTGCGTCGGTCGACGGGCCAAGTCCCGTGGTGGGGCTTTACGGGGCCGCCAGGCGTGGGAAAGTCGACGTTGATAGACGCCCTCTTGGTCCGGTTGCGTGAACAAGGACGCCGAATCGGCGTGGTGGCAGTCGATCCAAGTTCCGCTCGGTCCAACGGCGCACTGCTGGGTGATCGTGTGCGTATGATGCGACATGCCGTGGACGACGATGTCTTTATCCGGTCGCTGGCCACGCACGGCCACGAGGGCGGTCTGTCCGATACCACCATACACTGCGCCCGGCTGATGGAATTGGCCGGCTACGATCCGGTGGTGATCGAGACGGTTGGCGTGGGGCAAAACGAACTCGATATCGCGTCGGTGGCGGACCTTTGCGTGGTGGTACTCGGACCGGGGCACGGCGACGACATCCAACTGATCAAAGCCGGGCTCTTGGAAATTGCCGACATGGTGGTCGTGAACAAGTGTGACTTGCCCGAATCGCACCGGCTACTCAAAGAGGTCCGCGAAGAGTTGGCTGGCGCCGCGTTTGCGCGCAGTGGCGGCCGGTGCGAGCCGTTGGCTGAAGACCGGTCGGGAAGCACAACCGACGCTGCTGGCGGGCCCCAGGTCGTGGAACTCGAAGCGAAGTCCGGCCGAGGCGTCGAAAAGCTGCTCGAGCAACTCCTGGACCTGGATCGCGCACGCCGCACGCCGGAGGCGCAGGCAGTCCGCGGCGAACGGCGCTCGCTCGGTGAGATTCGGCGAAGTGCGATGGCTGCCTGCGGAGGGGCGATTGAGCGTGTGCTGACCAGTCCGGAAGCGAAGCAGTGGATCGCTCAGCTAAACGGTGGCGAGTCCTCGTTGGATGCGGTCGTGTCACAATTGGCCGCTTCGGCATTGGCCGAAATGCAGCAGCCGGCAAGCGACGTTTGAGGTTCAATATGCCTGATTCTTTGCAGCAGCGGTTCGAACAGTGGAAGGCCCGGACGCTGGCGCCGGCCACCGCAAAGGTGCCCGAGTGTGCCGAGCGGACCGTGACCGTCTCGGGCCAGCCGATGGACGGGCTCTATCTTCCCGTGGAAACTCGGGACGAACAAGCCCGCGACAGGTATCTCGAGCAGGTTGGCTTTCCCGGCGAGTATCCCTTCACGCGGGGCGTTCAGCCGACCATGTACCGCTCGCGACTGTGGACCATGCGCCAGTACGCCGGTTTCGCCGACGCCGAGGAGACGAACCAGCGCTACCGCTTTCTATTAGAGCAAGGGCAGACCGGTCTGAGCGTCGCGTTCGACCTGCCGACGCAGATCGGCTACGACAGCGACCACGCACTGGCTTTGGGCGAGATCGGAAAAGTGGGCGTCGCCATCGACACGCTGGCCGACATGGAGATCTTGTTCGACGCCATTCCCCTTGGCAAAGTCTCCACGTCGATGACAATCAATGCGCCGGCCGCCGTATTGTTGGCCATGTACATCGCCGTCGGTGCCAGGCAGGGCGTCGCAGCAAGCCAGCTTGCCGGCACGATCCAGAACGATGTACTGAAAGAGTACATCGCGCGCGGCACCTACATCTTCCCGCCCGGTCCGTCGCTCAGGCTGATCACCAACATCTTCGAGTACGCCGCCGAGCACCTGCCGCAGTTCAACACGGTCAGCGTCAGTGGCTACCACATGCGCGAAGCCGGTTCGACCGCCGCCCAGGAAGTGGGCTTCACTTTGGCGGACGGGATCGCGTATGTCGACGCGGCTCTGAGCGCGGGGCTGGACGTCGACCGTTTCGCACCGAGGATATCGTTCTTCTTCGGCGCCATGACGGACGTGCTGGAGGAAGTGGCCAAGTTCCGTGCGGCTCGCAGGCTCTGGGCGCGGATCATGAAAGAGCGGTTCGGCGCCAAGGACCCGCGTAGCTGTATGCTCCGCTTCCACACGCAGACCTGCGGCGCGACGCTCACTGCCCAACAGGTTGATAATAACGTGGTCCGCGTGACACTGCAGGCGCTGGCCGCAGTGCTTGGCGGCACACAGTCGCTGCACACCAACAGCCGCGACGAAGCCCTGGCCTTGCCGACGGAAGAGGCCGTCCGGTTGGCGCTGCGTACGCAGCAGATCATCGCCCACGAATCGGGCGTAACCCACACGGTCGATCCGCTCGCAGGGAGTTATTGTATCGAGAAACTGACGGATCGAATCGAGGCGGAAGCGGCGGCGTACATCGACAAGATTGATGAAATGGGCGGGATGGTCCGCGCGATCGAACAGCATTATCCGCAAGCCGAGATCGAACAGTCTTCGTACCGCTACCAGCAGGAGATCGAACGCGACGACCGTGTGATTGTCGGCGTTAACCGCTACGACACAGAGACAGACACACAGCCCGAGACTCTAAGTATCAGCGAACAGGCGGCGCGCCGACAGATCGAACGGCTGTGCCAGGTGCGTGCCAAACGCGATGGCGCGGCTGTTGCCCGCGCGCTGGAGACCCTCGAAGCGAGCGCCCGCGGTGACGCCAACCTGATGCCCTTGATCCTTGATGCGGTGCAGGCGTATGCATCCGTAGGCGAAATATGCAATGCGCTACGCCACGTTTTCGGCGAATTCGAGGAATGCACAACATAGCAAAGGGGTCGGGAGTCGTTTTTCGAAAAAACGACTCCCGACCCCTTTTCGGCGAGGGAGCACACGATGCAACCACCGATCGGCATAGACCATCTGGGTATAGCCGTCCAATCTCTCGAAGAAGCGACCCGCCTGTACGGCGACGTTCTCGGTTTGGCGTGCGGCGGAACCGAGGAGATTCCGGACCAGAAGGTGCGGGTTACCTTCTTCCAGCTCGGGGACGTCCGCGTCGAGTTGCTTGAACCCACTGCCGAAGACAGCCCAATCGCGAAGTTCCTCGACAAGAAAGGACCGGGCCTGCATCACGTGGCCTACCGCGTAGCTGATCTGCCGGCCACGCTGATGGCGCTGAAGGCAGCCGGCGTGCGACTGATCGACAAAACGCCACGAACCGGCGCCCACGGCATGCAGATTGCCTTCGCCCACCCCAAGAGCACAGGCGGTGTACTTACGGAGTTTTGCCAGCAAAAGTAGATCCACGTTTCTGTCGAACCACTTTACCCTTCGTCCTCCGAAATCGCAGACACCTTCACACGGTTTGAACGGCAACCGCATCCGGCTGCAATTCCACGTGCGCAACGTGATACCCGGCTGCATTGACATCCGCAATCGCGGACCGGATGGCATCCTGCAGAGATGCGGCCTGTCGATGAAACTGCAACAGCGTGACGTCGCCTTCGACGAGCAGGGAGGTATCCTGGCATCGTCCGTAGATGCGATCCATTGCCCGTTCGTCGCTCAGACGGCGTGCGATACGCAAGGTAAATTCAAAGACCTTCACGGTTATTGACTCCTATTCGGTCGGATGCTCGCAGCGATCAACTGCGCGGCGAATGTCTCGCGCGTGGTTTTCCGGTACGCGTGGCGTGGACTGCACACCGAAAATGTGCCCGTCCGGATCGCGCCGCGGGCAATACAAGCGCCCAAACAAGTGCGATCGCGGCCCCGCCTTCACGAAAGTCCAACCGTTCTGTTCGGCGTACTCGATGGCCTGCCGAATGTGTTTGTTGGGATGCTTGGCCAAAGATTCACCATGCCATCCGTAAGGCTATTGGGCCGCGTAAGCTTACCGCGCCTGCCGCGCGAGCGGAATTGGTCTATTCGTCGCTCGTCAACTGTTTTCGCGTGCCGGCTCTATCATGATTGTACGACGTTGTCTATCGACAAGCCAAGCCAACGACAGTTTTTTTCCTCGCGGCATCAGTTGCGATCGGTTGTTGACCGGCCGATCTACTGCACTTTACCCACAACCTTGTCGGGTGTGACGATTTCTTCTGGCGTCCATGCTCGTGTGCTGCGCTGTTGCAGATCGACCAGGCGTCCGCCGTCGGCCACGTGTTTGAGCAGTTCTACGAGGCGCATGGGCAACCCTTCCGTGTTCACACATTCGTCCACGAACCCGCGACGTAAGAGCCACGCCCCGTTCTGGAAGTCGGGTGGCATCTTGCACCGCCGAAACTGCTCCATGACGCGCTTGCCGGTAAAGCCGATGTTGGCCGAACCTTCCACTACGATCATGTAGTCGCCTCGCAATCCGTAGCTGATCGCCGTCCCGCCAAGCGTCGGATCGCAGACGACCGAAATGTGCGGCACACCGGCCTCCTCCAACGCGTTCAGGGCATGTTGAATCTTCGGGATGTTGCGATGCATCGACGGCGTGCCTTCCTGCATCCGTGCCCCGCCGCCCATCGCGATAGAAACCATCGGCGTCCGGGTATCTAGGGCCTGCCCGGCGGCGTAGCGAAACTTCTCGCCAATTTCGTCGCACAAGCTGCTTCCGACCAGGCGGAAGTTGTTGACCGCCAACACGATGTCGAAGCCGCGGACCTTGGCGGAGCCGGTGATCAAACCCGTGTCGAGCCCGGTCTCCTTCGTCCCGCGAACGAGGGCTTTCTCGTACCCGGGGAACCCAAGCTGGTCGATCGAGCAGTACCGACTTGTCTCGACAAATTCCCGGAACGAGTCCTCGTCGGTCAGTTGTCGGACCCAGCATACAGGGTGCAGCCGCCGGTATGTGCTGATACCGCCGTTGGGATGAAGCACATGTGTCCCGTTCGGATGCCCGTAACGCCGCTCCAACAGATGCTCCTGGATTTGAGCCCACTGGGTCTTGCTCAGGGGATAGGCGTCCACCCCCAGGACCTTGCTGACATATGCGGCGTCCGCCCGCTGAGCCGCGTAGATCATTCGCGCGACCTCCTGACGAGCTTCCGCATGCGCCTTTGCTGCAGCTTCGTCTTTCGGCCGTCCGTTCTTCCTCACCCGGTCGGCGAAGTAGTCGGTAAGCTCGCCGAGTAAGCTGGTAAAAGCCTGATTCTGTTCGCGAGCCCAATTTGCCAGTGTATCCGTATGCCGCTGAGCGTCCGACTCGCCCCACACACCCATGGCATAGAACTTCTTGCGGCGGGCGAGCTCGGCCTGCTCACCGCGCAGATCCAGAAGCTGGGCCAAGTTCCGCTCGACAGCCTGTTTGCCTTTGGCCAAGAGTTCTTTCGGGTAGCGATGACCCGGGTGGGATCCCTCCTGGATGACCTCGTCCACGGTACTTTGCTCAATCGCGTCAACCGCGGTCAGACGTAGCCCCCTGGCCGCCCTGCGAATCGAATCGGCCTCCCGGTTGCGAAACAGGATCGACGCACAGGCGCCCGGGCTGATCACCATGTACGTTGCGTACTGGTTCATGATCGTCCGGTTCGTCGCCGTGAAGGCGATCGCGCCCCCGCTTGCCCCCAGACTTATGATATACGAGAGATTTGGCGTCCTGAGCGACGTGGTTTTGCGAATCACTTCGTTGATGGCAAACGCCTGCCCCTCTTCCTCGGAATACTCCGAAGGATCGGCGCCGTGCGTGTCCACGAATACCACCACGGGCCAGCCCCGCTTTTCTGCCAGGTCCATGGCATAGACGGCCTTGCGATACCCGTCCGGGAAGTTCATGCCCTGGTTCCAGCGCTTGTACTCCGCAGGCGGCAGCTTGACCAAGTCTTCCCATTGCGAGGAAGGCCCGGTTTGCTGGCCGATGAACATGACGTCGACGGGGCTTCCCGCGATTTCGATCTTGCCCTCGCCGGCGACGACGAGGTGGTCCCCATGGACATCCGGGTTCTGGAAGAAGCACACATCGTGAAAGATGTGCTGAACGTAGTCGAGCGTTTTCGGACGCAGAGGATTGCGGGAAAGGAGGAACGTGTCGACGGCGTCAAGATTCTGATAGACCCGACGCTCGCACGTCTCCAGTCGCGCCCGCACGTCCGCGTAACTCGGGTCCGTTTCGTGGAGGCCCGCGAGTTGGCCATCCAGAGCCTTGAGATCCGTCTCAAACGACAACGAAAAAGCCACTATTCCCTCTCCAGTCACGTCTCACATGGCTGTCACCACAGATAGTATACCATGCGAACAGGCCGGTTTCCACCGGCGAAAATCGGCCAGGCTCACCGAAAACAACGAATGTCGATCACAGCCGTCCCGAAAGACCCCCGCCGAGCGAAACATGGCTGTACCCGGCGGATCACTTGCCGGAGTTCCCCTGTTAGTAACCGTCATCGGGCGGTGGTATACTGCGTCGCGGTCGGGCAGTCGAAGGCACCCCTGTGTCGATAGGAGGCTCCAAATGCGCGGTTCACTTCGCTGCGTGTTCTGCGGGATGGTATGCGTGAGTTTGACCGCGGTCGCCGATGGCAATAAGACGGCCACGACCGTCAGCTCGCAAATCGTCCATGTGGCTGTCACGGGCGACGACCACAATCCGGGCACCGAGGCCGAGCCGGTGGCCAGACTCCAAAAAGCCTACGAGTTGGTCAAGAACAGCGAGACTCCGACCGAAATCATCATTCATGCCGGCGTCTACGAAGGTGGCGTCGCGTTGGGCCGACGGGAGGACCGCTTCGGCGATTCTCAACACATCCTGATCCGTGCGGCTACAAAGCCCGACGGCTCGTTCGAGAAGGTCGCCTTCGACGGGGCCAAACACATCAGCGAGGCCACACCTGCGCCCGGCGCGCCCGGTGTGTTCCAGATTCCCGGCAAGTATCAAGCCGACCGGCCGCCACAGATGTGGGAAGCCGACTCGCGAAAGCGATACACGCTGGTGGCCGACAAGACCGCCGTGGCCCACTATCCGGCCAGTTTCTGGTTCGACGACGAAGACGTGTTTTTCCACACGTCGGACGACAAGCCACCGGAAGAACACGACCTGGGCATCAGCAGACACTCCAACGGCATCAGCCTGTGGCGGTCCAACATCACTTTGCGTGGGTTGGAGTTCCACAGCTTTCTGACGTGGAACTACTCGCACGGGGCAGGCCTGTTCGGGGCCAAGACGGCCGTGGAAGACTGCTACACCTGGAATGCGGTCCGCGGCTTCTACGCCTGGATGGACACGCCCAAGGGTCGGATCATTCGTTGTCGTGCCGAGGATGTGGGTACGGGCATTTTCAGCCAGGGATTGGGCACGATCATCGAGGACTGCCGGCTCGACAAAGTACGCGACGACTTCCTCGTGCCGGTCTACTCACAGGACGACACGGGTATCCATTACTACTACCCGGCCAAGGACGGCGAGATTCGACGCAATCTGATCACCGGCCACTGGTGGGCGGGCATCTTCGTCAAATGTCCAAGCCATAAGTTCATTGTTGAGAACAACACGGTTCTGGGTTACCAGTGGGGCGGCATCGGCGGCACCAGTTATGATCCGGAGGGCGTTTACCGCTTCAACATCTGTGTCGGTCGTGGGTCGCCGTTTGTGTTCGCAGACGGTCTGAAACCGGGCACCGTGATGGACTACAACTTGGGTTGGGGGTTCGCCAACCAGTTTGCTCCGCGCAACTATCAGACATCGTTCGAGAAGACCGGCACGGGCCAGCACACACTGTTCGCCGAACCTCGGTTCGTGTCTTCCCCCACGGGTGATTATCGTCTGTTGCTGGATAGCCCGTGCGTGAAAAAGGGGCCAAACGGCGAGACGTTCGGGGCTTTGCCCGTGCTGGAATCGGAAACTGCATCCCGTGCGCCGGCCCAGCCCACCATCGCGCTGGCCGAGCCCGCGAAAGCCGTCGAGCCGCCGAAACTCTGGTCCCAAGGCGATCCCTGGCTGGCCGGTGGTATCGGTCCGGCCCTGCACCTGCAACCCTACGATGGTCCGGCCGAGTGGCTTGCGCCAAGCCGTGAAGTTCAGTTGTCGGTGGCGGTTAGTGATGGCACGCCCCAGCCCAAGGTGATGCAGATTCGACCCGGCAACGGCAAGTGGTCGTCGAGTCGACCTTTTGAGCCTGACCCGGCGATCAGCCTGCCCGTGGGGCAATCGGCCGTCGCCGTCCAGCTTCGCGTCGGCTGCGCCGAAGGCAACTGGAGTCCGCCCGCCGGCATGATCGTCCGCGTGGCCGACGGGGGGCCGCAACTCACTGGCGAGCCCATTGTGCACACCAATCGCGACGGGGCAGTGTTTGTTTTCGAAACCGACTTGCCCTGTGCGGCGGCCCTGGAGTTCGGGTTGACCTCGCGATACGGTTCGACGGTGCCCCTTCCCAAACAAGCTCAACGCGTCTGGACGGAACAGCTCACCGGCGATTGGTTCACCCGCGCCACCAGCATTCGCACGTCAAGCGCGTTGGCCGTGCTGGTTCCGCAGGTTGAATCCGGCAAGACCTACCACTACCGTCTCGTGCTGACCGACGCGTTGGGCGGAAAGACGGTCACGCCCGATGGTACGTTCTCTGTGGCGGGCGAACCAACGCGATACTACATCTCGCCCGAAGGCGTCGACGCTGAGGGCAATGGAACGAAGAACGAACCGTGGCGGTCGCTACAATTCGCGGCGGATAGGGCTTTGCCGGGGGATCGGATCGCGTTGTTGCCCGGCTTCTATCCCGGCCAGGCCAGTTTGACACACGGCGGGCTGTCTGGCACGCCAATCACGATCGAAGCGGATCAACCAGGCACGGTTGTGATGGACGGGCGCCATGCCGTCGACTCCTGCCTGCGGCTGGACGGATCGCCGCACGTGTCCATCAAGGGACTGGAAGTCCGATGGTTCCAGTCCGCTGGAATCTACGCTTTGAAATCGCCGGACTTGACGATCGCCCATTGCCGCTTGTGGAACCGGATGGCCAGAGGGTGGGTCAACGGGACCGGGATCGTCGTCAGGAACTCGCCTGGGTTCGTGGCGGAAGACAACGTGCTCTACTGCGTCGAAACGGGTATGGTCCTGTATGAAAGCCCAAACAGCCGCATCGTCCATAATACGGGTCTGTGGAACATGTACGGGGCGGCGTATTTTCTGCGGTCGGTGGCCGGCAGCGTCTGTCAGAACAACTGCTTCGCCTTCAGCGGCAACCAGATGTACCGCATCACAACGGCCGACGAGAAGGAGTTGGAGACCTTTGATGCCGACTACAACAATCTGGGAACACGTCTGCGCGAGTGGCAAGGCCCACGGCCGGCACACAGCCTCATGCCCGAAGTGAAAAGCCTCCAGGTCGGCTCCAAGACGATGGTCACGCTAGACGAAACGTGGTACCACAGCCTGGAAGAATGGCGTGACCGCAGCGGCCGGGACATGCACTCTATTTTCGCCGATCCACAATTCGTCGATCCGGACAAACACGATTTTCGCTTGCGGCCTGACAGTCCGAACATTGGCGCTGGCAAGAACGGCGCAACTATCGGCGCGCGTTGGCAGTGACCGGGATATGCTCGCCTGGGCCGAATTGCCATTCCGGCCCGGATGGAATGGCATTCCGTCCTACTCGTAGGCCAGCCGCTTGAAATGCGGGCAGAGAACACTTGCCCCCTACTGACTATCCCCTGTGATCTGTTGCAGCCATCCTTCGATCGTGAATTGCGGTTGTCTCATTTCGTCGGGCTTCAGCACGGCCAACTTTTCACGCGGTAGGTAACTTATGCCGGAATCGGCCACGGAAGCTCCGCGAAGGTGTAGGTCGGTGCCGTAGAGCCTTTCGAGTGTGATCCCGTTCGCGTCGGCCCAGCGGCCGAAGTTGATCTCGTCCAACTCACTCACCTTTTCGATGGTCCATCCTGGCGGCTCGGCATGCTGGACGATCCATTCCAAGCCGGCCTTGTACGCTGGATACGGCCGGTGGCCGCCGCTGGGCTCGAACCAACATCGCACGGCGCCGGGCGCGCCCAGTGCCGCGTAGACCTTGGCGACGTCTTCAATGACCGACCGCGTGCCCCGCCAAGCGGTACCGTCGCCATTGCGGTCGATAATCACATCGGCATCGCCGTTCATCACCAAGAGGGCGCAGTGCGGAGCGGCCAGCGATACGTATTGACTCCAAGAGAGCATCTTGCGCATGTGCTCGTTAGGCACGCGAGTGCAGTATTTCGAGATGAGCGTCACATCGTCGAATGCCCAGCCGCTGACAATGGCGAAGCGTAATCGCGTGTCCAACGCGGCCATCCAGCCAGCTTTGGCTCCGCCCAACGAATTGCCGGCCACGCCGATGCGTTTCGAGTCGATGTCGTCGCGGGCGAGCAAGAAGTCAATGCCTCGCATGGTGTCGAACACCAGTTTGCCCATGATCGGCCGGCCGGCGTTCCACGCCGCATGGTGCACCGATGCCGGGTCGTGAGCCCGCGTGCCCATTCGGCCTTGGCGGTGCCGTTCCTCTTCGCCGATCGGGTCCATCGCCAGGCAGGCCACGCCGATTCGGGCGTAGAGTTGGCCGAGGTAGTTGTAGCAAAGATGGCTCTTGCTGCCTCCGTGGCCGAAGGTCAGCACGACGGCCGGCATTGGACGTTGCGGGTCCTTGGGCCGATACAACACGGCCGGAATGCGAGATCCCGGCTCGCTGGTGAACACCCATTTTTCGACGACGATTCCATCGACTTCGAAGCTGCCGCGGGTTTCCGGCTCCAATGGCACTCGCTCCTCAGGTATACCGAGCATCTTCCGCAGTTGCTCGCGCATCTGCCGTTGCCAATCGTTGAATGCTTCGGGCTCTTTCGCCGGATCCGGAGGATGCTTTGGGCCCACGAGCTGTCGCCCCGGTGATCCGACTTCACCGGGACTGCCGACGGGTGTCGCGAGCTGGTAGGTCCCGGCTGCCGGACGGGACCTTGTGTCGCGTGGAGACGTGTTGTGCCGCTGCAAGGTCCCGTCCGGCAGACGGGACCTACTTGGGGTTAGCCATTCGAGATCGAATCGTGCGAAGGTGATCCTCTTGTAGCCGTCACGCTCGTAGAAGAGGCCGATCGACTTGTCCGGCAACACGGTCATGCACGAGTACGCAGCCGAGCCGGCATGGATCAGCTTCGCCACCGGCCACGTCTGCCCTTCGTCGCAACTGGTGCGCACGGTCATCATCACTCGCGCGGTGCTTGCGGGATTCGAGAAGAGAATTCGGCTTTTCTCAGTGTCGCCGGGAAAGGTGTGCCGCAGCACGTTCGCCTGGCAGACCGGCTCGATCAGCGTTTCGTCCAGTGTGACCTTCGACCACGTCTGACCGCCATCGTCGCTGGTGGCGACCGCTCGACGGTTCTTGCCATGGTACGACCGCATGTTCTCCAGCAGGCGTCCATCGGCAAGTTCGACGACGGTTGATTCATTGGTTTTTTCATCCAGTATGCCGCCTATCTTCCATGTCTCTCCGTGATCGTCAGAGATCAGCACGTGAGATCGGTAAGGATGCAGGTTCGGGTCCGAGTGGTCGGAATGGTTGGCTGGGATTACCAGGCGACCTTTGTGTTGGCCGCGAGTCAGTTGGATACCAGTGCCCGGCCCGGTGGCATACCAACGCCAGTGCGGTTGGCGAGCCGTGTCGGAGATGTCTTTGATCGGGGCCCAAGTAACTCCATCATCATCGCTGTAGGTGATGTAGACGCGGCGGACATCTTCACTTGTTCCGGCCATGATCTGACGTTCGTGGTCAGTGCCCAGGTTCCACGTCAAGGGCAGCCATATTCGGCCCGTCGAACGGTCGACGACCGGGCACGGATTGCCGATCGTGTTGGTCTCGTGGTCCGCCACCACCTGCAGTTCCGACCAGGTTTGTCCGTTGTCCGCGCTGCGTTTCAGCACGATGTCGATGTCGCCGCTATCGCCACCGCCCCCCTTTCGTCCTTCACAAATTGCCAGGATCGTGCCTCTGGCGGTGGTAACGATCGCCGGGATGCGAAATGTGTGGTAGCCCTCGGTTCCACTGACGAATACATCGAATTGGAACGGCGGTTCCGGTGCGGCGATCAGGTTGCCCGTGGCCGAGAAGTCCGTCACACGCATCGTGCTCCGCCATGGCCGCAGGCCGACGTTCAAGGCCGCTTTGGAATCGGTCTTCGTCTGATGGACCTCGTTTCCGTCGATCAAGAACCGGAGCGTATCGCCTTCACGAATGGCCTCGAACAAGAATGGCTTGCCCTCGCGAACGACAGGCTCGCCTAAGCTCTTTCGTCCCAGCAAAGGTCCTTCCGTGAACATCTCGCCACCACCACCCTCGAAGCCGAAATGGCTGCTGCCGATGACGAACGTTGCCGCGCTCTTCGCCAAGTTGAGGACGGCCAACTTCACGCTCACGTGGAAGTCTCCGGTGCCGAGCAATCCATCGGCATACAGGTAGTTGTTCGTCCCGCCGCATTCCAAATAGCCATTGCCGGGCGTCCATACCTTGCCGTCGTGCCGAACAGCCTTCGCGACTCCGTCTACCATGAAAACAGTGTCGGATGGCGGGGCCGCGTGGCCAGAACCTGCGATGCCAAGAAGAACAAGGGAGGCGATAACAGAGGTGGTGTTGACTTTCATTTGCATGGCTTGGTGCTCGCTCGATTGAGATTACCGAATCAAGGCGTCCAGGGGAATTACGACATCCAAGGTGGATTGTTCAGTGTAATTGTGCGTTCGGCGCGAGGAAACCATCCGTGCGGCGCAAATTCGGATGTGGGCAGCGAGCCGGCCAGAGTGAATCGCGGCTAGACGAACAACTATTCAATCAGATCGTCGGCCAAGTCGGTCAATAGGCCGCCCTCCTGTTCATTGAAACAGGTCCTTTCTTCCTACTGCGCCTTCACATCGTAGCAGAACAGCGTTTCGTGGTAGCGCAAATAGAGCCGACCGCCGCAGAGTACGGGGTGGGCCCAGGCGTTCTTCGTTCTTTTTGGGACGATGGAAAACGCACCGAGCGTCTGGAAGCTCTCGGCCGTCGGCTTCAGCAGTAGGGCCGTGCCGTCGGCGGACAAGACGAAGAGTTTTCCGTCGGCCCAAATAGCCGCAGCATCCGTGGGATTGGGCTGTTGTGCCTTGAAGTCTCCAGTTGTCGAGGCAGACCCCCCGGCCATATCCGTTCATCTGGTAGAGCATACCCTCGCTGTAGCAGCACGACGCGCGACTGCCAGGGTACGGTTGCTTCCACGCTTTGCCGTTAGCCGCCTGCCACTTGATCTTGCCGTCAATTGACGAATTAGCGGAAGAAAAGGCAGCCGGACAGCAGCGAGAAGCCCCTTGAGAAAACCCGCCTTTCCGGAAACCAGACTATTGAATCGGCCCATCGGCAGGGCTACGTTGTCGGGATAGGGAGCGGTACGGGAAAGATAGGGCAGGAAAACCTCTCAGCCACATCGAGACCGGGAGCGTCAATGGCCGACTCGAAGGAAGCGGTGCTCGTCATACAACCGGTGACGGGACTCCTCGCAGTCTCGTCGATCGCAGTAACGATCCGGTGGTGGATCGAGGGCGACGTGGATGTCTTCACGTTGGACTTTCGTGTCTGGTCTGAACCATGGCGGCTGTTCACCTCTGTGCTGCCACATATTGGTTTGCTTCATCTGGTTTTCAACATCTATTGGCTGTTTGTGTTCGGAGGCAAGGTAGAAACCGAATTTGGATCGTTCAAGACGGCCCTTACATTTCTTCTCCTCGGCGTTGGGGCGTCACTTGCCGAATACGCGTTCTCCTATTCCGGTGTCGGACTGTCGGGGATTGGATACGGTTTGTTTGGGTTTCTGTGGGTGCTAAGCCGCAATGATGCCCGCTTCGCCAATGCTGTCAGTCCCCAAGTTGTGCTCCTTTTCGTGTTTTGGTTTTTTCTTTGCATCGCCCTGACGATTACCGGCGCCTGGCAGGTCGGAAACGTTGCCCATGGAGCGGGGGCCCTCCTGGGCGGCCTTCTCGGCTATTGTGTTGTGGCTCGGACGTCAAACGCGCGTCACGCGAGCCGGTTACTGTTGGTTGGTGTGTTCGCAAGTATTGCTCTTGCCGCATCAGTCGGTCGTCCCTACCTCAACCTGACGGGAATTGTGGCGGACGAATATGCCTACCTCGGTTATCGGGCTCTCGAAGACGGTAACGCGACGCGGGCCGTAAGATTCCTCGAACAGGCAGTCGAGAAGCAGCAAGGCGCCAGCGAGAACTGGTACAATCTAGGAGTCGCTTACTACAGATGCTCTCGCTTTGACGACGCGATTAAGGCATATGAACGGGCGATTGAACTGTCACCCGACAACGAAACGTACATGACAGCGCTTACCGATCTCAAGAAGTACATCGCTGCTCCCAGACAGCCATTGATGAGCGATATCCAACTCGCGCCCCACGTCCGGAGACGCGGAGGTGGCACACGGCGTGCAGACCAGTAACACTCAGAACCAGAACACGGGCGAACGATGGTAAAAGGGAGAGCGTTATGTGCAGCAGGAAACTGTTTTGGAAACCCGTAAGTAGTCTTCTTGTCGCGGCATTTCTCTGCGGCGGCTCCGTTGCCGAGTCCGCTGAGCAGGAACTGCTCACGGCAGCGGGAAAGCCGGCAGAGGGGCCGCTGGACGTCTTTCTGGGTGAGTCATTCTTCGATGCGCAGGTCGTCTTTGATGACGGTGATCACGTTCGCGAGCCGTACTTCGCGATTGCTGTCGACGGGACCCTGCTGGCGGTGCGCAACAACAAAAAGCACCTTCGGCGCAGCGAGGATGGAGGCCAGAGTTGGGGGGAGATCATCGACGTGTCGATCACCCATTCGGACAGCAATATGATTGTCGATGAAGATACAGGACATATCATGTCGGTGCGAATGTGGGACGGCAAGGACAAGCTGTTTCGAAGCACGGACCACGGCAAGACATGGACGACGGAAGAGATCACGGTCAAGCCCAACGAGTTGATGAAACGGGCTGCAGAAACGGGTTCGAAGGAGCGAGTTACGAAAGCATCGCCGGCTCAAAGCGGCACATACTTCATGCATGCCAATGCCAGCGAAGCGGGCGTCACTCTCCGACATGGAGCGCACAAAGGGCGACTGTTGGTGAGTGCAACGTTCCGGCCACACGCCAAACCGCATCCGTCCGATAGAGATCCCGACGATGCGATCTACAGTTGCGCCATCTATAGTGACGATGGTGGAGCCACATGGCAGGTCAGCCAGTTCTTTCCCGAAGGTTATACCGAGGAGGCAGCCTTGGTAGAGTTGCACGACGGTCGGATCTACTACAACTCCCGAAGCCACAGCGGGTATTACGACAAGACCCTTGCCCGCGAGTTACGGCCAGACGAAACCAAACGACGGGAGGCCTGGAGCGACGATGGCGGCCAGACCTGGGAAAACCTGAACATCAGCCAGGTGCTTCCGGACGGCGGCGGATACGGCCGGGGCTACGGAATGAAAGGTGGGTTGACTCGCTTACCCGTGAAAAACCGCGACGTTTTGATTTTCAGCAACGCGGATACGGGCGGGGGAGACCGGGCAAAGATGACCGTCTGGGCCAGTTTCGACGGCGGCAAGACCTGGCCCGTGAAACGGCTCGTCTACGCTCCGTTCGCTGCCTATTCGTCCTTGGTGGCCGGACGGCCGGACACTGCTAGTGAAGGCATGATCTACCTGCTCTTCGAGGGTGGACCAGACGGCAGGTACTCCGCCATGCAAGTCGCTCGCTTCAACGTGACCTGGATACTCGAAGGTGAACGGACGGGCAACGGTGAAGTGCCGCAGTGGGTCGCCCAGTAGCGAACATATGGCCGGTTCCCACGGATTGGAACCGGCCCTACCCGACTTGGCCGCCCGCGGCCGGACACCGGCAGGTCAAGGCAAGAGATCAAGGTGAAAGATTAGGGTAAAAGATTAAGGCGGATGCGCATCCTAATCTATCCCCCTAATCTTTATCCATCATCTTCCGGAGTCTCTGAACGAGGACAAGATATGTTTGTAAGCGTTTTCGTCATTGTGTTGCTCTCGATCGCCCTTGCCGCGTCGGCGCAGGACGCGCCGTACTCGCCAGATGACGCGACTGTTCTGCTCGCGCATCTGGATGACGACGGTTCGGCGGCTAATTTCGGTGGACCGCCCATGCGCGTCCGGGGCAATGTCGCGTATGCCGCCGGAAGATTTGGCCAGGCGCTTTCCCTGAAGCGCGACGGCAGCGTCCTCTTCATCTATCGTGCGCCGACTCTGATGCCGCGCGAGAGGAGTTGGACCATCGAATGCTGGATCAAACCGACGGGCAAACCGATCGCCCGGATGGCCATCCTGGGGAATTTCGGCAACATGGGACGGCGCATCCACATTCAGTTGGACGGCCGCCGTCTGGTGGGACTGGTCGCCGCCGATGAGAACCACCGCGCGCAGACCGCCAGCGGCAACTTGGGCGAAACGCTCTTCGACGGCCAGTGGCATCACATCGCGATGGTACTGGACCGCGAGCGCAACGGCGAACTGCGCCTTTACCTCGACGGGCGGCAGGTCAACCAGGAGGCCGTGTATCAGCCACTGCCGTTCTTCATCGACGACGGCATCAGCTTCACCCTGGGCGCCGGGATGCCCTGGATGGGCAAGAGCGGGTTTCAGGGGCTGATCGACGAACTGCGCATCACCGCTGGCGTGCCCGAGGCCTTTGCCGCGCCGGGCGACGCGCCCGAGCCGCCTCCTGTCGGCGCTCGCCCCGTCTACCCAACCGCCGGCATCGCCGCCGATGCGCCCGAGTCGCAGAATCCCCTCCGCTTCAGCCCCTCCGGCACGGTCATCGTCATTCCCGACGTGCTTCCCATGAGCGCCGACATGGAATCCGCAAAACTTCTGGAAACGTGGCTGCAGAAGGCGCATGGCGTCGAGACCGGTTTCCAGCGGACCAGCCCCAGCGACGCCATCCAGCGCAATGCCGAACTTGTCCTGGCCGTCGGCCGGACGCCGTGGGTGGCGGACGAGGAACTGGCCGACGTGGACCTGCACGGCTTCATCATCAAGCGGAAAGGCAACGTGGTCGCCATTGCCGGCGGAAGCCCGCGAGCGACGCTGTGGGGTACCGTGCACTTCCTCGACAGATTCGCCGGGGTCCGTTTCTACATGCCCGGCGACCTGTTCACCAGCGTGCCCGTTGTGAAGCCGGCGCCGCTTGCGGGAATCGACATGACCGTGGCGCCCTTCGTCCGTTCGGCCAGCCTCAGCGGGCTTCACAACGACTACACGACCGAGAAGCCTTGGGACAACCGTAACGCCATGAACCGGCGCCGCGGCGGCAGCCATCAGCACAACATGTTCGCTCTCTTCCCGCCGTCGCGCTACGCCAAGACGCATCCGGAAATCTATCCGATCATGGACGGCAAGCGCCTCATTCCGGACAGCACCACGCGGCACTGGCAGCCGTGCCTCTCCGAGCCGAAACTTGTCGACCTGGGCGTCAAGGCGGCGATCCGGTACTTCGAGACCTACCCCGATCACGAATATATCGGCTTCGGCGTCATGGACACAAACGACTTCTGCGAATGCTTCCGCTGCCGGACGCACTGGGACAAGAACATGGTGGCCGCCAAGAGAGAGGAGACGGACGCGCGTCGCGCGGAGATGGTTTGCTCCCGCATGACGCACGGTCCGGTCTACTGGGATTACATGAATAAGCTCGCCGCGCGGCTCGAGACGGAATTGCCCACGGCCGGCATCACGGACAAGAAGCTGATCGTGTCCATCGTCTACTCCGCCGCGCGGCAGTTGCCCAATGAGAAACTTCATCCGGACATTCTCACGTGGCACGTGTTCAAGTGGTCCGACGGCCTGATTGACAAACGGCTCGTGCCGCAGCCCGACGGCACGTTCAAACTCGGCCGGATGGACGAATGGCTCGAAACCGGCAGCCACCTCGGTCACCACGACTGGGCGCATGGCAAGGGCATCCTCATCCCCCGCATATACACCGGGCTGATGTCCGAGGCCTTTAAGCTATTCAAGCGGCACGATCTCATTTACACGCACACCGAGGGCTATCCCAACTGGGGACTCGACGGCCCGAAGCTCTACATCCACGGCCGTATTCACTGGGATCCGGATGCGGACGTCCGGCTGATCTGGCGGCAGTTCGCCAACGACATGTTTGGCCCGGCCGCCGATCCCATGCACGAGTATTTTACGACGCTCGAAGAACTCTGGATCTCGCTGAACAACGATGTGGAGCGTAAGCTCAACCGCTGGCCTACCCAATTCAACAGCAAACCCGCGCAGCAGCAGACGATCCGCGACTGCCGCGCCCTGCTCGACAAGGCCGCTGGTCTGGCCGAGACGCACCAGCAGAAGCAACGCATCGAACTGTTCAGCAAGACATTCAAGCTGAGCGAGTATCTCTTCCGCATGGCCGCAAAGGAGAAGGTGACTCAGGCCGAGGTGGACGAGGTGCTCGAGTATGCGAAGACAGTCATCATACCCGATCCCATGACCGTCTACCGACAGACCAATCCCCAGGATGCCTACGACCGCATCGAGCACGCCGTCAGGACGTTGGCCAGCCAGCGCGGTGTCAATGCTGTCGTTGATGTTGCCAGATCCGACCAGCCGGCGAAAGGCGAGACGTGGGTGGTAGATCTGGGCCGCGGCGCCGCGATCGAGCTAGTGTACATGCCGGCCGGCAGATTCATGATGGGCAGTACTCCGGAAGAGCGTGCCTGGGCCACCGGCCTGGAAGGCCGGGCAGCGCCGGGCAAAGGAGGCGACGGGCGGGAGAGGTTTGAAGGCGATCCTCGCCTGACACGCATCAGAGACGGCTTCTGGTTGGGGCGCACCGAATTGACCGTAGGACAATGGCGCAGGTTCGTAGAAGACACGGGCTACGTCACCGACGCAGAGAAACCGGGCGGTGAGACGCAGTGCTTTGATTTGGAGTGGAAGAGTTCCTCAAAGGTCCCGCCGCATCCGTGGAAAGCGATGGCGGACAAGAGCTGGCGCGATCCGAATTTCGGATTCGCAGTCCAAGACGATCACCCGGTCGTCTGCGTGAGCTGGAACGACGCGAGGGCGTTCTGCCGGTGGCTCACAAAGAGGGAGCGTGCGACGGGTCGACTGCCCGAGGGCCTGGAATACCGCCTGCCAACGGACGCCGAATGGGAGTATGCGTGCCGCGGCGGTCGCGAAAGCACGATTTTCTGGTGGGGAAACGATCTGAAGGACGGCGAGGGAAGGCTGAACATCAACGGGAATGATCCACTGCCGGGAAGACAAGCTGGCTGGGCGAGAGCAGAGGTTCCGTGGAGCGACGGGTTCGCTTTTCTCTCGCCAGTGGACCACTATGGCAAGCAGGGGCGCAACGGCTACGGTTTGGCGGATATGCTGGGAAATGTGTGGGAGATCTGCCTGGACCACTGGGATCCGAAAGGGGCGCACGAAGACGTGTGCTTGGATGATACTCCGCGGCGCGTGTGCCGGGGTGTTTCGTTTCTTGCCATACCCGGATTCTCCCGCTGTGCTGTTCGCCTCGGACTCCGCAGTCACGACTACTCCGACTCCCGCGACGGCTTCCGGTTATGCCTTGGCGTGCCGCGCGGTTGAGGGCCAGGGGACAGTCCCCTTTATTCGTTCTTTCTTCGCGGGCAAATGGTTTACACGACTTCACTCGAACGAATGCGGTCGGCAATTGCCGTATCGGCCAGCAATTGCCCGACGTGGTAGACGACGATTGGCAGTGGATTGAGGCCCAATTGCGCCGATATTTCCAGCCCAACTGGGACCGTCTTCTGGCTACCCGAGAATCCGACGGCGATGGCGTCCTCGCGAGATAGTCGCATCCAACGTGCCAGTCGGATTCCTGTCCACAGCATCGTCAAGTGTACGCATAAGACGGCGGCGGTCATCAGGCACAGTTCGAACCAGATAGACGACAGTGAACCGCCCAGAAGCTCCCTGCCAGTTCCAATTGCGCCCAGAAGAACGACAAACAACACGCCGCACTGAGACGCCACCGATAGAGGCGTCTTGTTCTTTGTAGCCCATTTGCCGATCGACGCGAGCGGCCGCAATGTTTGTGCTAGCACCATCGGCAGGACAACCAATAGCCCCAACTTGGTCACCATCGCCAGCGGATTGAATCGGGGCGCGTCGCCGATCGTCAGCCACAGCCAGGCTGGGGTGACGACAAAACACAAGAGGTTCGTAATGACCGTCACCATCAGCGCTACTCGATCGTTGCCGCCGGCGCGTCGCGTCCAGACGGATGCAGATGCTAGCGTGCAGGGAACGACTGCGGCGACCAGAATCCCGCGGGTCATGCTCTCGTCGAGCGTCCCCGAATGCTCGAGGGCCAGCGATATGGACCACGCAAACAACGGCAGCAAGCCGTAGTTAACCGCTGTTGCTAGCAGCGAGGCCCGCGGACGGCACAGCGTTTCCCACACGTCGCTGGCCTCCAGCGGAAGGGCCATCAAGAACAGAACAACGACCACAACGGTCTGCCGCAACCCTTGGGCGCGAGTCAACGGCGAGAGCCAATCCGATAGACCAATCCCCAGACCCAACACCAACGCCAGGGCGATTAGGAACCAGCGATGAATAAGGAACCGTTTCACGGTGCTAGAGCATTCGAGAGGTTTTCGGCGATGAGGAACGTCTCAGCCAGAAACGATGCAGGAAGTCACGCAGCGCCAAGCGCGAATAGCTATGGTAGGCAATCTTTGCCACAGAGTGAACGGGGAGACGGTTAGTTTCTTGGACCTCGGCGAGTAAACTGCAGAGTAGTATGGGATGCCAGCGCCGTTCCTTGTATGATCTCTTGCGATTCGTCGTTTGACTTTATGTCAGGAAGGGTAGTGCCATGCAGGACGCTCAGCCCCGCCGATTTCTGATTGCCCGTTTGAGCGCGATCGGGGACTGCATTTTGACGATACCCATGGCCAATGCCCTGCGCGCTCATTTCCCTGGGGCTTTCGTGGCTTGGCTGGTGGAACAGCCAGCGGCCCCGCTGCTGGAAGGCCACGAGGCGATTGACGAGTTGATCGTGGTGCCGCGCGGATGGCTCAAGGACATTCGCGCCGTCTGGGGCTTGCGGCGGCGTCTTCGCGATTTGAGTTTTGACGTGGCCATTGATGCCCAGTCGCTCAGCAAGAGCGCCATTCCGGCCTGGCTGTCTGGGGCCAAGACACGTATCGGATTCGCCGCGCCCATGGGCCGAGAACTCGCGCCCTGGCTGAACAACCGATTGGTCCACCGCACGGCCCGGCACGTGGTGGACACGATGTTCGAGTTGTTGCAGCCTTTGGGAATCGAATCCCCTGCCGTCGAGTTCCGGCTTCCGGTGGACCAGAGAGCGGAAGCGTCGTGCGAGGAATTCTTGGCCGCCAAAGGCCTGGCTGATGGATATGTCGTCCTCAACCCCGGTGCAGGTTGGGCCTCCAGGCTTTGGCCTCGCGAGCGTTATGCGGCGGTAGCTCGGCACGTCGGCTCAAAATGGTCCCTTTCCAGCGCGGTCGTTTGGGCTGGTGAAAAGGAGAAGGCATGGGCGGAGGAGATCGTCGAAGGTTCTGACGGCCACGCCGTGCTAACACCGGCGACGTCCTTACAGGAACTGACGTCGCTCCTGCGACGCGCTTGGCTATTCGTCGGATCCGACACCGGGCCTCTACATCTGGCGGTTGCCGTGGGAACGTCATGCGTCAGCGTGCACGGTACCACACCCGCCTGGCAATCGGGACCGTATGGCGAAGGTCACATCGCCCTTCAAGAGTTGTATCACGAAGGGACCAGTCGCGAGCGTCGCAAGGCCAGCAACGACGCCGTGCGAAAGATCCAAGTCGAGCGCGTCTGTCACGCGTGCGATCAGCTCGTGGCAAGCCAGTCCACTGGTCGAGCGGCATAGTGCGCGGGAGGGCTTCCAAGAATCGCTTCCATGTGCCGGTTCTCGCGATGCTAGCGTTCGGGTGCTTTCAACGAAATGAAACGTCCCATTGGCCACTTGCCAACTGGGCGCAGGAACATGGGCGGAGCTAGCCACAGACAGGTAGACTACTTGATCTTCATGTTGAGGAGATCACCAAGTATGGCAGCACGGATGTGAAGAACCGTTTCACAGACGAACCTCTAACGCTCGAAGTTTAGACGCCCCATGCGATTGGGTGCACGAACGGACTCCCTTTTTACGTCGCCTCTGCTTGGCAATCCTGTTCGGGGTCCGGCCGCGCAACCGCGTATTCCATTTCCCACAAGCGGGCTTGCTTGGTGAACGAATAGAAGAAGGCCATGAGAATGCAGACCTGGATTCCCACCAACCCATCCAGAAAACCGCCGCGCAGAACATAGAGCTGAAAGAATCGCAAGAAGGGGCGAACTAGCAGTTGAAGAACACTTGTCCGCTGGCCTCGTTCCCACATGTCGTCGGCCGTCAATTTGCTGTAACGGACGTATTTTTCGAAAAACTCGTCGTAGCTCCAGAAACTGTAATGCAGCAGCTTGCCTTTCAGTCGCCCGGTTCGCCGCCGATCGATGTCCATGCCCTCGTGGACTCGCCGCCTCGCAAAAGTACACCGATCACGCCGGACCAACCTGATCGCCAGGTTATTCCAGTTGCTGAAACGCAGAGGCCGCCCCATGAAGAACGTCTTGAAGCCGACTTTGTAGGCATCCAGGCAATCTGGCGGTGCCGAAAGCAGCTCTTGAATCTCTGCCGCCAGCTCGGTGGTCACTCGCTCGTCCGCGTCCACCAGGAAGACCCACGGGTGTTTCGCTTGTGAAACCGCCCATTCTTTGAAATCCGCGTACCCTGTCCATGAGTGCTCGACGATCCCGCAACCACCAACACTGCGGACGATTGCCAACGTATCATCGGTCGAGCCTGAATCGGCCACGAGGATCTCATCGGCAATCGAGCGAACACTCTCAATGCACTTGCGGATGTTCAGCCGCTCGTTTTTGCATGGAATGACGACAGTGAGCCTTTGATTCATCGTGACGGTGGACCTCGGCAGGTGGTCTACTCGAAAATCCGTGCTTCGCACGGAAGAACACGGATTTTGAAGGCACCTTACGGCATTTGCCTGCAGCGATCGGGTTTATACAGCAAGTCAATGGGTCGCGGCAACTCCGGGATTTGAAGTTAGACCCGTTTCGATACTGCCTGGCGCCTGAATGGTCCGCATGAGCCGCAGTTGGCAAATTCAAAGCCGGGCCGCCGGCCCACTGAATTCGTCTCGTAATCGCGTAGTCCCCTGCCTCAGATCGTCGTCTTCGCCTTGCTGTGTCGGAGGCCCTGGTCGCACTTGTGGACGTCTTGACGGTACCACATCCGCCTTGCCCCGCGCCGTCAGACTGATTAGTATCCGCCGATGGGATTGCCCGTTTCCGCGGGAATCATCGCGAGGACTACCGTGAGACGGAATCTGAAGCTGTACTGGTGCAGGAACCCGATCGACGAGCGACAGAATCTCGGTGACGAGCTATCGCCCGTCCTCTGTGAAAGGCTGTCCGGGCAGCGTGTTGTTTACAGCCCACCGCGCCGGTGTGAATTAATGGCGATCGGGAGCGTTCTCCAAAGGGCCAAATGTCGATGGTTTCGCCAGGGGATTCACGTCTGGGGAACGGGCCTGATAAAGGAGAAATACGTAGCGCGGAGCCGCCATTGCTTTCACGCCGTTCGTGGCCGGTTGACAGCGGAAAGGATCCAGGGGCAGTCCGTATCCGTCTACGGCGACCCGGCTTTGTTGTGCGGCTGGCTCTTTTCGAAACCCCCCACGGGCAAACGCTATTCAGTAGGGTTGATCCCGCACTATGTGGACCGCCAGGATTCGCTCGTCCAGTCCTTTGTGGGCGGGGCGCGGCACGCCACGGTTATCGATATCCTCGTGCGGAACGTGCGCCAGGAGATCGACGATTTCCTGGAACGAGTTTCGGCCTGTGAAGTGGTGTTGTCCAGCAGCCTTCACGGATTGATCATCGCGGATTCCTTGGGCGTCCCCAACGCCTGGGTAAGCTTCTCGGACCAAGTCATCGGCAACGGCTTCAAGTTCCGCGACTACTACAGTGCATTTGGGATCGACAATCCCAAACCGTTCACACTAACTCCTTCCACGACAGAAGACGACGTGCTTGTTTTGGCGGCTGACTACCATCGTTCCGGCATACAGGACCTGAAGGAACGATTACTAGCGAGCTTCCCGTTTTCAAGATCCAGCGTGTAGGTCGCCTCTTCCCACGATGCGGGAAGCCGTGGATGGGTGCCATTCAGAGAAGGTCGATCGCGCTACCGCCGCTTGCCGATGTCAGCCACGAACGGAAGCAAGGCGTCCACGCGTCGGCTGACGTCATGGTCTCGGCGGCACCTTGCTTCGGCATTTCGACCTATCGCTTCGAGTTCATCCGGATGCTCAAGGTAGTATTTCAGCTTGCCCTTCAAGTCGTCGTAGTCCGTGTAGGTCAGCACTTCTGAATCCCTATCGAGCATCCGAAAGACCTCGGGCCGGTCTCTCGTAATGGTAGGCGTTCCGCATGCGCCGTATTCGAGCATCCGATGGGCCAGTGGCGAGAAGGGATACTGCAGGTCCAATCCAATCTTGCTCTGATTGATCACGCGCAGGAAACTCTCGCCCGCAATTGGGCCGTGATTCATTGCATGCTTCGGCCAGCCGGGGCCGTAGGCTTGGACGCTGAAGCCATCGGTGCGCAAGCGGCCGACCGTCGTTTTTCGGTAGTTCTTGTCATCGAACCTCGGGTGCCCCGCCAGGCCGATCAGCGAACTATCGATCTCGCGGGGAAGCCCCATCCGGGCGTGAAACCGAAAATCGCACGCGGTCTGGTTGTAGAAGCACGGCAACTCGTCACGGTACTTTTCAAACGTTTCGTAGTGGTTGGTGACGTAGGCGTCGTAGCTGTCGAGGCGGTCTTCCGTGAAGTAATATGGGTCCGAGAAGCCAAAGCCGATTACGGGTTCATCCAGCGTGACACCCTTTGGCAGCGTAAGGGCCGAGCTTGCGAGCCAAATCTGGTCGGGATCGTGTTTGGCGGCCAGCTTCTTGATCTTCTTGATCCGGGCCTGGTCACAGAACGTGACTTCGTGCCCTCGCGTTTCCACTTCGGTGGCCAGCGACCTGGTCGTTCCGAAGACTTCCCAGGCATGGTCATTGGAGAAGTAGAGGATCTTCATTGTCTTTTTCCGATTCTCCGGGCCGGGTTTCCTGTCCAGATTTCGTAGGGCGGCACGTTCCGGGTCACGACGGCCCCGGCCCCGATAACGGCGCCTTGGCGGATGGTGACGCCGTCCAGGATGATCGCGTTGGCCCCCACCCACACGTCATCTTCGATCGCGACGCCCAGAGCGCTTTGCTCTTGTTCGGCGATTAGGGTGTCGCGCTTGATTCCGTGGTTTTGAGCGTAGATGCTCACCCGTGGGCTCAACAGGACGTGGTCGCCGATGGTAATGCCCCCCAGCCCATGCATGATGCAGCCATAGCCGACACGGGTATGATTGCCCATCCGAATCGTTCCGGTGCAGGTTCTGATCACGCAACCGTGGGCAATGGAGACCCGATCGCCGAGCATGATTTCGCCGCCATGCTCACGATAGCCGATGCGTGCAAAGAACGAGATCCTGCACCTTCTTCCCTTCTTCAGCTTTGCCCTGATCATTTCTTCCGATAGATAGTCGGCCTGACCGTGTCGAACAGTCTGCGAATCAGACGGGGGCCCTTCCAGCGCCATTTCTTCTGCGTCGACTTGAAATGCCCCGAAGTGTCCTTTTGCATCCGGCTTACCTGCAAGTGCAGCAAGCCGCCGGTTTTCAACGATGCGGCGATCCTCTCCAACTCGCCCAGAGGATCGTACACGTGCTCGAGAACGTCCGTACAAATGGCCACATCGAAGTAGTCTTCCGGAAGACGGTCCTTGTGGCCGTAGACTTTGGCCTGCAGACGGCGTCGCGCGATGCGTTTCCGCGCGAAGTCCAACAGCGGGCCCTCGACGTCCAACAACGACACTTCATTGCCGTTTTCCGCCAAGGCAATGGCATGGGTGGCGACGCCGCTACCGAAGTCGAGCCCCCGCGCGTTTCGCGTTTCACGCAACAGCCTTAGCAACTCGTCGTGCCGGCGATGGATGCTCGTGTACATCAGCGTGCGCACATAGCCCGGCAAGTTGAGATGCCGGTAGGAGGAATACAGCGACTCGAATTCTTCCGGCGTATTGACCGCCTCGTTGCCGTCATGGATGCGTATAGAATCCGGCCCCGCGATCTGCAACCCGCGCACGTCCTCCACGCCAAGACCGGTTAGAGCCGCCAGTTCCATGTCTCGCTGTTCTTGGCTTTCGTCAACTATCATCGGATCTCCAGGATGACTCCGTAGTGTTCGTTGCCGTGCCGGTGGACAAAATCATAGACGCGGTTGATGTTCATTCTCTTGTTGATCGTCGCCAGGAGCAGCAAGTGTTCCGAGCAGGATACGAACGGGGAGACGCTTGCGCTCTTGAACTCCCGCTGGATCTGTTCGAGTGCTCGATCAGGGAGAATGCAGGGATGGGGGTGGCCGAGTTCCTCCTTGAGACGTTCGATGCCGGCAGCGCACTCCCCGGCCGGGAACCAATGCACGTTTGCTTTCGTCGCCACGCGGCAGCACTCACGAACAAACTGTACCTGTCGTTCTGTATCGCCGACGTGTTCGAGCGTGGCAATGGATGCGGCCACGTCGAAGGAATCGTCCTCGAAAGGCAAATCGGCCCCGTCGATGCCGTGGCACAGGTTGGCGTTTATGACCTCGCAGTCGAAGAACCTGTCGAGCTTCCCGTTCCCGCCCACGTCGATGATCCTGGAAGGCTCATACCGGGAAATGACCGCGTGCATATTGTGGTGCACGACCATACTGATCGGGTGGACGTCCTGAGCAGTCTTCTTCCGCCAACGCATATGCTGCATCCTCTCTAACCGGCTTTCCGCTTGCCAGTCGACTTGGGCAATTGCCGGAAGTCAGGGGTCTCCTGGTTGAGTTCGGCGAGACTCCGATCCGTAATCTTGATGACGTCCTTTGGCTCGTCTTCACCGTTCAGCTTGCCCGTCGACTTGAGGAATTGCCGGAAGTCAAGGGTCTCCTGGTTGAGTTCGGCAAGACTGCGATCCTTGAGTTTGATGACGTCCTCTAGCTCGTTTTCACCGTTTTTTCCGAAGAAGTAGAAATTGTAACTATCCAGGTTCCGGTCCAGGATCTCGATGTCGTAGCGTTCGGGATGGTTCCAGATCTCACTGCCTGGAATGGGTACAAACGACGTGCAGGCGATGATGTCGTAAGGCACCTTGCGAAGCCAGCGGATGTTGGTGGGAACCGTGTGGCGCGTTTGTCCGGGTGTGCGGATCATGAACAGGACACGGGTTTTCAGACCCGCGTCGGCAGCGGCCTCCAGCGCGGCGGCGTTGTCCTCCGGTGTATTTCCCTTGTTCAGGACCTTCAGGACCTGATCGTCGAAACTCTCCACGCCCAGCGAGACTTCCCGGCACCCGGCCTGACGTATCATGTCGGCGATATCCTTGTCGAACGGTTTGACCCGGGTGGATATTCTCCAGACGATATCCAGGTCGCCGATTAGTTCGCACAGTTCGGCCACTCGACTGCGCCTGGCAAGGAACATGTCGTCGGAGATGCGAAACTGGCGGACGTTGTAGGTCTCGACAACGTGCTTGATCTCCTCGTAGACCTTTTTCGGACTACGGTACCTCATCCCGCAGGACATGTTCGTAAAGTAAGGTGCACTGCAGAACGAGCACTTGAACGGGCAGCCACGGCTCGTGCTGAGGATCGTGCTCCCGCCCGGTTTGTAGTTGTGGTTGTACGCAAAGATGTTGCCGCCTTGCGAACCGTTGAGCAGGTGCCGGGCGGGGAGCGGCAGCGAATCGAGATCCTGCACCATGCGTCCGTCGTAAAGTTGCTTGAGTTCTCCGCGACGAAGGTCGTTGATGATATCCAGGATGGCGAGTTCACCGTCCCCTCGGCATATGCAATCGATAACGTGCCAATCCACATACTTATCTGTGTAAGTCCCCGGCCCGCCTAGACATACTCGTGCCTGGGGATACTTCTCCTTGATCAGATGCGTGAACCGGTTTGCCTGTGGCAATTCCAGGCTAGTGACGGTGATCCCATAGAGGTCCGCTTCAGGCAACTCGTCGATGGCTTGGTGCGTGAGAAGCGAGGAGTAGTTCCTCATCAGGACCTCAATCCCTGCGTTTTCCAAAACGGCTCCCACGTACATCAACCCCAGGGGCGCCTGGGCATCCGGTTGCTGCAAATAGGGATGGGGCAGGTAGATCAAAACAACTCTCACGAGATGACCTCCCGTATTGGTGACGATGGCGGGGCCCGCACGCCATTCCGCGACCCCAGTGCCGAAGGACCAGCCGACGCGACCCCGAGTGGCCGCCATGCTAGCAGCCCTTGACGACCCCGCGTCATAAGACAGGTGGGGGATAATACTCGGTTCTGTTTCTTCGGAAAAGGTCATCTTCTAAGAGGCCAACAGGCGTCGGTACCAACACTGGCGTGGCGATGACTTGGGGAGATGCGTGGTATACTTGCGCTCTCCACCCAAATACACCGGGGCAGACTCAACGCGATCGTTGCAGGACGATCTCATCATCCTGAGACAATAGGAGACTGATTTCGTCTTTACACGCATTTGCGTTTGCAGTAGCTTACCCCCCCTCAAATAAGCGAGCTGGAGAAGCCCCCGGCTACCTTTTCGTCATGCCAGAATGGCAAACGCCAGTCGCATACGGGACTCTGATTCAGGGAGGCACAGCCATGCTTGTCAATTCAGATAATCCACCAGGGCCGTGTCAACTGTGCGGGCATGAGCCGCTACGAGAGTTTGTCGTCCCTAACAAGACGGTCCTATGGAAGTGCTCTCGGTGCGGGCTGTATCAGTATGGTCCGATGGCCGCAGGGGTGCACCGCGACACCTCGTCGGAGAAACCGGCAGAGGAATCGTTAACATGTCCTAAATGGTGCACCGAGCGGCGATCTCGTCGCAAGCTGCGAACGGCAACGGTGAGGCTGAACCGTATCGCTCCGTTGTTGACCGCAGATCACGTCAGCATGGTCGACGTCGGTTGTGGCTTTTTTGGAGCGATGATGGAGGCCGCCGACCGCCGGGGCTGGACGGCTGTGGGCACGGACGTGGGAAAAGCTGCCGTCTTCCATTGCCGCCGTCGTGGTTACAGGTGTGAATTATGCGAAAATGGCCGTTTGCCCTTCGAGGACCAATCGTTCGATTTGCTTACGGCCTGGAATGTGATAGAGCATGTCGAAGACGTCATGGAGTCGCTGGCGGAGTTTCGACGCGTCCTTCGGGTCGGCGGCATCCTGGCCATGGAAACCAGCAACGCGAATTGTCTGAAGGCGCGGGTTTTCGGCTCGCGTTATCGCCGCTTCTGGCCGAGCGGTCACACCTATACGTTCCCCCCTCTTTCGTTGAAGCAATTTGTTGAGAGGGCCGGGTTTCAGGTCGTTCGGCAGCCGTTTGTCGGCCGCTTGTCCGAGCTGCCTTCATCCATGACCTGTTATGCGCTGGGCTATCAGGCTCAGTACGAGTTGCGGCGTGTCTTGCGAATCCAGAAGGCTTTCCAATTGTTTGCGCTACGTGTTGATTCCCAGGCGAGCCGTGGCAAGTCGCAGCCGTTGGCGGCGACGGCTTAGGCATTCCATTTGGAGACGGTCAGAGCGCTCCAGCAAGCATGTCGCACGCCGAGCTCTTGGCCAGTCTGATCACCATTGCCGCGAAATAGCGAAAACAGTTAGAATTCGTTCAACGTCAACCGCGACACCGGCGCGCGATACTTGGCATTCCCGCGGCTGATGGACCGCATCGTGGCACCCAACGACATGGATCGTCGATGAACAGTTTCAAACGAGCACTAAAGCTCACATTTCGCTACCGCCTGACTCTGGTTGGCATCGTTCTGAGTGCAATTCTGGTGGCTGTGCTATGGGGCGGGAACATTGGCGCGGTATATCCGATTCTCAAAGTGTGCATCCATGGAGAATCCTTGCAGGAGTGGGTGGATAAGGACGTCGCCAAACGCGAACGGACGTCCTCGGAACTTCGTCAAAAGATCAAATCGCTGCAAGCATCCAAAAAGGGAATGCCGGAGGAGGACAAAACCGAGACGGATTTCGAGATCGTTTCCGCGCAGGATAAACTGACAGCCGAACAACGGGCGCTGGCCATCTCGCGTTGGCTACAACCCGGCATCCACCGCTACCTCCCGTCCGACCCGTTCCAGACGATCCTGGTGATCGTGGCCGCGCTGATGGTGGCCACCGTGATGAAGGACCTTTTCATTTTTTCCAACGCCATGCTGGTCCAACGCGCCGTCCAACTAGTCGGGTTTGATCTGCGCAAGGGACTATATCATCACGCATTGCGCATGGATCTGAGCGAGTTCGGCGACCAGCGAACCGGCGCGATGATGGCGCGGTTTAACGTGGACATTAACTATCTGTCGAAAGGCTTGGACTGTCTGCTTGGTAAGGCGCTGCTGGAGCCTTTGAAAGGCCTGGCCTGTTTGGCCGTGGCGGCCTTCATTTGTTGGCGACTGCTGCTGTTTTCGTTGATCTTGACACCGATCGCGGCGTTGCTGATTCGCACGCTGGCCGGCTCGATCAAACGAGCCAACCGGCGAGCGTTGGAAGAGAACACCCAGTTGATGGGCGTCCTGTCCGAAGCATTCACCGGGATGCAGACCGTCAAAGCGTTTACGATGGAGCAGTACGAACGCGGCCGCTTTCGCCGAGTCTCTCGAGAGTGCCTGCGCAAGGCAATGAGAATCGTGCTGTACAACTCGCTCAGTAAGCCCGCCATCGAGATCCTGGG
>JADHUC010000088.1 GCA_016784735.1 Pirellulaceae bacterium | reverse complement strand
CGGACGGGACCTTGTGCGGCGCACTAACGCTGCCAACTTCTCAACCGCCCCAGGTCCCGTCCGGCAGCCGGGACCTACTTGGCGTTTACTCTCCCTTTACCAGGACGTTGCGATCGCCCACACGTAATAGAACTTCGCCGGACATCGCCAATGCTCCCTGGCGATTTTCGGCGACTAACTGTTGAAGCAACTGCGAAAATTCGGGCGTCCCGAAGACAACGGTTCGATCCGGTTGGGTGCCTGTGGCGCTGTTGATCGCCTGGCCATCAACCCAGCGATTGCCTCGCTGGAAGAACGCTCGGTCGTTGATCTGTTGCACACGCGTGATCTGTACGCGGTTCATATTCTGATCGAAGAAATGGTTGCGACGGTTCTCCCGGAACTGACCTTGTTGGAAGTTATCGTTGAACGCCTGGTTGACCGCCGCCACGCCATGGCGGACGTTTTGAGCTCGCTGGATCAGATTGTTATTCGCCTCCAGCAGGATCGAATCTCGTCCGTCCAGGTCCGTACCCTCTCGTGCCAGGAAGGCCGTGTACTCGGTCAATATGCCGAACTCGACCGACAACCGCACGATCTCGTCTACCAGTTCCTTCAGCCGTGGATCGGTTTTCGCGTTGGCCGCAATCACGGATGGATCATCGCCGGAATCGGCGCCCGCCTGGCGGATCTCGTCGATCAACATGCCGATCTTTCGGCTGGCCCACAGTCGCGGCACAAAGCTGTTCTTGGTCGTGGCCTTGTTCAGTTTGAAGTTGAACTGGAACGTCCTTGCCTTTCCGCGGAAATCACCGGCAAGCTGAAAGCGCAGCGGCACGTCACTCTTGTACTGTCCGAGCAGGACCAGTTGGTCGCCCTCGAATAGATCGGGCAGTTGCGACGGCATCAACTCGGCGACGCGTCGCGTCGTCACTTCGCCCTTCGCGTCAAGCACCTGAAGTTCCGGAGTGGACAACACAGGCCCGAACAGCCGGCGGTAAACCTGCGATACCTTCGATTCGATCTCCTCGCCCGGCAGCACGTACGTGCTGATCGCACGGCTGTTGCGGGCCAGGAAGTTCAGCAACGGCGCGTTCACGTCGTAGCCAACGCCGAACGTGAAGATCCGCCGTTTGTGTTTGTTGGCCTTCTCGACCGCTTCGCGAATGGCGACTTCGCTACGCACGCCGATGGTCGGAAGTCCATCGGTCAGGAACAGAACGATCGGCAGCGTTGCCTTGGTCGGCTTTGGCCGCAGGGCCTCCATCAGCGTATCGTGAATGTTGGTCCCGCCCGCGGCCGTCAGGCGGCGCACGTAATGGCGAGCTTCTTTGGCGTTCTTGTTGTTTTTCACCACTGGCGCCGGAGCGAAGCTTGCGATCGAGTCGGAGTAGTCGATCACGTTGAAGGCTTCACCGTCGTACAGCCCGTCGATCACCTGCAGTGCCGCTTCCTTGGCCTGTTCAAGCTTCTCGCCGGCCATGGAGCCACTCCGGTCGATCACCAGGGTCACTTCGCGCTTGACCGTCGGGGCACCGTTCGCATCCGTCACCGAAGCGTCGGCAGGCAGACCGGCCAGCAGCAAGAAGTAACCGCCGTCGATCCGCACGTCGGGGTAGGCAATCAACGAAGCAGTGACTCCGCCGTCCAAATCCATCAAGTAAGACAATTGCAGCGGCCCCGGTTCGCTCATCGCCTCGCGGCCGATTTTGACCGAGGCCTCACGGCCGCCGCGGGTCTTCTCGACGCGAACCTCGTGGCTGGGCGAATAGACGGTCGAAATGGGCCTCCGCGATTTGATCTTGACCGACACTTCCCAAGGCACCTTGTAGTCGATCGACTCGGTACGCGGCAACGCGTAGTCCACGCGAGGACCGTCGGCCGTCAGCAGATGCTCGTAGGTCAAACGAATTTTCTGCGTGCCGTTTGCGTCGATGGGAAACACACTGGATCGAATCAGATTCAGCCCAGCGAATTCCAGCAGAGCCGGGTCTTTGATCTTGGCGACGATCGACTCGTACGTGGCCACCGCCTTGTCCTTCGGCAGCAGTTCGGCCGACGGCTCCTTGCCCGAGCCCTGGAAGTCGAAGCCGCGGATGGCAGCCCCCTCGGGCACCGGCACCAGCAATTCCGCCTCCTGCCGCGATCCGCTGGTGTTTTTCAGGCTAATGTCCATCGTCGTCGTGGCCGCTTGCTCCAGAATCACCACACCGACTTTGACATCCGTGACATCGATCGCGGATTTGCCCTCGGCGGTAAACGATCGCGACTGAGGCAAGATCACATTGGAGCTGATAGCGCGGATGTCCAGCCGATGCGTATGCGTAATCCGCTGGCCATCGGCCCTTGTCACCCAAAACGAAACCACGGCGACCAGCGCCGCCAGCGACACGAATCTGTTTCGAACGTTCATAATCCGTCCCCTTCTCGACATCTTGCGTTCTGCCTGCGGAAACCCTTGCGGCTGCCGCCTATATTCTCGCAGAATTCGCCTGTCTTCTGCGCAACAGGTTTGTAACAGTCTACCCAACAGTCGCTCCCATGATTCTGCCCACAAAAGAATTTGCCTCGTCTTCTTCGGGCAAAATGATTGTTGGGCAAATTCATTTGGCTGCAATCCGCGCTCCGCCTCCCTAGCCGAGGGGCCAGGAACCCTTGAGCATACGATTACGATTGGGGTAAAGACGTTCTTGTTCGCGTCGAATCATATACTTCTGGAATACGTTCCAGTCGTCGTTGACCATGACCCGGTTAGTCACAGTGATCTCGGCCGGCGCGGCAACCAGCCTAGTTGCCGTTCGCCGAATCATCTGTTTCTTCCTCTTTGGTGCTTCCTCGCGCGCATTACAGGACCCGAATCGGCCGTAGCTGCGTTCGCCAGAACGCGGGTTCTTCCGGCATCCGACCGCACTCTGGCGAGTGCAGCTACAAGACTGAAACGCCCACTCATCACTCGATTACCACGGGTAAGGCGAGGTGTTCCTTTGACTCGGGAATGAAGTAGGGTATGCTCAGCCGGTTCATCTGCCGTGCCAGGTTCTCCAGCATGCTGGTGCGAATCGTGGCGTCGTTGATCTGCTCGCGAAAACTCGACGAAGACGTGGCTTTGATCGTGTCCCGCCAGAGGACTTGACCGCCGGCGACCAATTCGACGACCAGCGACCCTTCGACTTCCGTGGCCGTCCGCCCAGTATTGCGGCCTCGAAAATCGAAGGGCGATTGCCGTTCGTAGATCGGCAGCGTATCTCCGGCTTGTTCCGAGAAACGCAATCGGAAGACCGTCGGGCGTCCGGCGGCAATCTGTAGCCCGTCAGCCTTCAATCGTTGCGACAGGGCTTCGGTCAGCACGGATTCGGTTGCGGCCGCATCGCCGCGAAGGCCCTTGAGCTCCAACTCGATGCTGATGGGATCGGCTGGACTCAGCAAGGCAGGCGCGCCGTCCTCCAGCAACTGCAGCGAGGCATTGATCCGGTCCCAAGGAATCTCGATCACCTGCAGCACATCAGGATCGTGCGGAAATGCGCCCACTAAACGGTCGCGATCGAGAGGAAAGAAAATGGGATCGTCGGCGAAGGGCATACGAATCGCCATGACGATGCGTTTTGTCTCTCGATCGACGATATGGCCGCTGACGATCCAACCACTGTTGTCGGGCAACCAGTCGAAGGTCGGGTCGAAGAAAAACACGTGCTGCACGCGGGGAATCAGTTCGTCGAAAACCAGTTTCCCGCGGGCGTTCCAGCAACACAAGCGCGGCTCTCGCGAGTCCGACACGGCAGCCAGTTCCTGGCCGTCCGGCGAGAACCTGACGATCTCGATACTCGAGATGACTCGGCGAGCCATAATCATCCGCTGGACATCGTTCAACTGCTGCTGCGGGTCGATCACCGGTCGCGGCGACTCCATGACCGCGGCAGTCTTGCGGTTCTTGGTCTCGATCACCGTCAAACTGTCATTCACCACGGACGTGAAGTACTGACCATCGGCTGTGAACGTGACGTGCTCGTCGTCCACGCGGCGAGTGGGCGTGGTGATCGTGGGCAGTTGCTTGCCTGATTCGACGTCCCATACCTCGATCTCCTCCGAGTGCCTCCCGCCGACCAACAGGAACTGGTTGCGCGAGAAACGGATCAAATCCGCAAACTTCTCTGGATCGCCGGCGATCTGGCACTGCGGTTCGCCCGTGACGACGTTCCAGACATCAATCGCCGTGTCCTTCTGGTTCTGCGATTTCGAGGCAACAGCAAACCAATGGCCGTCGCCCGACAGCGACTTCATGCCACGTTCGTTGTACTCGTCCTGTAGCCGCTGAACGACTTTCTTCTGCCCGAAATGCCAGACCTCCTTCCCAACGATCACGACGGGACAGCCAATCGGGCCGAAAGTGATTTCCTCCTGGGACTGGAATGGAATTCGCAGTGTGTCGGAGGCCCAGGTTGTTGGTGAGGGTTGAACCGGCGAGACCTTCGGTTTCGGCGTTGGCGGGTTGTCCGTGGGTTTCGCTGCACCGTTATTGGCCGGCTGCTCGTCGAACGGACTGGAGTCACTGCCTGTACCCGGCCGAACCGGCGGCACGAACCCGGGAAGCGGACCGGAATCACGCGGCTTGGCCGAATCGCTCGACGGATCCCGTCGAAGCGAATAGTGATTCGGCGGCGCGGCCGGTGGGTTTGACCGCGGTGGGGTGGGTGGCTTCACCTCAACTTCCGCCACTGCCGCCGTTGCGGGTTCGTCATCAGGCCCACCGGAGGACATAGCGTGGATCAGTACGGCCGCCGCAATCGAAAGGAACACGGCCCCAGCGATCCCGGCCACCAGAAACCAGACGGTGGCTGGTACACCTCGTGATGGCTCATCGGCAATCTCGAACGGCCGAGCCTCCGCTGGAAGAAAACGTGCATCCGGAGCCGCAGCGCTCAGTTGCGGGAGATCGGTTGGCGACGTCACGTGCGCGACGTGGGCCGCCGCATAGATTTGCTGGGCCACGGGGTCATTGGGGGGAAGCAAAACGATCGCCCCTTCGTCCGTTCCTGTGACAGCACACGCCAGGACCCGATGCTCTCGCCAACCCGGGGGCAAGCGGTCTCGGTCAATCCACAAATCCGCCACATAGACTGCCGCGGTTCCCGCGACCTCCGCGGGCACTCGGTTGCGGCGATCTTCGTCGTACATGTGATCTTTCAGCAGCAACGAGAACTGCCGGAGCACGGGTGGAAGCGTATCGGGATCCGGCGCCGTATAGAGATCGTGACATCGTTTGCCGATCGACCGGAGCGTTACGGGGAGTTTCGGATTTGGCTGATAGAACCCGAAGACGACCACACCGGGTGCCTCCGCCACGCCATCAGGATCGTACATCGAGTGGTTCGCCATCATCAGCGAAGTCAGCATGGGCCGACCCTGCTCGCGTACTCGCCGTTCCTTTCGTTTGGAGGAAATCGTGAAATACGCAACAACGGCAATCAACCCCACGACTATCAATCCGACGAAAATCGCAATTCCGATTAGGATGGTCCAAATCATATCGTCCTGCCTTGTTGTCTGGCTTCGGTCAGAGACCAGCAAGCAAGTTGTCCATGAATCGTTGCGGATGATAAACGAGAGCGCGATAAACGACTATCGGCGGAAAGATCAGTCAGCAAGTACCTTTCGGATCGGCCGAAGCGATCCAGACTCATACAATATCCCCGAAACACGGCCTGTCCACAACCAGAACCTCCCACCACCAAGCAGACCTGGCCGTCCGCTGCCGGTCGCCCCGGATCTTGTCGACAGCCGTGCCTGAAAACGATGATTGATTGCGTTGGCTCAATAGGTGAGAATCTCAGGTTGTCCCAACGTCGGACTAGCTCACGGTTATGTGGTTGCGTTTCAGTAATGCGTACCTACACTCATGGATATGTGATCGGGGTATCTGTTGAACACCCTAGATCTTGGGAGAGATCAATCGAGGTGCGCTTCGGCGCGCAACATACGGAGGAATAGTCATGGGTTCCCCGCGAATGGGCAGACGAGCGTTTCTCGGCGGCGTCTCGGCCGGAGTCGTTGGTTCGATGTTTACGGGCGAACGGCGTGGGGTTGCGCAAGCCCGCGGGGCCACAGATACTGAGCCGGACAAACCGACGCAGGTGGCGTTGATCAAAGGGGACGACCGGCGGCGCAACGTGCGGGAGTCCCTGTTGGCTATCGAAAAGGAAGTGCGTGAAGCCATCGGATCGCGCCAAGTGGTCATCAAACCCAACTTCGTGACCACGAACAAGCCACTGGCCGCCACTCACGTCGAAGCTGTCGTGGGCATCTTGGACTTCCTCAAGCCGTTCTACAAACAGACGGTCGTCATTGCGGAATCCCCCGCCGGCGCGCCGGCTGCAAAGGGGTATGAGAGTTATGGCTACACGAAGCTGACGTCGACTTACGACGTGTCATTGGATGAGCTGGACGCGGATCGTCATAGGACGTTCCACGTGCTGGATACCCAGTTGCGCCCAACGCCGGTGCGCATGGCTCGTATGCTGTGCGATCCGGACTTCTACGTCATCTCAGCCGCCGTCATGAAAACGCACAACGCAGTGGTAGCCACACTCGGTTTGAAAAACGTCGTTGTGGGTGGCGCGTTGAAGTTTGGGCGTCGTAGCGACAAGCGACAGTTCCACCAAGGGACCAAGTTGATCAACTACAACATGTTCCTGATCGCTCAGCACGTGCGTCCGGCCTTGACGGTGATCGACGGATATCAGGGGATGGAAGGTAACGGGCCCACCGGCGGGACCGCCGTCGACAGTCGGATCGCGATTGCCGGCACGGACGTGGTAGCTACGGACCGGATTGGGCTCGAAGTCATGGGCGTCGATTTCGCCGACGTCGGCTACCTGAACTATTGCGCCGACGCCGGCCTGGGACAAGGCGATCGATCGATGGTGGGAGTCGTGGGCGCCGATCCGGTGAAATGCGTCCAAAAGTACAAGATGCATGACCGCTTCGACGGCCAAATGAAATGGAAATCGGACGATTTCCAGACCATTTCGCTCGAAGGAGACATCCGCAGCTAGGGCGAGGCAAGGGAGAGCTTCGGGGCCGTGGGACGAACTCTGCTTTCCGGTCGACGCTGCCTCCAGGGCAGAACTGCCCGCAGCCGACATGAAAGACCCGGCTTATCCCGCCGGGACCGTCGCTGGGAGCGGCTTGAGCCGAAGCCGCGCAGGTCGCCAAGACAGTGGTTAAGATGCCCGCCGAGGCGAGCAGCATCAATTCGACGTGTTCTTATCTTTCCATCAACCCTCTCCAGTTGGCCAGCCCGCTCATTCGCCGTCATCCGACTCTGCTGGCTCGGACGGTGTACCCAACAGCGATGCTTTCTGCGGGTCGTTCTTCCAGCCGTATTTCTCGGCGAACTTTTCGGGCGCGAGAGTCTCTTGGCCCTGATCTGTCTGGACGACGTAGACCAACAGCCGCTTTACACGTTCCGAACCGCGATAATGGCCCGCGGGACTCAGGGTCAGATGCTCGTCGTTGCGCAACAGCACGATCGTACCGCGTGGGCGGCCCGTTAGGGTTTCACGAACTGTTACCGTGTTGTAGTAGAAACTAGCCAGCAGCCGCCCGTCTCGCGAGAAGCCTCCAGGCTGCACGCCGGGAAAGGCGGCGGTGAGCGGCCTGGCCGCCTCGGTATCCCAGACGCGCAACACGTTGTCCGCACCGAGGGAGATCAACCTCCTCCCGTCGGCCAGCCAAGCCACATCGATGAGACTTGCCTGGTGTTCGAACAACTCGACGTTCACCCCGGAGCGGGCGTCCCAAAGTCGGAGTTTCTTGTCTTCATGGCCCGATGCCA
Source organism: Pirellulaceae bacterium (assembly GCA_016784735.1). GTDB lineage: Bacteria > Planctomycetota > Planctomycetia > Pirellulales > Pirellulaceae > JADHUC01. The sequence continues at coordinate 30,062 of JADHUC010000088.1, read as the reverse complement.
GGGTCTTGCCGTCCGGCGACCAGGCGAGACACGAAATGTGACCTGCATCCGCGGTGAGCGTATAGAGCAACTTTCCCGACTCGACGTCCCAGAGCCTTACCTGAGAATCCCAACAGCCCTCGGCAAGTTTCTTGCCATCCGGAGACCAAGCCACTACGCGAATCGCGTTCTCGTGCCCCTCAAGCTTGTCCAGCCTCTCTCCCGAGTCCACATCCCAGAGCCACGCCGTAGGGTCGTCTTGTGCGGCGGTACCCACAGCCAGGGTCTTGCCGTCAGGCGCCCAGGCAACCGAGTAGACTTTGTCCGCGTGAGAGAAGGCGTGAACCGGTTGCCCCGATGCGGCATCCCAGATCCGCACGCATGCATCGTTGCTGCCCGACGCCAGGGTCTGGCCGTTTGGCGACCAAGCAACACAGCGGACAAGGTAGGTGTGGCCTCGCAGTGAACGACGTATCTGTGCTGATGCAAGGTCGTATAGCTGGACGTTGCCGGCGGCGGCCAGCGAGGAACTGGATGCCAGACCGATGGCTTTCCCATCCGGCGACCACGCGGTGCAATTGAAGCCGGGTGCGTGACCTTCAAAACCGTCAACCCTGGCGCCGGTCCCGGTATGCCAGAGGTCCACCGTACCGTGTTCGCCACTCGACGCCACAGTCTTGCGGTCCGGTGACCAGGCTACGCAGCGAATGCCACTTGTCTCGATCTCGCGAAGGCTCCGGCCGGATGCGACGTCCCAGTAAACCAACCTGGTCCCAACGACGGGATGCTTCGAGACCAAAGTTCGGCCATCGGGAGACCAAGCCACGAGATCCCACTCGAAACCGTCGAGCATCTGCTCCGATTCAGCATCCCACAGGCCACCACCGCTGAAGGCCAGCATCTTGCCGTCCGGCGACCAGGCCATGGATCGGACCGCGTCCCCTGCCTCCAGTGTGCGCACCAGTTCCGGTTCCGCCGACTCGACATTCCAGAACCGCACGTCGTAGTGGCCCGACACGAGAGTCTTGCCGTCCGGCGACCAGGCCATCGCGCTAACATAAGCCGGTTCGCCCCCGGTGTAGTACTTCACTTGGCCGGATTCGATGTCGCATAGCTGATTCGACACGGCCAGCATTTTCCCGTTTGGTGACCAAGCCAGGGCATCAACCGCAGACCAGTTCGGGTCAGGTCTTGGCCCCTCCATGACGCGGAGCAATCGGCCCGATCCGCCGTCCCAAATCCGCACCATGCCTGCACTATCGCCCGAAGCCAGGATGTTGCCGTGCGGTGACCAGGCGAGGCTACGCACGCCGACCGCGTGACCTACCAGGGCACGAATCAACTGGCGGGCAGAAGCATCCCACAGGCGGACAATCCCGTCTGCTCCTCCCGTCGCCAGCAGTTGGCCAGATGGGCTGTAGGCCATTGCACTGACCCCGCACGAGTGACCGTACGTCGCGATTGTCCACGATCGGACACCGTCTAAGGTTGCCGGCTGGGTCACCCACGCCATCGGGCCCAAGGCTGTTCCGGGAGCGATGGCCGGCGTGTCAGCACGGAGGTTGATCGCGGAGGGCTTGACATCGACATCCCCGGCCTTATCACCCGGAAACGTGGCCAACTGCTTACCCTCCCGTTCAATCTCAACGGTGTCCCCCTCGGGGACTTTGATCTCAGTCACCCGACCGTCTTTGCTCTTGATTCGAATGACGATTTGGGAGAGGATTGCCCCTCCGCCGACGAGGAGCAGAAGTGCCGCCGCGGCAACGACGATGCGCCGACGATCGACGCTAACACGCTTGGGCGCAGGGGCGTGGGAAAGGGCAGTTTCCTCTTGCTCGCGCGGCCGCTCCGCGGGCGGAGTCTCCGCACGTGGGACCGAACTCACTTCGGCCCCGTGCTCCGAGTAGGTCGAGACCGCTGCCAAGGGTACAGATTCCGCGTCTCCAGCAGCCATCCCCTCCGCGCGTCGCCCATTCTTGGCCAGACCGGTCGCCTTGCCTATGAGTGTCAACAAGCGACAGTCGGTGGCGAACGGTTCCAGGGCTTCGGCCACGGCCGCCGGCGTGGCGTACCGATCGGCGGGCTCCTTGGCCAACAGCCGATCGATCACTTTCGCAAGACCCTCCGGCACATCGTCACGATGTGCACATACGGCTGAAGGCGATTTCTGAGCATGGGCCATCATTTTGCTAATCGGCGTGTCGTACTCGGAGCTTCTGAAAGGTGCTTGCCCCGTGAGCAGTTCGTAGAGCGTACAGCCCAGACTGTAAATGTCGGCGCGGATGTCGACGGAGTGGGCATCGCAAGCCTGCTCGGGAGCCATGTAATCGAGCGTTCCCATGATCTGCCCATTCCTGGTCAATTCTTGACCCTCCGCCGGACCGCTTCGCAGCCGGGCCAACCCCAGATCGAGCACCTTGACCACTCCATCTGAATTGAGTATCAGGTTCGACGGTTTGATGTCGCGATGCACCATGCCGTGCTGGTGAGCGTGTTCCAGCCCCATGGCCGCTTGGCGGATCAGCTCGCAGGCATCAGCCGCGGGAAGCGGCCCGCAAGCCGCAACCAGCCTGGCCAAGTCGACCCCATCGACGAGTTCCATGACTAGAAAATGGATACCGTCCGTCTCCGCAGCGTCCGTGGCGTGCACGATATGAGGATGACTGAGTTTCCCGACGGCTTCCATTTCGCGGTAAAAGCGTTTTGCAGCACTGGCGTCACCCATCGACTCGGGCGGGAGAATCTTCAGGGCCACTTCCCGCCGTAGCTTGGTATGCAACGCCTTGTAGACCGTGCCCATGCCACCCCGGCCCAATCGTTCCAGTAGTTGATATTGGCCTAGTTGTTGTGGGTGCCAAGTCTCGCCGGACGAATGTCGCTTGCGTTGCGCGAGGGAGACGAACGGTACTTGATGCTTGAACGCATCGACCTTGGCCAGGGCCCGTTGGCATTCGGGCTCGTTCACGTATTCACCCGCGGGAACTGGCCGTCGCAACAAACCGATCAGATCGGAAGACTTCGACTCGAATTCCTCTTCTGAACTGTCGGCGATCACTTGGCAGTGCGGGCAGTCGGCAAGATGACGCCGCACTTCTCGCCTCTCGGGATCACCGAGCGTGCCAATCAGATAAGCATCGATTCTTTCACGATCGAGGCAACCGCTCCGGGACATAGCTTTGCTCCAGTGAATCAGGGGGCCTTCGGATGATCTCGATATGCGAGTTCATGCTGCGAACGAATCGCACTGGCGTGCGGGCGCGGTTGCCCGCCTATTATTAACAACACACAAGCGTGACGCGATCTGACCGAATTCCGAAGAAATAAGTTGACCTGATACTCCAGGATACTATAGTAGCAACTTACCCCCTCGTGCGCTGGAGTCCTTCCCCCTCTCCAGCGAACAGGTAGGCAGGCCATGCGATGCCCACGGTGTAAATGCAGCGGCGAGTTGTACCTAAGCAAGCAGGAAACGCGACGGATTATTAGGTGGCCATCGCGTCTGTTCTTTGTCGCTGTCTATTGCGATCTCTGCGGAATTGCCTTTCCTCGTTCACGACTGCTTTGTCGACATCTCCCAGAGCGGAAAGAGGAGAGTACGGAACGATCTTCCTGGCCGAACAGCAGCCGCCCCGATTAGTCATCCATTCCCGTCAGAAAATGCCATCTAATTCGTTTTGCAACCGCCGCACGACGCGGCGTTTCGCTTGCCTGACCGCCTCTTGGGTCATGCCCAAGTCGGCAGCGATTTCGGCCGATGGATGTCCTTGGACCGCCATCCGCCAGAAAGCCTGCCATGTGTCGTGTTCAAAGTCTTCTCGAATCGATTCCAGCACCCTGTGCAGGATGAGGCAATCGGAATTGGGGTCCGATGGCGCTTCGGAGTCTGACGATTCGCAAACCGCGAGCTGCTGTAGCTGCACCTTGGCGTCTGTCCCGCCAGCGCCGTCTGGATGCTTTTTCCAGCGCTGAACGTAGTTACGGATCTTGTTTTGTGTAATCCTCCAGAGCCAGCCGCGGAACGTGTCGCTAGCCTTCTCGCGGCGGAACGTTTCGATTTTGACGGCCACGCTCAGAAAGACTTCCTGCACGACGTTTTCCGCGTCGCTGGGTTGTAGCCCGGATCGCCGGCACCACTCGTAGACAACGGGCCCCAGCACCTTGACCAACCGACTCCAGGCCACGGCGTCTTGGTCTCGCAACCCTTGGAGCATAGTGGAGGAGATCGAGCTGGCACCCGCACCATTGGCGGAAGCATTCGATGCTGCGGCTGACATGGATTTGCTCTCTCTTTGTCGCAAGCTGCTTGCGAGACCACGACGTCACCGAAGCCACTGCTCTACGAATACCCCGAAACGGCCAGGCATGCAAGCCTCCCGTCGGCGGCTCCGCTGGATATCGAAGGAACACGAGTTCGTTCCGACCGCTTCGTCGGCCTACATCTCCTCCCGTCGCACGTTCTTCGCCATTCGCCGCGTCAGACAAGCAGCCATGGATTTCCTGCGAGATCGCGTCACGGGTCTGTGTTGTTACTCGTGGAAGGGATTTGCGAACAGTCCTTCATGTCCGCGTTAGAACCAAGAATAGAAAGGTTAGCACGATGGATAATGTGAGCAAGCGATTCTACTTCGGGTCCTATCTTGCTGCGATGGTTATCGGCACGCCCTTTGCGATCGGCCCCATGATCGCGGGCGGGGGCAAGATCCAGGAAGAACACCTACCATTCACAATTGTGGCTGGTCTTTTCGGCCTCTACGGTTTTGTTGTCTTCCTGATCCTGATCTACAAGATGTGGAAGGCGATCCCGTCCTCGGTGGCACGCACAACGCCCGGCAAAGCCGTCGGATTCCTGTTCATTCCGGTGTTCAACCTGTACTGGTGGTTCATTGTCCTCCGGGGCTGGGCTCAAGATTGGAATACCTACGCAGCAAAGTCGGGCGCGAAGGTTCCGCGTGTTTCCGAAGCTCTCCCGCTTGGGATCGCTGCGCTTCTTGCTCTCGGCGGCAGCGTCGGAAAGGTTGCAGGTTTGGCGGGTGCCCCATGGATTGGGACGCTTCTTACGTGTCCCAACTGTGTTCTCATTCCGCTCTTCATCCTCCAAGTCTGCAACGTCCTGAACAAGACATCCAGCGAGCCGGCCGCGGCAGTGGCTGGTCCTACGCCTATCCCACAGCAACGCGGGCCAAGATCGCTTGGTATAACCAGTCTGGTCCTTGGCATCCTGAGCATACCTCTGCCATATCTAGGGCTTGGGTGCGGTATCGCTGCCATTGTCTTTGCCAAGAAGCAGCGCAAGCTCTATCGGGAGCCTTTGTCCACGGCCGGGCTTGTCACTGGCATAATTGGAACTGCCTACTGGGGGCTAACGGTAACGCTCCTGCTTTTCATCGGAGTGCTTGTTGGCTTGGACGTGGTCTAGAAACCGAGACTGCCCGAACGATTTCTGCCAAGGGCCTCGGATAATGGTGATGAGGAAGGCTGAAATGAAAACAACCACGCTTGCGATTTGGGTATCCGTCCTTTCAACATTGGCGACCGCGGCGGAAGTGCAAGAACCTGTCTGGAGAGAAGATGTCACTAATGTTCCCATCCCATCGATACCAGCACAAGGAAGGGTGCATGGCGTTGAGTTCCGGGTGGAGAGGGCGCGGCTCAAGGGTGACATGACGCTCGAACTCAGGCAAGGAAAGGGGTTTTTTGCGAATCACGCGTTTACCATCTTCTTCCGCGTCCCGTCTCTGAAAAGCGGCGCGTTCCTTGAGGGCAAGACGTATGTGGTGAAAAGAGAAGACACGCTTCCGATGGTAACCCCGAACATATCGGTCCCAACGGTGATCATGTCCTACAGAGTCGAAGGCAACAGAATCCCACTCAGTATGAGCTTCCGTCGTGAATACACCATGAAACTGCAGTTTGGCCGACTCGCAGGCAACAAGCTCCCGGGACGTATTTATCTATGTTTGCCGGATGCATCCAAGAGCTTCGTCGCAGGCACCTTTGACGTCGACGTGGGGCCCAACGCATCTGCGACACCTCTTAAGCTGACGAAGCCATCGTTCGAGACCTTCAAGGAGCGTTTCGAACGTAGCGGCGTGCTGAACAAGTCTAATCTACCTCCAGAAGTGCGCAAGCAACTGACCGATGCCATCAAAGACCTTTCGAATCGTCCGCCCACATCGAACCGTCGGTCTCACAGGCCCACCTCCCGAAGTGCGACTCGCCAACACAGACGCTGACCAAGTTCTTCGCCAAATCGCGTCACGGGCTTGGGTTGTAGCTGGGAGAAGGCTCGGGGCTGTCCAAACACACGAGTTGCTTCGATTGCGCGATTAGTTCGCCGGTACGAGTTCGCGGATGCGGACATTGCGGAACCTTACTTTGGCCCTAGGGAAGTTCCCTGTGGATCTCAAGCCGATGAAACCCAAATAACCCTTATCTCGTTCTATTCCCGGACATCTCTGACGCGCGTCCGGGCCCAGTTCGTCCAAATCGACATCAAGAATGATCGCGCCATTCAGCGTGACGCGAACCTGACGCCCACGGCAAAAGATCTCCTGGCTGTTCCACTGGCCGACGTCCTTCAAATGCCCCCGTTCTGCCCGCTCAACGTCGAAAATCGAGCCGTGATACTTGCTCGGATCGAGGTCCGCGTCCTGAAACGACGAGTTGTCGAGTATCTGGATTTCCATCCCGTCGCAAGACGGATCCCCGTCGAGCGGCGCGCGAATGGCCACTCCATTGTTCGCGCCGGATTCCAACTGGAACTCGAATCGCAAAATGAAGTCGCTATACTCTTTGGTCGTCAACAACGTGCCGCGATTGTCCTCGGCGCTCACCAACGTGCCAGCCTCCACGTAGTAGCCGTCCGTCGGCTCCTGCCAGCCCTCAAGCGTCTCACCATCAAAGAGGCTAACGAAGCCAGGTTCCGGCTGTCCGTATGGTTGAACGTTCAATTCCCGAATGTGGATATTGCGAAAGGCCGTGCCTACGGCCGAACCACTCTTAGCGCTAGTGTGGTTCAGAAACCCGATGAAACCGGTTCGAGGTGGATTCGGAAGCCCCTCTACGTTCTGCAGGTCTGCCTCGACGATCACCATTCCGTTCATGCGAACTTGAACGTCATCTCCTTCGCAGCGAATCTGCATCGTGTTCCACTGATCAGCCCCCCGTTGCACGTCTGCCGTTGGCGGGACGTGATCGAAGATGGCCCCGGTCTGGGCCGTCCTGCCGAACCGGGGGTCATCAGCGTAATCCGTGCCAAGCAGTTGGATTTCGATCCAAGGATAGCCCCCTTCCAGCGAGCGAACGATAACACCACTGTTGGCATCAGCCGGTAGTTTGAATTCCAGGTGCAGAACAAAGTCGCCAAATTCCTGCTCGGATCGCAACCAGGCGGACTCAGCACCGTCGCAAACCAGTACTCCATCGCGTACAATCCAGTCGCCCCCGTCTGGCGGCTGTCGATCGTCCGGCTCGCCTGACGATAGCATCGGCGTCCAGCCAGTCAGGTCGCTGCCGTCAAATAGCGACACCCAATCGAGCGGCTCCTCACCTTCGAAAAGTGCATGCTCCGGCAAGTCGATCGTCCTCGCAATGCGAAAGCCCTGGCTCGGTTCCCGATCCGACGGCGATCGCCCGAAACGGACCGCCGAACGGGACAAAGCGGGTGAAACGTCCCAGGAACCGCCTCGCCGGACCCGAAGCGACCCCTGAGACGGCCCCTGGGGATCTTTGATTGGAGATTCTCTGTAGTAGTAATAGAGATGCCAGTCCTGGCACCACTCCCACACGTTGCCGTGCATGTCATACAGTCCGAACGCATTGGACTGGTAGGAGCCTGCAGTCGTGGTGCGCCCTAAACTTAAGCCCTGGTCGACGTTCGCGTCCTCGTGGTCCAAATCATCTCCAAGATGGTACGTCGTCGTCGTCCCAGCTCGGCAAGCATATTCCCACTCGGCTTCAGTCGGCAAACGGTACGCCCGGGTTGCCGTCGCCTCTCCCGGCAGGGAGGACAACCTCCGACAGAATTCCACGGCTTCTTCCCAGGAAACACACTCCACAGGATAACAGCTTGAGCCTGAGGAGAAGTTACTGGGGTTCGTCCCCATCACCGTTTGGTATTCGTCTTGCGTCACCTCGTACACGCCCAAGTAGAACGGCTTGGTGACGCGTACTCGATGTTGGTACTCATCGTCGTAGCGATTTTCCTCATCGTCCGGCGAGCCCATCAAGAACTCACCCGGGGGGATCAAGACGAATCTCATGCCAATCGAGTTGGTTTTCTCAACCGGTACGCCCAGGAAACTCGCCCATCGTTCTTGATGCTCTCTAGCTTCCGCCGTACTGAACGGAGCACTTGCCAAGTTCGGTCTGGCCGGTTTCGTCTGCATCCAGCTCAGCCAATTCAGCCAATCGTCCTTGCTCTTGATCCAGGTTTGGACTTGGGGCAGGAATAAGCTCCCCGCGATCAGAAGCAACAGTGCAACCACGACCAAACGCCGACGCGAAGAGCGGGCACGTTTTCTTTCTGCGCCCGTGGAAGCACTGATCTGTTTTAGCTGGCGCGGAGGGGGCACGGGCGGCGGCTTGGGCGCGCTCACGGCCGCTCTGCCCTCGGGCGTCACATGCGTGGAGGCCCGGGCCGGGATCGCGGGCCCAGTGTCTCCGGAGGTCGCCACGGGTGCCTCGAACTTGTCTAGATCGTCCCCCGTCGCCTTGCTGCATAGCGCCAAGAGGTCGCGACCGCCCGTGAATGGCAACAAAGCTTCCGCCACCATGTTCGGAGTCGCGTATCGTCTGGCCGGGTCCTTGGCCAACAAGCGTAGTATGACTTCCTCAAGGCCCTTCGGTACGTCCAAACGATGCTCGCTGATCGGTGGCGGCGGTTTCTGGATGTGGGCCATGGCTTTGCTGATCGGAGTGTCGTATTTGGAGCTGCTGAACGGCGCATGCCCCGTTACGAGCTTGTAAAGCGTACAGCCCAGACTGTAAATGTCCGCGCGGATATCCACCGAGTGAGCGTCCTCAGCCTGCTCTGGGGCCATGTAGTCAAGCGTTCCCATGATTTGGCCGGTGGCGGTCAGTTCTTGATGGGCGGCTGGGGCTCCACGCAATCGAGCCAGCCCAAGATCAAGCACCTTCACCATTCCATCGGAACTCAGGATCAGGTTCGATGGTTTGATGTCGCGGTGGACCATACCGTGCTGGTGGGCGTGATCCAGCCCAATGGCGGCTTGACGGATCAACTCGCAGGCATCGGCGATGGGAAGCTGGCCATAGGCGGCAACCAAGTCGCTCAGGTCGATTCCGTCGACAAATTCCATGACTAGAAAACAGGTCCCACTGGCTTCCCCAGCATCGGTCGCCCGCACGATGTGCGGATGGTCGAGTCGTCCTACGGCTTCCATTTCACGGTGAAAGCGCGCCGCCGCGCCGGGGTCGTCCATCCGCTCGGACGAGAGCACCTTGACAACCACCACTCGCCGAAGTTTCGTGTGCAGCGCCTTGTAGACAGTCCCCATACCGCCTTGGCCCAGGCTTTCCAGCAATTGATATTGCCCGATCTGATCGGGATGCGCCGTGAGCGCGGCGAGTTGGCCGGCGGCTTGCTGTGGAGAGGAGATTGACAGCTTATACCGAAGCGCATCGACTTTGGCCAAGGCCCGCCGAAACTCAGGTTCGTCGAGATATTGCGGCCCCTGTCCCGGCCGACGCAGCAAGCCGACCAGTTCCGAGGAAACTGCTTCGAACTCCTCCTTCAACTCCTCGGCGATGGCATGACACTTGGGGCAGCCGGTAAGATGGCGGCGGACTCGTCGCATCGCCTTCTCACCGAGATCACCGGTCAGATAGGCATCAATGTGTTCACGATGAAGACAGCCACGAGCGGGCATGTTTTGGCTCCAACTCGTCAAGGAACCCGCCACGGTACGCTACCCATGCGTCGACACCTTTGGCCAACCACGTCGATCTGCAGCAACACATGGCCGTGACGCGAATCGATCATAAGAGTCCCTCCAACTCTTCTCGGAGCCGCCGGACCACACGGCGTTTTGCTTGTCTGACCGCATCTTGGGTCATCCCTAAATCGGCCGCGATATCGGCCGAAGCGTGTCCTCCCACTGCCATTCGCCAGAAAGCCTGCCACGTGTTGTGTTCAAAATCGTCCCGGATCAACATCAGAACTCGGCGAACGATGATGCAGTCGGCATCGAGCGTTGCCGGCTCCGCTGACTCGGAGGATTCGAGCGCGGGCAACTGTTCAAACTGCATCTTGGCATCCGTCCCGCCAGCCCCGTCCGGGTGACGTTTCCACCGCTGAACGTAATTACGAATCCTATTTTGCGTCACCGTCCAGAGCCATCCGCGGAAGGAATCACCAGGCTTCGTCCGGTGAAAGGCATCCAATTTCTCCGCTACGCTCAGAAAAACCTCCTGCATGACGTTTTCCGAGTCGCTGGGCTGAAGGCGAGATCGTCGGCACCACTGGTAAACCACAGGCCCTAGCACCTTGACAAACCGGCTCCAGGCCGTGGAGTCGTGGGATTTCAGGCCCTGCAACATCGTGGAGGAGATAGAGCTGGCAGCCGTGCGACGTGCCGAATCATTCGACGCTGGAGCTGGCATAACTCTGGTTTCCCCTGTCGCAAGCTCCTTGCGAGACCACGACATCACTGAAGCCGCTGCTCTACGAATACCTCGAAACGGCTGCACATGCAAGCCTCCCGCCAACGGCTCCGTCCGATTTTGATGGAACACCGACCTTTCCCGGCTGTTTCGCCGGCATAGATCTCATCCCGTTGCTGGTTTGTCGCCATTCGCCGCGACGCTCTCGCTCATCCCGACAACCCCACCGGCCCTGTGCCGGTCGGTGGAAAGGTTTGGCAACGAGTCGAGGCGTGCCCAGGCCCGTCCCCCCTTCGCCCGCCGCCTCCGGCGGCGGGCGAAGGGGAAGTATGAGGAAGACAGGCGTCTGTAGTTCCCAAACCCATTTCGACCGGCACAGGACCGGTCGGGATCAGCGAGGAGTCTCAAAAAAACGCGTCACGGGGCAGTGTTGTTACCTGTGGAAGGGTTTAGCGAAACCTTGTGAACAGACCGCGATATGCGGTAGCGGAACCAGAGTGCGTTGAGGAGAAAACGACGATGATCGATCGAAGGCATTTTTGCCTGGCCCTGACCGTGACGGTCTTATGCTGCGGGCACGTTTACGCCATACAAAGAAAAGAGGTGTCGCTGTTCAACGGCCGCGACCTACAAGGCTTGACACCGATGTTGCGATTCGGCGGTCAGAGTCGGCATCGGCCGCTGCCAGCAGACCAAGAAGAGTGGTATGTCAGCGAGGGCATCCTTGTCTGGGCGGCTCGCCAATACAGTTGGGTCAAATGCAAGGGGGAATATAGCGATTTCGAGCTTCATCTGGAGTTCAACGTCTCCGTCGGCGCCGCAGGCGGTGTCTATGTCCGATGTCCCAGGACCGGCAATCTCGCACAGACGGGCATGGCAATCCGAATTGCTGATCCGGATCTGCAGGCGGCGAAGCCCAACATGCGCTACATCCGAACGGGTAGTATCATTGGAGTTGTCGAGCCCGAAGGCTCGGCGCAGAGGCCCGTCAATCAATGGAATTCGATGAACATCCGCTGCCAGGGGGACCGCGTGCAAGTCACGCTGAACGGCGTTCGCGTTCTGGATCTGAGTATGAACAGCGACAAGCGGTTGCGCCACCGTCCCCGTTCCGGAATCATCGGTCTAGGCAGCGGCACGGTGGAACAAGATGGGCCTGCGGCCTTTCGCAATATCCGCATCCGCGAGATCGAATCGGCCCGCCCGCCAGTGACGATACGCTCGCCTTCGCGGCCAGCGACTAAACGCTCGTCCTCGCGGACGGCGATAAGACGCTTCTCCTCGCGGCTAGCGACCACTTCCCCGCTGCCTGCTCGTCAAGGCGAGGCTCGGTTTCGGAAGCGATATCCGGGAAACAACGTGACCGAGGCCGGAATTCAACCCAAGTCCGCCAAGGTCGACCTGCTGGTTTTCGACAGATTGAAGCAGTTGGGAATCCAGCGGGCGGATGTGTGTTCTGACGAGGTGTTTGTTCGACGGGTCTATCTGGACGTCATCGGCACGCTGCCGACGCCACGAGAGGCCAAGAAGTTCCTGCGAGACCGAAACCCAAACAAACGCCGCATCTTGATCGATCGCCTGCTCGAGCGGCCGGAGTTCGCCGATTATTGGGCAATGAAGTGGGGCGATGTGCTGCGGGTCAAAGCGGAATTCCCCATCAATCTCTGGCCCAATGCGGTGCAGGCCTATCACCGCTGGATCCGGACATCGATCAAGCAGAACAAGCCATACGATGAATTCGCCCGTGAGATGCTCACCGGCAGCGGCAGCAATTTCCGCGATCCACAGGTCAATTTCTACCGTGCCATCCCCAACACCGAGCCGCAGACGATTGCTCAAGCCGTGGCGTTGACATTCATGGGAGTGCGTGCCGAGAACTGGCCGGAAGACCGCATGGCGGGCTTGGCGGCCTTCTTCTCCCGCGGTGGTTACAAGGCGACCAAGGAGTGGAAAGAAGAGATTGTCTACTTTGACATGTTGGGACCCGCCGAGGACGCTGCTGCCAACGTTTCGGGCCCCGCGATCTTCCCCGACGGGACCCCGGCCCGGCTGTCCGAGGACGAGGATCCGCGCGAGGTTTTCGCTGATTGGCTGATTACGCCGCAGAATCCCTGGTTTGCCCGCAACATCGTGAACCGCATCTGGTATTGGCTGGTGGGACGCGGCATCATTCATGAACCGGACGACATTCGTCCCGACAATCCGCCGCAGAACCCCGAGTTGCTGGACTTGCTCGAACACGAGTTGATCACGGCCCGATACGACCTGAAGCACATCTATCGGCTGATACTCAACTCGAAGACCTATCAGCTTTCTTCCATCTCCAAGAGCACACATCCCGACGCCGAAGCGAATTTCGCCTACTATCCGCTGCGCCGTTTGGATGCGGAAGTGTTGCTCGATGCACTGTGCCAGATCTCGGGGACGACGGAGGAGTATTCAAGCAAAGTCCCGGTACCCTTCACCTTCATTCCAGGAAGCCAACGCACGATCGCCTTGGCCGACGGCAGCATCACGAGTCCTTTTCTCGAAATGTTCGGACGTCCGCCTCGCGATACCGGGCTGTTATCCGAACGAAACAACGAGCCTACGTCCGCCCAGGCACAACTGCTTCTGAACGATAAGGATATTCAGCGGAAAGTTGAACTGAGCCTCGGCAGCCAAGCGCTTTACCAGCCTAACCGCGGTCCGCGCCAGGTCGTGGAAGACGTTTACCTGGCCATTCTCTCTCGTTTCCCCACCGAAGAGGAACTGATGGACTTTCAAGCTCACTTTGATTTCGAGGAAGGGCTTGCGCCGGAGGCCTTGTTTGATTTGACCTGGGCGTTGATTAACACGCCAGAATTCCTTTGTCGGCATTAGGCAACAAAGCAAGAGCCGATGGCCTCCACGGCGTGTGCCGATGGCCGGGTGTCACGGAAAGAAAACGAGCGCACAGAAAGAAGAGAGGTGACAAGATGACTGCGAAACATCATTCGACACCTGGCTTGGCGATTCCCGATTCAGACGATGTGGTCTCGCGTCAAGCCGGCATCCCAATCTCGCGGCGCGCCGTTCTGCGGAGTGGCCTTTCCGGTGCGGCGGGACTTCTGCTCGCCGGCAAAATGAGCCGTCCTACCTTGGCGGCGGAACCACGGGCAAAGGCCAAGGCGGTGATCCAGATCTGGATGTGGGGTGGTCCATCGCAACTGGACACCTTCGACCCAAAACCCGAGGCAGGCGACGACTTTTGCGGTCCCCTGAACAGGCCGATCCGGACCAATGTGAACGGGATAATGATCGGACAACTGCTCCCCGAGTTGGCGAAGCAGGCCGACAAGTACTCGATCATCCGCAGCATGACCCACGTGGACCACGAAGATAAGGGCCATGAAACGGCCGCCTACCTGGCCCAAACCGGGCAACAGCCCGGTACCCTGGACTCGATTGGGTACCCGTGTGTCGGCGCCGTGGTCTCGAAATTCAAGGGCCGCGACGCGGGATACCAGGGGCTTCTTCCACCCTACATTGTCTTGACCAAACCACAGGGGCGATTCTCGGAAGCAGGGTTCCTGGGTTCGCGCTACAAGCCCTTTGCCACAGGCGGCAACCCGGCCAATACGCCGTTCAACGTCAGAGGCTTCTCGGACCCGAGCGTTCTCCAGCGGCAGCGCAAGCGGCGCGAGCTGCTCAACAAGCTAGACAAGCTGACCCGCACCATGCAAGGCGATCCGCGAATTGCAGCGCTGCAGAAGTGCGAGGACGAGGCGTACGAGCGAATTCTCGGCGATGGCAGAAAGGTCTTCGATCTTTCGACAGAAGACGCAGGGTTGAGAGACCGGTATGGCCGCAGCAAGTTCGGACAGTCCTGCCTGGTGGCGCGCCGGCTGGTCGAAAGCGGCGTCCCCTACGTCACCATCAACTACAGCAGCAAAGATTGGGATTGGGATACGCACAAAGAAAATTTCGAGGTCATGCAACAAAGACTTCCGGAGATGGACAAGGGGATGGCAACACTGCTTGAGGACCTGTCGGACCGCGGCCTTCTGGACAGCACCATCGTCTGGTGGGGCGGCGAATTCGGTAGGAGCCCGCGGATCGCGTGGGAACCGGAATTCAGTGGCGGACGCCACCACCATCTTCCTGTCTTCTCCGCCGTTGTTGCCGGAGGCGGCTTCAAGGGTGGCCACGTGGTCGGGGCGTCGGACGCGAGGGGGGAAAACGTGAAGGACCGGCCTGTCTATCCGTGCGATCTGATCGGAACCATCTATGAACTGCTCGGCATCGACGCCGACGCGACCCTGCAGGATCCTGAAGGTAAGACCTTCCGCTTGCTGCCGTCCGCTGCGGACGGCGTGCAGTCAGGCGGACGCTTGAAAGAAATCGTGTAGACGAAGGAGGGTACCATGAACCGATTCCGATGGCACATACTCCTGTGGCTAGCGGGGATCCTTACGGCTGCGCCGGGCGTCTGGGCGCAGCCGGGACAATTCGGACCGCGGGAGCCGCATGTCGCTTATGTCTACCCTGCCGGCGGCCAGCAGGGCGACTATTTCCAAGTGACGATCGGCGGGCAGCATCTCGATAGTGCCACCAAAGCGTACTTCTCAGGCGAAGGTGTT
Organism: Pirellulaceae bacterium; assembly: GCA_016784735.1. Classification (GTDB taxonomy): domain Bacteria; phylum Planctomycetota; class Planctomycetia; order Pirellulales; family Pirellulaceae; genus JADHUC01. The sequence continues at coordinate 14,856 of JADHUC010000088.1, read as the reverse complement.
GACGCGAGGGTGGTGAAGTACAGCAAACCGCTCAGCGAAGAAGAGGCGACCGATTTGCGAGAAAAGCTGCGAGAAAAGCTCCGACGGGTGTACGAGGAGACTTTTTTCCTCGAAAACCCAAAACAGGCGGCCCTGAGGGTCGGGAAGGAGATGGGCGTAGACGCCGAGGACTTGATGGCCCTCGATCAGTACGACGAGGCACACAGCGACCCCAAACGGCAACCCAACCCGCAACTTGCGGAAACGGTCGTTCTCCAGGTCCGGATCGCTCCAAATGCAAAGCTGGGTGAACGGGAGTTGCGCTTAAGAACGTCATCCGGTTTGTCAAACCCGCTCAGATTTCATGTCGGGGAATTCCCGGAATACGTGGAAGGCGAACGGAACGACAAAACGGGCGATACGGGGAATGGGAAGCGGCTACCGATCATTGTAAACGGTCAGATCATGCCAGGCGATATTGACCGCTTTCGTTTGAAGGCCCCCAAAGGCATGCGCCTGGTTGTTGCCGCCAGCGCGCGGAAGTTGATTCCCAACCTGGCCGACGCCGTTCCCGGCTGGCTTCAGGCCACGTTGGCGCTTTATGATGCGAACGGAAACGAAGTGGCGTATGTGGACGACTATCGCTTCGACCCTGATCCGGTCCTCTATTACGAGATTCCCGAGGACGGCCTATACACCTTGGAGATCAAGGATGCCATTTACCGAGGACGTGAGGATTTCGTTTATCGCATCACCCTGGGCGAGATTCCGTTTGTGACGAGCGTTTTTCCGATGGGCGGCCGGACCGACAGTCGAATAGATGTCGAGTTGAACGGTTGGAATCTCCCGGTGGAAAAGCTCACGCTGGACACCAAAGGTAGAAGTCCGGACGTTCATCCGATTGTCATATTGAAAGGTCAGCGGGTTACTAACCACGTGCCATTTGCCGTGGACACGCTGCCGGATTGCCTGGAAGCAGAGCCGAACAACGAGCCGGGAAGCGCGCAACAGCTTCGACCACCATTGATTGTCAACGGGCGAATTGACCGCCCCGGCGATTGGGACGTCTTCCGCTTCTACTGCCGTGCCGGCGGCATGATTTTCGCCGAAGTAAAAGCACGCCGGCTGAACTCCCCAGTGGACTCCGTGCTCATGCTGACCGACGAAAAGGGCCGACAAATCGAGGTCAACGATGACCATGAGGATAAGGCGGCGGGATTGACCACGCATCACGCGGACTCTCGGCTACGCGTCACGATTCCAGCAGATGGGTTTTACTATCTCCACTTGGGCGACACACAGCGCAAGGGCGGCACAGCGTACGGATATCGCTTGCACATCAATGCGCAACGACCCGACTTCGAGTTGCGTATCGTGCCGCCCAGCATTAACGCCCGCGCGGGCACGAGCGTACCGATCACGATCCATGCTTTGCGAAGAGACGGCTTCTCCGATGCTATCGCGCTCTCATTGGTAGATGCGCCGCCGGGCTTCGTGTTGAGCGGCGGGTGGGTTCCAGCCGGTGAGGAGAGTGTGCGGCTCATGTTGACGGTCCCACCTGCCCCTACAAAAGAACCCATCAGCTTGCGCCTGGCAGGACGCGCGATGATCAACGGACGGGAGATACGCCGGCCGGCCATCCCGGCCGAAGACATGATGCAGGCTTTCATCTACCACCATCTCATCCCGGCAAGAGACTTGATGGTGTCGGTGACCGGACGGGCGTTTGGCTTGTCTGACGGCATCTTGGCTCATCCCTAAGTCGGCAGCGATATCGGCCGAAGCATGACCATTGGTAAACCGCACCCCCGAGCACGTTGACAAAGCGACTCCAGGCCGTGGGGTCATGGGATTTCAGCCCTTGCAGCACGTGGAGGAGATAGAGCTTGCAGCGGTGCGACGTGCCGAATCATTCGACGCTGGAGCTGGCATCACTGTGGTTTCCCCCGTCGCAGGCTCCTATTGTCCATATCACTCCCTTTCTTTTTGTTCTTCTCTCGGAGTCGCGTAGGACCGCCGCCGGTTGGGCGGGAGGTTCTCCCGGAGGTGCTGCAGGAGTATGAGGTGACACCTGAAGACGCCCGTCAAGCAACGGCCCTCGCGGCATCAATTCCGTGGGTCTCTGTGTCGTACAAAGTCCCAGGTGCCGATTCTCCGCTCCGCCAGATTTTCGGCACGGGATACACGATGAAACAAATCTTCCTAAACTGTGGGCAGTCGAAGCTGCGATTGGAAGCAGAGGAATGGGTCAGGATGAGAGGGTAGACGATCGAGCCTGCAACTTCTGACGTTCCTGTTGTCTGGGATGCACGGCAGACCGATAACCCGTGAAGCAGGAGCGTAAAATGCGTACGCTGTTCACAATCGCCGCTGCTGTTTTCGCTCTGGCAGCGTTCGGTAGCAATCTTTACGTTGCAGCCGATGACGAAGTCATCGCGGCGATCGGTTGGGGCCGGGCGATGGCTGGGCGATCCTTTACGGCAATCACTGCCGCTATTACGGGATTCCAGCCCGTCCGGGGCGCTTCTACGTCAAAATCCTTGAGGAAGTTGCCACCAATTATCCGGACATGCCGTCACGGCCGATTCGCGTTTCGGCACCGCAGTGGGTCCAGACTCGTATTCAAAGCGACACTCGCATTCCGGCTTTGGCGACGGACGAGTCCTGCTTCGAATTTCCCAAGCCGAAGACAGGCCCAATACACGCGGAAGCGGACCTCATGTACCGACGGACTTTTCCGTCGTTCGCAAAGCTAAGAGGCTGGGATATCCCCGACATCCCCGTAGCATCTCAAACGAAGACGTTTGATCCCGCCGCTCACGCCCACTGCTTTCATTAGCTCGTCTGTGTGCTGGACACGGTGTGCCGTGAAAGACTGCCCGCCCGGGCGCAGCAAATGTTTGCGTCCGCACGGAAGGTGACTCAAGAGAATTCGGTGGTCCAAGATGCCGAACCGGATATGGCCTTCGGGCACGTCTCATCCCCATGCTCTTCTTTCGCCACTCGCCGCCACCGACAACCAGCCAAATGTTTCTGAAAAACCGCGTCACGGGCTTGTGTTGTTTTAGGCAGGAGGAGATTGATCGGAAATCGTCGCCAAGTATTCGACGAAGGGAGGACGAACTGATGTGCGCAAACCGGCAACGCGACATCCTGGCTTCCATGACAGTAGCTTTGGTCGCCATGTTGATCTTCGATAACGCACATGCCGTAGAGACCAGTGGTGCTCGAATCGTGCGTTTTCTTGCGGCGGATGGCGCACCGCTGGAGCGCGGCTGGCCAGTTGACTGTGGAGTTCCCACTTATCTTGTGGTCCACGGCTTTAATGACAGTGGTACGTCGGCTCCTTGTCTGCGGCAGGCCGCTGCCATCCAGCGACGTTTTCCCACGGCCAATGTGGCAATCGTCGATTGGGTTTTGCCGCCCGAGCCTCCTCGAGATGAAAAGCTCTCGTGGGCTCTCCCGTGGGAGCAACTGACGGACATCGTCTCAGAGTATACGCGAGCTGTGCGAGTCTCGACGCGGCTGGGAAGAGAAATCGCCGGGTGGATGAAGGAACGAGGAATACAACCATCGATGACGGTGGTTTCCGGTCACAGTCTCGGTGCGCAGATAGCTGCATTCGTCAGCAACGAGTGTGCAAAACCAGAGCTGTTCGGCGAGCCGGTGCGTGCCATTGTCGCTGCAGATCCGGCAGGGCCTCTTTTCGTGGGCCAACCTCGGGAAATGCGACTCGATAGCACAGACGCCGACCAAGTCATCGTCGTTCATGCGACGGAGGTTCTCGGAGACAAGAACGCTATTGGGGCGGTTGATGTCTATGTCTCTTGGCCGGAATCTGACGCACCGGATGTCATCACGCAGCACAGTCTGGCAAGAGAGTTCATTACTCAATCCTTTCTGCAGCCAGCTTTGTCGAACGTAGATGGCAGCCCATTCGGAATCAATACTCTGGGAGCTGTGGGACGAGAACGCGAAATACGAACGTTTCGGCCAGACGCAGACACGCTGACGGGTTTGCTGGCGATGCGCGAACATTGACGTCAACCCGCGAACGGTCCGCACCGAGCCGAAGGGGAAACGTGATCGCTTTGCACGAGGAGGTCGACTCATGTTTGAACGCAGTGTTTTTCTGGCAGCCGCGTGTCTGGCCGTGGCTGGTGCAACGTGCCAACCACATGCGGCCGGAGCCGACGAAGCGAAGACCGAGGCCGGCAATAAGGTCCTGACGATGGAGCAAACGCAACCGATGGTTGACGCCAAGACGGTTCTGTATGTTGAAGCCGGAGAAGCGGAAGCCCACTGTGAGCGTGGACTTGCGTTCCTGCATGAGGGCCGTATGGAGGACGCAATTGGTTGTTTTGACAATGCAATCCGAAGCGATCCAAACCATGCCCGAGCCTACGCCAGCCGTGGCGAGGTGCGGCGTTTACAGCACGATTACGATCGGGCGATCGCGGATTTCAGCCGGGCGATTCGACTCGACCCGAACTGTGCTCTTGCCTATTGGGGTCGTGGGGAGGCACGGCGTTTCAAAGAGGATTACGAGCCGGCGCTTGCCGATTTTGATCGGGCCATCCGGCTCGATCCCACGTGCGTTCTCGCCTATGGCGGTCGTGGCGACGTGCGGTGTTTGCGAGGTGATTACGACCATGCGCTTGCCGACTTCGACCAAGCCCTCCGACTCAATCCGAAATACCTTTTCGCCTACTGGGGTCGCGGCAAGGTGCGACGGCTGCAAGGGGATTACGATCGGGCGCTCGCCGACTTCGAACAGGCGATCCGACTCGATCCCAGATTCGTACCCGCCTACGCCGGCCGCGGGGAAATACGGTGTGTACGAGGCGACTACGATCGGGCGATTGCCGACCTCGATCTAGCCGTCCGACTTGACCCCGGATGTGTCCTCGCCTACCTCGCTCGCGGCCAGGCGCGGTGCAAGAAAGGGAACTACGACGAGGCGATCGCCGATTTCAGCGAAGCGATCCGCCTGAAACCGAGTCTCCCTTGGGCTTACAACGATCGTGGTTTCGCTTGGGAGGCGAAAGGCGAGTATCTCAAAGCGATCACTGACTACGACACGGCGATCACGATCAGTCCTCGACTGGCAGAGGCTTACAACAGGCGTGGGCACCTGTGGAGTCAGCACGGGGAGCATGACAGGGCGATCGCCGACTACGATAAGGCCATCGAAATCAATCCGTATTACGCTCTCGCCTACAACAACCGCGGTCTCGCCCGGGAGGCGAAAGGCGAGTACCACAAAGCGATCGCTGACTACGCTATGGCGATCGGAGTCAACCCTCGACTGGCAGCGGCTTACAACAACCGCGGGCACACGTGGAGTCAGCGGGGCGAACATGACAGGGCGATCGCCGACTACGATAAGGCCGTTGAAATCGACCCGAATTACGCGGCCGCCTACTGCAACCGTGGCAACACGTGGTATGCCAAAGGCGAGCATGACAGAGCTATCGCCGACTACGACAAGGCTATCGAAATCCTTCCGCAACTTGCGCGAGCTTATAACAATCGAGGCTGGAGTAAGTACCACAAGGGGGAATACGACGACGCGATCGCTGACCTCGACAAGGCCATCGAAATCGATCCCGCATTCCCTATTGCATACGACAACCGCGGCACGGTCCATCGGGAACGAGGCGATCTGGACGAGGCCCTGGCGGACTACAACGAGGCTCTGCGACTAGATTCCAATTCTATGGTCGCGCGCTGTCACCGCGGATTTATTCACCAGCAAACAGGATCTTTGCACCTCGCCATTGCCGATTGGACGAACGTGTTGGAGCACGAACCCGGTTTTGGTGTTGCGTTTTTTGCCAGAGCCATTGCGCGTGCCCAGGCGGGCGATCTGCAGCAGGCTGCGGCTGACTACCGTAAAGCACTGGACCTCGACCCGCACTGCAGACAGCCCTACCTGGACTGGGCGGGACCGAACAACGGAGTCGATATCGAGGGTCTGACATCAAAGCTCGATTCTGCGTTGAACGAAAGTCCATCCGCTGCGCGCGTCCCAAAGTTTGCTGGCAGAAAGGAATGAGCCAATTTTCGCGTCACGGGCGTGTGTTGTAGCTGGTAGAAGGTTGCTACTGCGTTGATGCCACGTGCTGCCAAACCGTAACTGTCACCCAAATGACTGAATATGGAACTGTCTTCGGGCAAATCGAGGAGATCTGAAAGATGCGTTTCTTGAGACCACTCGTTTTCATGACGTTGTGCCTGTGGGCATGGAAAAAGCCCTCGTTCTTATGGGTCTGCCGCAGTTCCCGTGGCCTCGTGTCACGCGGTTGGGAAAAGACCAAAAAGCACCTAGCCAATGAGGCTGTGAAGAAGGGATATCGTCAACTGCCGAAGGTCCTGGAACGTATTCTGAAGCGCTGCAATGCGTTCCAGGGCGCTGCAGTCTTGTTGGGTTTGACGCTATTGGGTGTGATAGTGATCTCCGATCCTGGCGATCGTCTCTACGCGTTCATTCTCGACCGGAGTTGCGTACAGCTACTAACCCTGTATGTGGCGTGCCTGGTGGCCCTGCTTCTTTCTGGGCGCGCCCAGCGATACCGCCAAGATCGCGTGCGATTCCAGGCGTTGAAACAAGGGAACGACCGTCCGCCGGCGGCGCTTGCCGAGCAACTGAGCGCGGTGCACGCGGCTTCCGAACAGGGTGTGGCCGCGGCCACGGCCTGTGCCAAGCGCTTGGCCCAGCGGCAACAGGAGGGATTAGACAAGGACTATGACGCCGTCCATTTTCTTGCCGGTTGCCTTCCTGCCCTGGGCCTCTTCGGCACCATGCTGGGCCTGAGCCGCGCGCTCTTCACGGCGTTCTCGGCAGGGTCCCTGGAAGCCGACTCGGTGCAGACCTTTGTCACCGCTCTGTCGACGGCCATGGACACGACAGTGCTGGCCATGGCCTGTGCCGTGCCCTTGTTCGCAGCGGCCTGGGGGCTGAGACGGCTGGAGAACGAGTTGGCAGATCAAAACGCCGCGTACATCCGTGACCAATTCGACCTTGAAGAACTAGCGGCAGCAGACAGAACGCCTGAGGTGCTGCAAGCAGAACTTCGCAAGCTGACGCGAAGAATGGCCAAGGAGGTCAGGTCAACCTTCGATGAACTGCTGCGAAGCTCGGCAGACACTTTCCGCGAAAGCCTGCAAAGTGCAGTCCAGGAGGTTTTCGCCCCGCAGCGAGAGCGTGATGCGACGATGGTCCGGGAAGTGGCCCGGCATTTGACCGACTCGGTCACGCAGTCGGCCCGCACCATGGGCGAGTTGGTCCAGCAGCACAACACGCGGATGGCCGAGGATATGATCGACGAACTCGGGCAGCTCAAAGAAGCCCTGCACAACCGGACTCCCGAGGAGGTGATCATCCGGTATCGCGATAAGCAGAAGGGGCGAAGTAACGGACGAGCCAAGACCAGGGAGTTAACGCATGCGTAAAGGACACTACAAAACCATCGTGATCGGTCTTTTGCTGGCTCCTGTCCTTTGCTGTCTCGTTGGGGTCGGCGCGTTTCTGCACGTCGCTGTGTCGCACGTGACGACCCAGGAACAGAAGAGAATCGATCTGCAGCAACAGATGGAAGAACTGGCCAAGGCTGCCGCGGACCTAGCGCGCAGGTTGGCGGAAACGGAGAAGCGAATCGCTGAGTTGCGACGCAAACTGAGTGAGGATCGCGATCACGCCGAAGCGGCGCAAAGGCTCGAAGAAGAGCTCCGACGACTACTGGCCAGAAAGGCCGCGATTGACCAGGCAATAGAAGCAACTCAAGACATTTCGGCACCCGGGGACGACAATCAGCCGTCGCCCACGAGCGATGGACTCCAGACGGAACTGACTCAGAAACAATCAGCACTCACTGCGGCCAAGGCGGAACACGACCGACTTCTTGCCACGCTCTCGGGGTTGGGCCCGCCAGTAGAAGACGGCGACGATGAATGCGACGTGACACAGATCCAAGGCACTGGAGAGAGGGACGCGCCCACACCCGTGTACGTGGAGTGTCTCGCCGAAGGAGCGACGATTCAGCCGGAGAACACGCTCTTCAGCGCATCGCCCAACGAGCAGGAACGACAAGCTTTTCTGAAGGCGGCGAAAAGGACCGGCTACGTCCTGTTTCTGATTCGCCCCAGTGGCTTCGCAAGTTTCGGCCAATACCGAGATCTCGTCCTTTCCGATCGTGGGGATTCCGGCAAGTCGATTGATTTCGGCTACGAGCCGGTCAACCAAGATTGGAAACTGATCTATCCGCAAGCGGGAGAATGAACTCATGTTTCGGGCCAACACACGACGTACCGGTACGCTGCTCATGCACGTGTTCGATCTCAGCCTGCTGCTGATCGTGTTGACCTTCGGGACGGCTGCCGTGGGATGGATGAGCGCGCGCGTTGCGCTACCCAACGACCTGGAATCGCAGCCGTCACAGAGTCCGGTCGGAAACGTACAGGAAATCCTCGGAAAGACGGAGCATGTCGCGGAACTGCGCCGCCAGTTGGAGAAAAAGACCGCGCAAGCAAACGAGTTGCAGAAGCAATGGAAGAAGACGCAGACTTCCCGCCCCGACCTGGGCGCGATCGTAGCCGAACGCGATCGCGTTATGGAATGGCTGAAGGAACAGGATGGCCAACCGCGGCAGGAAGAAGGCCTCATAGCCCAACTGCAGAAGCAGATCGAAGAGACCGGGAATCAGCTCGCGGAGGTTAGCGTTGCCAACCGGAAACTGAATACCCAGATTGCCAAAGTGTCCATGGGACCTCCCGACACGTCGGTAAGGCCCCCTCCGATTTTTCAGCCCAACCCAAGTGGCCGTGCCGTCCCGTTCATGCTGAGCGAGGGCAGGGTGACCCCAGTGGACGCGCCGTACTATGGCTTCGCCCAGAATGCAGATGGCTCAATCCAAGCGATCAAGTTGCACCCCGGGGAGACGATCGGCCAGGCGCTGGCGGACGGTTCGGTCTTCTTGCAGGTTCTGGAAAAGATCGACTGCGAAACCGAGTACGTCATCTTGCTGGTCGATTCTGCATCGTTCGCGACGTTCCGGGCCATTCGCGCCCTGCTGAGAAAACGAGACATACCCAGCGGCTGGGAACCAGTCCCTGGCACCAACTTAACGTTCGGTGCGCAAGGGGGAACACAACTCGGCCCGCAGGACTAGGGCAAACCGTACGATCCTGAGAAATCCTGTTTCGGGAAGGAGGGGAAGATGAAGACCAACCAATGCGGCATTCTACATCTGCGTGAGACATGCCCAGCTCGAGTCTGTTGGGTTCGGTTGCTGATCGCAACGCTGCCTGCGCTTCTGCCTGCGATGGCCACCGCTCAAAACATCTCAATGGATGAAATCGAGCAAGCCGTTCTGGCGGAGAATTGGGAACACCTAACGGAGCATCTTCTGAAAGACGTAAACGAGCGGAGCGCTGACCCCGTGCTACGTCTGATCAAAGGCCACGCCTGCCTGGCGACGAATCGGAACAATCAATCGCTGGCGCTCTTCGCGTCCGTTCTGAACGACGACGACCGGACGGCATGGCAGACCTGGGCGGACCGTGTTGCCACGAAACACCCAGACAACGCGATCGCTTGGTATTCCAAGGGTGACGCCCACGCTCGTCGCAAGGAGTGGAAAGCAGCCGCAGATTGCTTCGACAGGGCGATCGAGCTGAACTCGCAGTGTTATCTTGCGTTGAACGCGCGCGGGGTCGTAGCCCACGCCGTCGGAAACACTTTGATGGCGCGGGTGTATTTCGTGAAGGCCGCCAAAGCGAAAGAGGACTTTGCAGATGCCTATGCCAACCGCGGGATCCTGAATCTGGGCGGCATGGCAAGCGCGAGGGGCGGCGGGCCCGAAGAGTTCTTCAAGAGGGCGCAGCTCCTTTCACAAGATGGTCCGAGAAATGCTGTGGCATTGAGCGGCCTAGGCTGCGTGTGGTTCGGGAAGAAGGACGACACCGAAGCGCAACGATACTTTGACGCGATACCGCCGGCCTCACGCCTCTCGTTGGTTGCAGCACGCAACATTCTGATCATGGAATTACGTCGTCTTGCCAAGACAATTGACGAGGCTGAGGAAGCCGGGATGACCGTTCGTGTGCAGGTGGCAGGACAGCAACACCCTGTCATTCTACATGGATTCCCCTGGGAATCGGGTGCTCCAACTACTATTCCACCGGACCTCGTTCAATTGAGCGGCGGACGGGCAATAGAATCAATCCATCTAGCTGCGGATTCTGAGGGAGGGCCCATCATTATCCACGAAAGGGATTGCACCATAACAATCTGGGAGGGACCTGGTACTCCGATACCAGACCCACCGGATAATGACACGAGGGTGGCGCTCCGGGGCGGGCTGGAAACGGTTATCGCTGGGTCAGTTGATCTCAACAGGTCATTGACACGAATGGCTGCTAACGTCGCGTCCCGTCGCGACAAGGTGGTCGTGCAACAGCGAACCTGGATTGCAGCCGGAAGCCCCGGCGGGGCGACCACGGCCGGGATAAAGATCCTCGCAGGCCGCTGGGATGCCCGGACTGTATACGGTCTCCTATACGACGCGATAGGGGAAGCGTCGACGAAATAACCACGTGCAGAGTAGTAACCCGATGTTAATCAGGTTGCCTTCGTCAGTGATCTGCGAATAGGAGCACCAACCAATGAAGCCAACTTCGGTTACAGCAACGTATGCACTTATCGGGTGCATCCTATCCTGGAGTGTTGCCAACTGCTTCGGCGATTCGATCAAAGCGTTTTCGCTCCGCGAGGCCAACCGCCAACTCGAGAAAGGGAAGGCCGACAACACGGAGCTTACCACCCTCGGCGGGATCACGCGGGTCGTCGGTATGGTCTTTGACCGAGGCACCGGCGACATAGTCTTAGTCGGCAAGACTCGAGGTGATATGCCTCCGGCTAGTCTCGACGACCTTGTCGTGGCACTGCGATCCCGGCTCTTGAAGGGCAAGTATCCCAAAGTCAGCATCGACATGGTCGACGACACCCCCAAAACCGGAATGCAGGACGTGCGTTTTGAGGGCGACATCGGGGGCACGAAGTTTGGTCAGGACTTCCTTGGTAGCGACGTTATTCTGAAACGCTACAGCCTCGATCTGCTTCGACGCATCCAGGGGATCGAGCCGTACCTGAGTCTGTACGAATCTGCGACGAGAAAAGACCTGCTAAAACAAGGCCATGTCGTTGGCCGAGTCAACTGGCTTCCGGAAAAGGATTCCAAGACGACTGTGCAGAGTTATGTTGGCAAGACTGCCAGCGAAGCGAAGACGGTTCAGAGCCGGTTTTGGTTCCACGTGATGGACGACGAATCGTTCATCGTCGAACGGGACGATGTCTACGTCATCGAAGAACTCCGGCTAGGCGTCGAGGCGGAAACGGTCTTTCACCAAGGCGTGGATGCTAAGGGAAACAACATCGATCAGGGACGCGACGAGATCGGACAGGAATTTGCGAAGCAGTTCACGGAATGCTTCTGGACCGGTTGCGACGAGCATCCGTTGCTGAAACGGTTGAAAGTGCTGTTCGACTTGGTCTGCATCGCCGAAGGCATCGCCCATCTTGGGGAAGACCGGCCAGATTTGGAGTACCTCATGAATCGGTATCGCGTCCAGCGCGTCGATACGCCGGAGAAGTATCCTCTGGTGCAACGTATCGGAGAGTTTCGCGGCGACGATGACGTATCGGTATTGGTCCAGCTTAGCGGCGGTATCGAGATGGAGGCCATCCTTTTGGCGCTGGAAGATGGGGATGTCTCCGCGCTAAAGCTGGCGGTATTGGAATCGCGGCCGGAGGCCTACTCGCTTTGTTGGAACGTTCCCCTAGACGACTGGCAGATGCCCAACAACAACCCGCCGGAACGGAAACAGCGCGAGAGAGAGTCGGCAGACGATGAAGAATCGGTCCACGAGATCGGGTTCTCTCTGGGAGTACAATCCTACGTTTTCGACCCGTCGCGACCAGGAAACGCGTCGCTAGAATTTGAAGGATTCTCTGCGCTCCCCGCAATCCCGCCGTTCGATGGCTCTCTGCCGCATCTCAACAGGCGCGAGCTGCGTCCACTTACGGATTCACAGCCGTCGTCTTCTGGGACGACTCCACCTTGGTCGCCTGGACCGCTTCCCGCGCCGATTCCGGACTCGTCGTTTCCAGGGATGATTCCGCCATGGCCGCCGAGGCTGCCTCCGAGTGGCTTTGACGGGAACCGGGTGCCCATGCGCCCCATCCGCTTGCCCGATGCGCCGAAACCGGAGCCGTATCGTCCGCCGAGCTTCCCCGATCCGTTACGGTCTCAGCCGTTCCAGCCTGGCGATATCGGCGGGGTGATGTTGCACGACGCGGCAAAGATCTCTGCCGACAAACAAACGGAGACGGACTTGGTTGCCGGCAACTTCTCGTTGGTGGTCGACGGCCAGGATAGTCGTATCTCTGCGGAAGCTTTCCGGAGATTCGTTACGGTTCTGTGGTGTGTCTACTATTCCAAGCAAGATCCGGGCATCTCGATCGATCCGATCGCGCCGGATGTCGACAAGCATCTGGTACGGTACATCGGACGGGTCGTCAACACGGATCTGGGCCGAGTGATGCGTGAGGCGGATTACCGGATGAAGAAATGGGCCGTGGGTACCGAACGGCCTGACATCCCGGGCTTCAAAGACGTGGACACGTGGGAGTACTATCACGGCAATCCCGTCTTGGCCGGCCGACGGTTCTGGTTCGTTCCCGAAAACATGCGATTCAAACGCGGTGGTGATCTGCTGCTGTTCGACGGCGGTCGAATGAAACTGAACACCGAGTGCGACTTCCAAGGCGGACGCGGCCAAGCCGCACAACCCGACAAAGCATTCGCCCGGTTCTTTACCGAGCACTACGACGAGATTTCCGAAAAGTATCCCGTTTATCAAGAGCTGTTCCAGTACGCGAAGTTGGTCGCTCTGGCCAAATACCTGAAACAGCATGACGTGCCGCTGTATTGGTTCTTGATGGCCAACAAAGACATGGCCGTGACCGAGGACTCGCCCGGTACGGTCGACGAACTGGCCAAGGGTTCGGACTACTTCCATGGCGTCTCGATCAAAGGAGGCGTCAATTTGGGCGTTCAAGGCAACTACGTCTACGATCAGGACGCCTTGGAAGCCATCACCAAAGCGTTTTCGCGGCTTCCAGCCGTTGCCGAGGCCGAGACGAGCCTCACGGAAGTCAACTCCACCGCCCCACGAGTCACGAGAACCGTGTCGTTTGATCTCGGGGAACACAGCTACACGGCGGTCCCACAGCATTCGCTCAACTCGGGCAAGGACCGTCGAGGTATCCGTTACCAGACGGACCTGGCGTTACGAAACAACGGTCAACCCGGTCTCGAACTGGTGCGCTACTTCAACTCGAAGAAACGCGACATTGGCGATTTTGGCCAGGGGTGGAACCTGCTGATTCCGTACCGCGTCCAGCCGGCCAATGACGCCAAACGGGAATTCCTGAACGCGATGATCCCGGAACAGATGGTGGTCGAGAACCTGTTGACCGGTGACCGTGAAGTGCTCGCGTTCAGCGAGGATCGCTACGCCGCGGCGGGCTACGTGCCGGACGAGCTCGCATCGAGCCAGGTAATCGGCCTGTTCTTGATGTCCAACGCATCCTACCGCCTGGCCGACAAACTGGGCAATCAATTCCACTTCGACCAAGCCGGTCGGCTGACGGACATGTTTCTGTCGCCATCGCCGGAGCATCATGCGCATGTTGAGTACGTCGACGCTTTCACCCGAGCGTTTGCCAAGGCGCCGTACGTAGTGAAGCCCGCGGGTGACGGGCGCATCCCGTTCTTGAACGCAATGATCCCCAAATCTGTGACGGTGAATGATCTGCTTCACGGCCGAAGTGAAGCACTCACCTTCAGCGACAAGGGCCAGATCCCCGGCTACGTGCCCGATCACGAGAACACAAGCCGGTTCCGAGTGATGGCCATCTTGGCGAACGGCGGGCTTCAACTGGTCGACAGGCACGGCAACGAAATACGCTTCGATCCGGGAGGGAGGTTCGAGTCGATGCTTCCTGCCCCGGATCGACGGATGGTTCGGTCCATCTCGATGGGTGGCCAAAAGGCAACCTTCAACTACACGATCAACCACGAAGGGCAGGTGGTAATCGCCAGCGCCGCCCTCTCCGAAGCCAAACTGGCAGCCATCCCAACGCATGTCGTGCGTTACGAGTACGACGCTCAAGGCCGCCTGAACCGCGTCTGCCGTCCAGAGCAGCGTGTCGCGCGACGCGGCCAAGACCACGTAGCTGGAGCGCTGTGAACCGACCAGATGTGCGTGGACCTGACGTGAGGTTTGTAGATGCCATTGTGGAAATCGGATAGACTAGCGGTTATGGATTGATCTACTGTGACAAGTGCATCCCTCACCGCAGGAAGCTCACGCTATGCCCTGCCGGACCTTTCCTTCCGTTCTGCTCGCGGCACTGGTTGCGATCGAGAGCGGCCGTTTGTTGGCAGAAGATCCATCATGGTACGTTTGCCGGGATACTTGGCAGCAGACCATGCGGGCTTCGCTGGACGCGTTGGCCGACGCCTGCAAGACTCCGTCGGAAGCCAAGTTCGAGACGTTCGTTAGCGATGTGCTTCGAGGCGGTGATGCGGCCCGCCACGTGAAGCTGCGCGTCGGGGGCGTGAAGCAACTCTCGCTCATTGCTAAAGGTGTGCCGGACTACAACTTCGGCCACGCCGATTGGGGCGATGCAAAGTTGATCGACGCGGAAGGGAATGTCACCCACTTGAGCGACCTGGAGCCGATCTACGTCAATCAGCCGTATGGCACACCGCGGCGCGATCGAAGTCACCGGGGCGGTCCCATTCAGATCGG
>JADHUC010000087.1 GCA_016784735.1 Pirellulaceae bacterium | reverse complement strand
CGCGCACGCCTCCGGCTTGCGGTTAAACGAGCGTGGTAACGTAGGCCGAGCTTTGCGAGGCCCACAGGAGTACTCTAATCATGGCGCGATCGTTGGGCCGATTCGGCTCTTCAAGGCCCAAATGCCACTTCTCAACGATCGCTGTGTGGTAACCGGCTCGCTTCAGCACCTCCGGTAGAAACACCGCGTCGGGTGCCAGATACCCCCAATTGTTGTCGTCATGTGTGCGAATGACACCGGGAACCCCTACTAGCTCCTGGTATCGACCGGTCAATAAGGAGGCTAGCGTCGGCGAACACACGGGGCAGTTGGCGTAGAAATTGTCGAACCGAATGCCCGAGCCGACTAGCTCGTCGATACCCGGCGATTGGAGATCCGTGGCACCGTAGGAGCTCAAATCTCCGAAGCCCAGGTCATCCACCAGGACCATCAGGATGTTTGGCTTTGGGGCGGATTCTGCATGGGCTTTCGGCACAATCGGCACAGACGCCGCGATTGCGATTGCCCCAATGACTGCGAGTGCTGGCAAAAAAGGTCGTTTTCGTTGCATGACAATGATCCGTTGCGCTTCGAGTTGCGTACCATGTTAATATCCGAGCCGCGTCCTTACAGCGGGCCATCCGCCACAATCTCCCGCGAATCCGCTACAGATTGTTGAATCCGACGCGCGGCGCGAATACAATGACAACCGGATGCTTTTCTCGAATATCAGCCGATTCCGGCACAAGACTCCAGGACCGTTACGCAGGCAGGGTATGCTATTCTCTTTAGGGTGGGGGAAGTGAAAGCAGGGACGAACGTCTCGGAGACGCCATCTTCTTTCGCTTGGACGGATTCCCTTCAGTTCCCAGACGACGTCGTCGCCCAGTCCCGCGCAATGTTGGAGTTACGCAAGTTGAGACTTTGATGGGCAGTAGCACAACGGACCAGAGACCCGATCGGCCGCCCGACTTGTCGGATCCGTCAAGCAATATCGAGCTGACGAAGCCGTCCGGTGAGCCATTTGCACGCGCCCACGATCCGGCGGTCGACGATTTCGCGGACGCGCAGGCTGGCGGCGGTTCGAACGGCGACGATTTCCTGGAGTTACAGGAAACGGTCATTTCGAAGGACCGGCCCGTCGTGCAGTCATCCGTCAACGGGGAAATCCCGATCATCACCGGCACTTCGAAGGAACTGGGGAAGCTGCTGGAAGGCGCGTCGCTCGAACACCTGAACCTCGAGAAATTCGTGGGCGGGGGCGGCATGGGGGCCGTGTTCCGAGCGTTGGACACCAAATTGAACCGGACGGTGGCGGTCAAGGTACTGACGGGAAGCCGCACCGATACAGAAACGCTTCGGCGTTTTCAGAAAGAAGCCCAGAACGCCGCCAAGCTGGAGCACGAGAACATTGCCCGCGTCTACCATGTCGGCCAGGACCAAGGGCTGCACTACATCGTTTTCGAGTTCATCGAAGGCATTAACATCCGCGACCTGGTGAAACAGAACGGTGCGATGCCGCTGGACGAGGCAATCAGTTATGTACGCCAAGTGACGGTGGCTCTGGAACATGCGTGCCAGCGCGGTCTGGTTCACCGAGACATCAAGCCGTCGAACGTGTTAGTTACCGCGCAAGGGCGAGCCAAGCTGGTGGATATGGGCCTTGCGCGGCACCATCGCCTGGATCCGGAGTCCGAGGATATTACAGCCAGTGGCGTGACCTTGGGCACGTTCGACTACATCTCGCCCGAACAAGCGCGGGACCCGCGCGCGGCCGATGTCCGAAGCGATCTCTATTCGCTGGGCTGCACTTTGTATTTCATGCTCACGGGGAGGCCGCCGTTTCCCGAAGGCACGGTCCTGCAAAAACTGCTGAAGCACAGCGGCGAGGAACCGTCTGATCCGCGCCATGTTCGCCCCGATCTGGACGAGCAGGTCGTCGAGATCATGAGCAAGCTGCTGGAGAAGAAGCCCGTTGATCGCTACCAGCAGCCTAGAGAATTGATGGCCGATTTGGACTCGGTGGCGGAACGCCTTGACCTCCCGGGCATCACCCGCAACGGCACCCCCGGCAGGGATCGACAGCCCGGTTTGTCGCTTGCGATACGCTGTCTTCCTTGGGCAATTCCCTTGGCTGTGCTGATGGTGGCCGTGTTTGCGTTGGACAAAGTATGGTCGACCGACCCAAGCGACGACATCATCGGCACCAGGGTCGAACTCGCGCCACTCGACAGACCAGAAGTCGAAACGCCGGCTCCAAAACCCGCAGTCAAGTCGGACGAAGAACGCGACAGTGGCGCGTCCAAGGATACGAGCCGCACGGTCGAGGACACCGGGGCCAAACCGCATGCCAAACCGTCGTCTACAAACACTGACGCCGAACCGACGGACGCTGAGCCTAAGGAATCGCTGCCCCCGTCCAAAGACGCGTTGCCCGTGCCCAAGCAAACGAGAACGGTAAAGCCAAAGCCTGAATCGGGCGCCGATCGCCCCGCTGAAGTCCCGGCTGGCGTGCAGGACACGCCCGACGCTGATTCGTCGACGACCGATCCATCTTCGGCCAAGCCAATCGATGCAACCGACGACAACGAACCGCCGAATACCGATATGACCTCCGCCAAGCCCCAGGACGCACTCGCTGAACGGATTATCGTCGGCCCGTTGGGCGGAGACACGCCGGTCGATGCCGTCGTTGTCGAATCGTTGGCCGCGGCTTGTCAGGAGGCAGCGGCAAAGGGCGTCGACACGATCGAACTGCACTTCGATGGAATGCGCGAGGAACGCCCGTTCGACGTGACATCCAAACAGTTGACCGTTCGCAACGGCACCGGATTCAAACCGACGATCGTCTTTCGGCCAAGCTTCGAGGACATGGCCCAGGACCGTCAGATGATCCATTTGGGGCCGATCGAATTGGACTGGCAGGGTGTGAATCTGCGTTTCGAACTTCCTGAGGAATCAGCCGATGGCTGGTCGCTGTTTCGCCTTCGGCACATCATCAGCTTGAAGATTCGGGACTCGGTGGTCACGGTGCGGAACATCGATGAGAATGGAAGGCGTTTGCAGCCTCGTGTTGCCGTATTCGAGATCGTGAACGGTACAGGTTTTGAGACGCAGACTGCAACGAAGAAGCCTGGGCCGTACATCAGCCTTCACCAGTGCATCGTTCGAGGACAGGCGACGATCGTTCACGCCAAGGAAGTGTCGCCCTTCCGCTTTGCCTGCCAACAATGTTTGTTGGTCACCTCCGACAGGTTGGTGGATGTGGGAGGGACTCAGGCGAGACCAAGGTTGGAGGACGGTCCCAATGAAGTAACGCTCCAGCACGTAACCGCCGTGCTTGCCCAGGGGATGTGCCGTTTCTCGACGGACGAAACGTCCTTTCAACCGGTTTGGGAGACCAAATGCACGTATTCGATCGTGTACGTCACCGATCCGGGCGCGCCGGTGATCGAATGGAAAGGGGCCAGCGACAGTGGTGACATCGACGGGCGCCTGTATGTGCGGGGAGGCGACAACTTCTATCCCGGTTCGATGACGTTGCTGCGCATCAGTCCGACGGGCGATCCAAGGCAGTATGTCGACAGCGGCTTCGACCAGCGCGACGAAGCCTGGTACAAAGAGGAGACCCCCCCTCGGTTCGGTTTGAACTGGACGAAAGAACCGCCTCTGGAATTGACCGAAGATCTGCAAGGACCTGCGGACTACGCACTTGACGAGCGGGAAAGCAACCCTGCTCGGAATGCGGGCGATGGAACGCCGGCCGGGGTTGACCACGCCGTCTTACCGATCGTTCCGGCGGACGGCGATCAACCGGCGGGGAGTGTGGCCGGGCCATCTTCGGCTCTCTGAAGCGGTATTCGACGAGTTACGATAACCGCTCCGAAATCCCAATCCACAAGTAGTCGGGCTTCGTCTATCCCGACACAGCGCAATACGTTCTCGCCGCTGCACTTAGGTCGCGAGTCCTCGCGTCGCTCGGTTGAAAATACTGGGGCCACGCGTTAGAGTTACATGTTTGTCGTGTTTTCGCATCCTGATGCGGCTTCGGTCGCAACCAAGTAGGGTGGGCCAAATCTTCGCGGCCCACCAGATCGCCCCAGATCGCTTTCTTGGACGGGCCCCCAAAAAGAACGAAGTATCTGCGAGGAGATATGCCTATGGCTACCGCCGAACAAGCCACCGAATCCCAAGTCATGACCGGCGCCGACATCCTGGTTCAATCGTTGGTCGATCATGGCGTCGATGTGCTGTTCGCGTATCCGGGTGGGGCCAGCATGCCACTTCACCAAGCCCTCACGCGTTTCTCCGATAGGCTACGCACCATTCTCCCGCGGCACGAGCAGGGTGGGTCGTTTGCGGCGCAGGGCTACGCCCGTACGACGGGAAAGCCCGGGGTCTGTATGGCGACCAGCGGACCGGGAGCCACCAACTTGGTGACCGCGATCGCCGACGCCAAATTGGACAGCATTCCGATCATCGCCATCACCGGCCAGGTCACAAGACCTGCGATCGGCTCGGACGCGTTTCAGGAGACTCCCATTGTCGAGGTCTGCCGCGGCATTACCAAGCATCACTACCTGGTGACGGACATCGCCGATCTGCCCCGCGTCATGAAGGAAGCGTTCCACGTCGCCACCACCGGTCGCCCGGGCCCGGTCTTGATCGACATGCCCAAGGACGTGCAGATGGAAAAGGCAGCGGTCGATTGGGACGTGCCGATGAATCTGCCGGGATACCAGAACATCCGACCGCCGCATGCGAGTCACGAGCAGATCAAACAAGTGGCGGAGGAAATCAAACTGGCGAAACGGCCGGTGCTTTATTGCGGCGGCGGCATCATCTCGGCGGGCGCCAGCGGCGATCTGCGCGAGTTGGTCCAGAAGACGGGCATCCCCGTGACGATGACGCTGTTGGGCTTGGGGGTCTTGCCCAGCGCGCATCCGCTGTGTATGGACATGCTGGGAATGCACGGCAGTGTCTATTCCAACTGGGCCGTTCGCGACTGCGACCTGCTACTTGCCTTCGGCGTGCGGTTCGATGATCGCGTAACCGGGAAACTGACGGAATTCGCCAAGCACGCCAAGATCGTGCACATCGACATCGATCCGTCCGAACTGAACAAGAACAAGCCGGCCCATATTCCCATCCACAGCGATATCAAGTACGCCATCGAGGAGTTGAACAAGATCGTCGAACCGAAGGACGACATCGACGAGTGGGTCGCGCAATGCCAACAGTGGAAGAAAGCGTACCCCTTCCATTACGATGAACAGTTCGATGGAATCCTCCCGCAACACGCAATCTCGGAAATCTCTCGACTGACGCAGGACCGCACCACGATCTTCGCGACCGGCGTCGGTCAACATCAAATGTGGGCGGCTCAGTTCATCCAATTCCAGGAGCCGCAGAGATGGCTTTCCAGCGGTGGGTTGGGCACAATGGGATTTGGCCTTCCCGCTGCCATGGGTGCCCAGGCCGCCCATCCTGATGCGTTGGTGGTTGACATCGACGGGGACGGCAGCCTGCAGATGAATATTCAGGAACTGGCGACTTGCCACTGCGAGCGCCTGCCCGTGAAAGTGATGCTGCTGAACAACCAGCATCTAGGCATGGTGGTCCAGTGGGAGGACCGGTTCATGGCCGGAAATCGAGCCCACACGTATCTTGGGCCAGTCCATCATGCGGAAGCGACGGGGAAGGGCAACGACGCTTACGCCGCCGAATACTACCCGGACTTCGTTCAGATCGCCAAAGGATACGCGGCGGGAGCGTCCACGGTGCGCGACAAGGCCGATTTGACGGCGGCGATCGAGGAGATGATCAACTACGATGGACCGTACGTGCTGGACGTCAAGACCCCCTACCAGGAGCACGTGTTGCCGATGATTCCGGCGAACCACACAGTGGACGACATAATTCTGGAGTAGACGCGTTTGCGTCCCGTGCTCCCGATGGCTTTGGTCATCCCGGCGGAGAACTGAAGTTATGCGCGTGACCGCCCCGCTGCTGGCATTCCTTGGCAAGATGTTGAGCGGCGCCAGTGTGCGATGGATCGGCTGTCAGCCGGATAACTGTCAGCGTGTGTACTTCGCCAACCACACAAGTCACTTGGACGCTCTGGTCCTATGGTCCTGCCTGCCAAAGGAACTGCGCCCCGTGACGCGAGCGGTTGCGGCCAAGGACTACTGGGATCGAGGGCCCGTAAGGCGTCATGTTGCCAAGTCCTTCAACGTTTTGCTGATCGATCGAAAGAAGGTCAAGGTACACAAGAGCCCGGTCGAGTTGATGATTCGCGAGATGAGCGATGTCTACTCGCTGATCGTGTTTCCGGAGGGCGGTAGAGCGGCCGGCGAGGAGATGGGCGAGTTCAAAAGTGGCTTGTACTACTTGAGCAAGAAACGCCCGGATCTGGAACTGGTTCCCGTCTACATGGACAACTTGAATCGCGTCTTGCCGCGCGGCGAAATCCTGCCGGTTCCGCTCTTGAGTTGCATCACCCTCGGCCCGCCCATGTGGCTGGAGCAGAGTGAGCCCAAGACGGAATTCCTGGCACGGGCCCGTGAGGCGGTCAAGCGTCTGAAAGACATGTAGGGAAACATGGAGAACGCGCTGATGACAGATTGGACGGGGCCTGCATTGCGATTGTTCGCCCAATCTCAGGTGATCAGTACCAGGATCTACTGGCTGCTCGGCGTAGTGATTGGTGTGCTGGTCATCGCTTACGTGATTGGCTGGCTTCTCAAGCGGTATCCAGAGAGCAGCCTGAATCCGGCGCTGATCGAGAGGTTCAACAACCGCATCCGAGTCTTGTGGCTGATGTGTGCCATCTTGGTGGCGGGGTTCCTACTGGGACGGACGCCGACGGTCGTCTTGTTCGGCCTGATCTCCTTCTGGGCCCTGCGCGAGTTCATCACCATGACTCCGACGCGCCGTGGCGACCACCGGGCGCTTTTCTGGGTCTTCTTCGTCTTCACCCCGGCCCAGTACGTCCTGGTCGGACTTAGCCAGAGCCCGAACATCGACTTGTACGGCTTGTACAGCGTCGCCATCCCCGTCTACGCTTTTCTGTACATTCCGGCACGGATTGCATTCTGGGGCGACCACAAGCGTTTCCTGGAGCGATCGGCCAAGATCCAAGCTGGCCTTTTCATCTGCGTATACTGCCTCAGCTATGCGCCGGCTTTGCTCAATCTGGAACTGGTCACGTCGAAAGGCGAACGGTGGCGCGATGTTGTCTTCCACCTGCCGAATGCAGGGTTGCTGTTCTACTTTTTCTTGATTGTTCAGTTGGAGGATGTGCTGCAAAGCGTCTGGAGCCGGCTGGCCGGTCGCCGCGTTATCGCGCCGGCAATCAACGCCAGTCGGACTTGGGAGGGATTCATGGGCGGAGTAGCCAGCGCGACATTGATCGGCGCGCTTTTGTGGTGGGCCACGCCGTTTCGCCCTTGGGAAGCCGCCTGCATGTCGATGATTATTGCCGTTACCGGATTTGCCGGCAGCATGGTAATGTCGGCGATCAAGCGCGATCGTGGAGTGGCGGACTATGGTACGCTGGTCCAAGGTCATGCGGGCGTCTTGGACCGGATTGATTCGATCTGTTTTGCTGCTCCTGTGTTCTTCCACCTCACGCGGTATTTCTTTTCGGACGTTTCCTAAGAATACGAGACTAACATGGCCAGTTCTGAATCACGCGTTGCTGTCTACACAGGATCGTTCGATCCGATCACATTGGGCCATTTCAATGTCATTCGCCGAAGTTCGCGACTGTTTGATCGCCTGATCGTTGGCATCGGCATCAACACCAGGAAAACCGCGTTGTTCTCGCCGGAAGAACGCATCGACCTGGTGAGCCGCGTGACGACCTCGTGCGGAAACGTCGAGGTGCGGACGTTCACCGGATTGGCTGTCGAGTTCGTGCGCGAATGCGGAGCGATGGTCATGATACGCGGCGTACGACCACTGACCGACATCGCGGCAGAATTCACCATGATGATGGCCAACCGTCAGTTAGACCCGGACATCGAAACGGTGTTCCTGATGGCCGACGAAGAGTTTTCGCATGTGTCCAGTTCATTCATCAAAGAGATCACGCCCCTGGCCAACAACGAAATGCTGGCTCGATTCCTGCCAAAGGAAATCATTTCGGACGTGCGAAAGAAGATGGACGAGGCCTTCCCGGTAATTTAGACACATTTACTTGTCAAAATTGCGAAAAACACATATAGTTCAGTGAATTCAGGGGCGCACTCGCGGTAGGTCTAGCGTGGACGTGGATGACTTGGCTTACCACGAAGAACAAAACAGTCCAGAATAGGGGCAGGTAGACGCACGAGTAGGCACACCGAGCTATGGAAGAGGACTTTGTCTCATCCGATTCGATCATCCTTGATCTGCTGCGGAAGCGTGGATCGATGACCGTTGCGCAACTTGCTGACGCAGTACAAGTTACGGCGACCGCGGTGCGTCAAAGGCTGAACCGCCTGCTTGCACACGGGTACATCGGGCGGGCGTCGCACAAATCGGGACGCGGTCGCCCGAGCCACAGGTATGAATTGACGGACAAGGGACGCCGGAAAGCCGGATCGAACTTCGCAGATTTGGCGAC
Source organism: Pirellulaceae bacterium (assembly GCA_016784735.1). Classification (GTDB taxonomy): domain Bacteria; phylum Planctomycetota; class Planctomycetia; order Pirellulales; family Pirellulaceae; genus JADHUC01. Next base: position 29,309 of record JADHUC010000087.1, on the reverse strand, counting down.
AGCGTTGTGGCAGGAGATTTGGGCCGTCCCGGACCCCGTGATCCGGCGCGGTTTGGTTGAGCGACTCGCCAAACGGCTGGCAGTAATGTATGCTGGCCAGATTCAAGGAAAGACCTTGGAGGAGAGGATGACGGCATTGTCGAGTCTGTTCGCCGAGCGAAAGGTTCCGCTCAGCGTCGAACAGTCTGACGACCTTCCGGTTTTGACCGCAACGGCATGCCCCTATCCTGACTTGGCGGATGGCGACCGCTCCGTTTGTGTGATGGAACGGGTGCTGTTTTCGGAACTTCTCGGCGAGGACGTGCATTTGGCGAAATGCCGGCTTGATGGCGAGGCTTGTTGCACGTTCGAGTCGAATTGACAACTGAAGTGGTTCACCATGACACAACCTTGGATCGAAGCAAGAATCGAAGAGAACGTTCTCGTCACCACGGTCGAACAAGCGATCAACTGGGCGCGTCAGTCCAGCATTTGGCCATTGACCTTCGGCTTGGCGTGTTGCGCCATCGAGATGATGGCTGCCGGCGCGAGTCGTTACGACATCGATCGTTTCGGCGCCGGGGCTTTTCGGGCGACGCCACGCCAGGCGGACTTGATGATCGTTGCCGGTACGGTCACCTACAAAATGGCCGGCCGCGTGAAACGCCTGTACGACATGATGCCCGATCCGAAGTTCGTGATGGCTATGGGGGCCTGCACCGTTGGTGGCGGCCCGTACTTCAAGTATGGATACCATGTGGTGAAAGGTGTCGATCTTGTCGTCCCCGTTGATGTCTATTGTCCCGGATGCCCACCGCGGCCGGAAGCGTTGCTGGAAGGCTTGATGCGCGTCCAGGACAAGATCAGAGGGCACAAGATCGCGAAACGAAAGACAGCCGACAGCTCACTTCTGGACTTCAGCCGCGGAGTCAAAGTCGACGACGAACTGCCCGTCCCGCACCACACCGGCTATGTCGAAGCCCCTGCGGATCAAGAGCCGTTGATTGGCCACCAAGAGATTACCGCCAAGCGCGACGGCTGATCAAACGCGCTGACAACTGACCGATCGCTTATCAAATTGCCACCGAGATGGAGGTCTGTAAGACAATATGCCTCATACGCTAATAATAACGAATCTACATGTGTCAGTGGAAGACAAGCCGATCCTGCGCGGCGTGGACCTCGCAATGAACTACGGCGAGACGCACGCGTTGATGGGGCCCAACGGCTCGGGCAAGAGCACGCTTGGATTGGCAATCATGGGGCACCCGAATTATGAGGTGACCGAGGGAACCATCGAACTGGACGGCGAGAATCTGGTGGACATGGGCGCCGACCAGCGAGCACGGGCCGGAGTGTTCATGGCCTTCCAGCGTCCAATGGCCATCCCCGGCGTGAAGATGGCGGACTTCCTGCGTCACGCCACCACAAATGTCCGCAACCCGCAGCGCAAGGAAGGCGAGGAACTGTTGCCGATGCGGGAGTTCCGCAAGGAGCTTCGCGACAAGATGAATCATTTGCGCATGGACCTCGAGTTCGCTCGACGCTACGTGAACGACGGATTCTCGGGCGGCGAAATGAAGCGGGCCGAAATCCTGCAACTGGCCATGCTGCAGCCTAAGTTTGCGGTCCTGGACGAAACCGACAGTGGCCTGGACGCCGATGCCGTGCGACTGGCCAGCGAGAGCATCGCGCAGATCGGCCGGCAGAAGATGGGGCTGTTGATAATCACCCATCACGACAAGCTACTGGAACACAACCCGCCTGACTTCACGCACGTGATGCTGGGCGGCCGAATCGTCGAGACCGGCGGCGTCGAGTTGGCACACGAACTGCATCACGACGGCTACGACCGCGTCCGCCGAACGCATCCCGAGGCCGACGCCCGCAACGAAGCGATGTTGAAAAAGGAGGAGGCACTGAGCGCCTGAAGCGGCATCGGGGGTACGCGCCCCGAGACCATGGCCGCATCCCGTTTAACCCGAAGCCGGAGGCGATGGCGGGCGCCGCGAGTGGACAGTCTAATCCACTGCCCGCCATCGCCTCCGGCTTCGGGTTAAACGAAGAATCGGGAGAGAAACCAACCATAACACGAAAGCCACGAACCATGGCAAGTGATACAGCAACACTATCGCCGCCTGAAAAGATCGGCGAGATCAATAAATACGATTTCCACACCCAGACCGAGGCCGTCTTCAAGGCCCGCAAAGGGTTGGACTCCGAGATCGTTGCACAGATTTCGGAAATGAAAGGCGAGCCAGACTGGATGCGCGATTTTCGCCTGAAATCGCTGGAGATCTTCCAGTCCAAGCCCTTACCGAAATGGGGCGGTAAGATCGGCGTGAACTTCCAGGACATCTTCTACTACCTGAAGCCGACGGATGGGCAAGGGAAGTCGTGGGATGAAGTCCCCGACGAGATCAAGGAAACGTTCGAGAAGCTGGGCATCCCGGAAGCGGAACGTAAGTTTCTGTCCGGTGTGAAGGCGCAGTTCGAAAGCGAAGTCGTCTACGGTTCGCTGAAGGAAGAACTGGGCGACAAAGGCGTGCTCTTCACCGACATGGATTCGGCGCTTCGCGAACATCCTGACTTGGTCAAGGAGTACTTCTCGACGATCATCCCGCCGGACGACAACAAGTTCGCGGCGCTCAATTCGTCCGTCTGGTCCGGTGGTTCGTTCATCTACGTACCGCCGGGCGTGAAGATCGACTTTCCGCTGCAAGCCTACTTCCGCATCAACGCGGAAAACATGGGTCAATTCGAGCGGACGTTGATCATCGTGGACGAAGGCGCCGAGGTACACTACGTCGAGGGCTGTACCGCGCCGATGTACAGTACCGAAAGCCTGCACTCGGCCGTGGTCGAGATCGTGGTCAAACGAGGCGGGCGGTGCCGGTACTCGACAATCCAAAACTGGGCCAACAACATCTACAACTTGGTAACGAAACGAGCGCTCGCCTATGCGGATGCCACCATGGAATGGGTAGACGGCAACCTAGGCAGCAAGTTGACGATGAAATACCCGGCCGTGTACATGATGGAACCTGGCGCTCGAGGCGAGATTCTTTCCATCGCTTTTGCTAGCGCCGGTCAACACCAAGACACAGGTGGGAAGCTGGTCCACTGTGCACCGCACACCACGGGCCAGATCATTTCGAAGTCGATCTCCAAAGACGGCGGTCGCAGCAGCTATCGAGGCTTGGTCAAGGTCGAGAAAGGCTCGAAGCACGCCAAGTGCAATGTCGTTTGCGACGCCTTGATCCTGGACCCGCGAAGCCGCAGCGACACGTACCCGTACATCGAAATCGCAGAACAAGATGTGTCGGTCGGCCACGAAGCGAGCGTGTCGCGGATCGGCGAGGAACAGTTGTTTTACCTGATGAGCCGCGGACTGAGCGAAGCGGAAGCCAGTACGATGATTGTCAACGGATTCATCGAACCGCTGGTGAAAGAACTGCCAATGGAATACGCCGTCGAGCTGAACCGTCTGATCCAGTTGCAGATGGAGGGTTCCATCGGTTGACCCACCCAAGCATGAAGAGACAATCGTTTAACCGCAAGCCGGAGGCGATGGCGGGCACCGCAATGGGAGCCCTGTGGCGACACCCGCCATCGCCTTCGGGTTAAACGGGCACAATGCAACAGTCATTCTTGCGCCAACGCCAAGCAAAGCTATGATCACAACTGCCGTACAACCAACGTTTACCGACGAAGTCTTTGAAGCGTTCCTCCACGAGCGCGACGAGCCCGACTGGCTAATTCGCGACCGCCAACAGGCATGGAAGGCGTTCTGCGGACTGGACTGGCCGTCCGCTCGCGACGAGGAGTGGCGGCGAACCGACATTCGCGGGTTCAGACTGGATCGCTATTCGATGCCCTTTCCGGCGACCGACTTCGGAGATACGCCGTCGGCGCTATTGACGGAAGGAGTCGATTTGGCCGGCTACTCGACATCGCTGGACAGTCGCTCCGTCGAATCCTGGCTCGGTGCCGAGTGGGCCAAGAAAGGAGTGCTGTTCGGCAGCCTTGACCAGTTGGTCGCCGAGCACGGCGACTTGATCCGGCCCCACTTCCTGCGACGCGCCGTGGATCCCAACTACGATAAATTCGCCGCTTTGCAGGCCGCTTGTTGGTCCGGCGGTCATTTGCTGTACGTGCCACGAGGCGTCGTCGTGGACGAACCGTTTCATGCGCTGTGTGCCATGACCGACGGAGGCGTGGATCTGGGCCGCACTTTGGTGATACTGGATGACGGCGCGGAGGCCACCATGCTGTCCGAAACCGCCAGTTTTGGCGAGCAGGATGGCGGCTTCCACTGCGGAGCCATCGAGATCCTGCTGGGGCAAGGGGCCAATCTGCGTTACGTCAACCTGCAGGACTGGGGACACGGCGTCTGGAATTTCGCCCATCAGAAAGCCCTCGTCGACCGCGACGCTTCCCTGCAATGGACGATTGCCGCCATGGGGTGCCGTTTGTCCAAGGTAAACCAGCACGTCGAACTGGTTGGCGAAGGTGCCAATTGCCAAGTGAACGGCGTCATGTTCACCGAAGGCAAACAGCAGTTGACGTACCATACGCTACAACATCACGTTGCCCCGCAATGCCGAAGCGATTTCCTTTACAAAGCAGCATTACAGGACCGCTCCCATACGGTCTGGCGCGGGATGATCAAGGTGGATCCCGACGCGCAGAAGACGGACGGATATCAGCGCAACGACAACTTGCTGCTCAGCGAACGAGCGCGGGCCGATTCCATCCCTGGGCTGGAAATCGAAGCAGACGACGTACGCTGTACGCACGGGTCGACCAGTGGCAAAGTGGACGAGGAGCTGATCTTCTACGCCATGTGCCGCGGTTTCACTCGCAGAGAAGCAGTCCGCATGATCGTTAGTGGATTCTTCCAGCAGATATTCGATCGCATTACCATCGAGAGCGTACGTGACGCGTTGGGGCGCGCGATCGCAGCTCGAGTGAGGGAATACGAGTAACGCATTGCACTTGCCAGTGGCCGCAGGCGAGAGTGGAATTCGTTGGAGTTCACGCTTTAGCGTGCTTGTCCAGAACCCCAAAATAGACAGCACAACGAAAGCACGCTAAAGCGTGAACTCCAACGGGACGCACCAAACACCGATGACGCTTAGAGAAACGAAATGTCAAAGTTCATTCCCGTTGCCAAGATAGACGAGATCCCGGATCCCGGGCGGAAAGTGCTGGAGCTGGACGACGCGTTTGTCGTGCTGTTTCACGTGGACGGGCAGTTCTACTGCGTCGACGACGTGTGTACCCACGACGGCGGGCCACTGGGCGAAGGCCATTTGTGCGGCCACGAAATCGCCTGCCCCCGTCACGGCGCCAAGTTTGACATTCGTTCCGGCCAGGCGATGACGATGCCCGCCACCGAAGACACCGTTGTGCACGAAGTGAAAGTGGAAGGCGACGACGTGTACGTGAAGATAAGCGAGGATTGACCATGCCGCTGACCGAAGATGCCGTTCGCGAACAACTGAAGAATGTGATCGACCCCGAACTGTTCGTCAACATTGTCGATCTCGGGTTGGTGTACGTTATCAACCTCGTGGACCGCGAAGACGGCACGAAGGATGTACAAATCGAAATGACCATGACCAGCCCCATGTGCCCGGCCGGTCCGCAACTGGTCAGCGGGTGCAAAATGGCCCTTCAGCATTTGGACGAAGTGAACGACATCGATGTCAAGGTCGTCTTGGATCCGCCGTGGTCCCCGGAACGAATGACGGAAGAGGCGCGTGACGAGTTGGGGATATTCTAGATGGAATTGACCGCATCGGCGACCGGTATCCGGAGAAGAGAATGGCACTAACTCGGAATCTGACTTTCCAGCTCTTCGACTAGCCGTTGCAGTTCATCCGCCGACATCGACCCCAACTGTTCATCTGGAAGCGGCGCGCGTTTCAGAAATCGTTCGCACAGGCGTACTTGGCCGATGAGTCCCTCGGTACGTCCCTTGGCGAGTCCCTCGGCAAGCCCCTCGGCAAGTCCTTTGGAGAGTGCTACGGACGGTTCGTGATTCGCTGCGAGAAGCGCATTCCCAATCCCAACGAACGGAAAGGCTGGGTCGCAACTTGCGTGCAGTTCGCGGTGAAAGATACAATCCGCGCGAAATCGACTTTCGGCTACGAATCTGCGTCGAACCAGGAGCGTCTTGCCAGCGCCGGTCGCCATCTGGATCAGCGCACGGGGACGGTCCTCTCTGAGCGATTGCTCCAAGTTGGTGATGGCCTTGACCTTGTTCTGCCAGAGTGGGAGATATGAAATGAGACGTTTGACTTGCGTGCTGTTGCCACTCGTACTTGCTGCGGTAGTCTATGATCGCGCAGCGGCCGAGTGGAAGGTATGGACCGTGACCGAAACGCGACGCGTACTGCGCGAAGATGTGGCCGAAGACTCTGTCGATGTTCGGCTGGCCGCCGCACGTGGCGAATGGGAGAGCTTTCAAGTCCTGATGCGAAGTGATCAGCCTGCCCAAGGAATCAACGTCGTCCCCGGCGATCTGGCAGGGCTGGACGGTGCCGAGATAGCGGCGTCGACGGCAAGGCTGCATCGGCAACACCAGTTTCACCTCACGATTCCGACTTGCCGCAACGACGCGTTTCGGCCCGGTTGGTACCCCGATGCGCTGATCCCGTTCAACCATCCGACGACTCGCCAGCCGCTGTCCGGTGGACGGTTTGACGCCGTGCCGTTTGACCTTCCAGCCAACGAGACGCACGGTTTCTGGGTGGACGTGTTCGTGCCGACGGAGGCGAAACCGGGCGAGTATCGCGGGACGTACCAAGTTACCGCTGCGGACGGCGGGGCGATCGAGATTCCCGTCGCACTGAAGGTCTGGGACTTCGCCCTGCCGCGCGTCTCGACGCTACAAACGGCCCTCGGCTCGCCAGCCGATCGCATGCGTTCTTACTATAGCCAGCGGGCCAAGGACGGTAAGGAAACCGAGCCTGATGATTGGGCGGCCGTCGACGAACAATGTGCCGAAATGCTCAGCCGTCATCGCATCAACGCCACACCGCCGCCGGGAAGTCTTGCGCCGGTCGCTCAGACGGACGGAACATTCCGTATCCCCGACGAACAGATCCACGCGTTTCGCGAGTTCGTGGATCGGCACCACGTCAATGCGTTTTGCGTGCCTCATCCCCGAAGTGCGGTGAAGGACCCGATCGAACAGCGCGAGCGTCTTCATGCATGGCTGAAGAGTTGGGACCGTGCGGCCGAACAGTTGGATCGTCCAGATGTCGTTTTCTATACCTACTTGAAAGACGAGCCGAACGAAGAGGAAGCCTACCATTACGTACAAAAATGGGGTCGGGCTATCCGCGAGGCGAAGTCCGTGGTCAAGGTGATGGTTGTTGAGCAAACTTGGACGCAGAACGAAGCCTGGGGCGATCTGTACGGTGCAATCGACATTTGGTGTCCGTTGTTCCCGCTTTTCAAAGCGGAAAGCGCGGCCAAGCGTCAAGCCCTGGGCGAAACGATCTGGACGTACACGGCGTTGTGCCAGCGGGATAAGACGCCGTGGTGGCACACCGATTTTCCGCTGTTGAATTACCGTGTGCCCACCTGGATCGCGTGGCGTTATCGCATGCGCGGGCTGCTGTACTGGGGCGGGATGTCTTACTGGCGTGACGTCGATGATCCGTGGACCGAACCCGGCACTCTGGACCGCCGAGACCGCAACCCCAAGCTGATGTACAACGGCGAAGGCAGTTTGGTGTACCCGGCACGCGCGGTCGGCTACGACGGCATCGCCCCGAGCCTACGCGTGAAAGCCCTGCGCGACGCGATCGAAGACTACGAATACCTTGCGATCCTCGAACGACTTGGCCAAACCGACGAGGCCGAGAAACTGGTCGTTCCTTTGGCCGGATCGTGGTTCGAGTGGGAGACGGATCCGGGAGCGTACGAGAAAGCTCGGGAGAGACTGGCAGAGATCATCACGACGAACCAGTAGCCGTCAGAACGCGTGGAGCGAATCACGATCCAGAGGGTCCATCGGCGACTTCCTTCAAGGCCGCGCGCACCAGATCCAGCAACGCACGCGGATCACCGGGTTTGTCCAAGAGACCGTACAATCGGTCAGACAATCCTCGCAGGCGTGGATCACCGTCTCCCGAACCTGTCACCATGATAATCGGCATAGAACATCCGCGTGAGTCGAGTTCCCGCACCAGTTCCACACCGTTCATGCCGGGCATAACCAAGTCCACCACGAGGCATCCGGCGCGCGATGGCGTGTAAGTTTGCAGGAAATCTTCTGCCCGCGAATACGGCTCGACGGACAACCCGGCAGATTCCAACAGCCACTGCGTTGCTTCGCGGGCACCTTCGTCGTCGTCAACGATGAAGACGGTGGGATCAGACTGCATGCCTTCTGACTTTGCTTGAAACGGGCGGGGCGAGCCGAAAAATCACGTTCTCTATCGGATCAGGCGTTGCTCCGAGCTCGCCGTTTTTAGGCGGGCAGAAATCAGGTGTTCAGTCGTAGACTCTAGATTATGCCATATTCAAGCGATTCGTCATCCCTCCGTCAAGACTGGAGACGGCTGGAATATCGACGTGTCGCCTATCGGGGCTTTTTTACCGCTGGTACGTTCCCACCAATTCGCCCTGGGCCAAAACGTGGCTGTCCATCGCTGCCAGCAGGGCGTTCTTGTCGATGCCGGAATTCAGATCGAGTTCGCAATCCAGCGCATAGAGCTTGAAGTGATAGTGGTGAACGCCGTGCCTCGGTGGTGGGGCCGGGCCACGGTAGCCGATTGTGCAACCCGTGGGCCACGAGTTTCGGCCTTGAAGTGCTTCGATTGGGGCGTCCAACTGCGCGTCCGCCGGAACGCCCTGCGGCAACGCCCTGACGGTCGGAGCGATCTTGTAGATGACCCAGTGGACCCAAGGTTCGGCGGTTGGTGCGTCCGGGTCGTCGCAGACGAGCGCAAGCTCTCTGGCCTCGTCTGGTACGCCTTCCCACGCGAGTGGCGGTGATACATCCTGGCCGTCGCCTGTGTGCCGCTGCGGAATCACGTCGCCTTCGGCGAATGCCGTGCTGCGAATTGTCATACTCATCATCGCGTCTCCGGTGAATACAGTGGCCGGCTGGCGGCAAGCGGACGATTGCGTATGGCCTCGGTACAGATCGACCCACGTGCCGCAATCACACCGAATGCCGCGACCGAATCGAAACAGGGTTACGTCATATCCCTTGCCGCAATGCGGACAAGCAATTGCCATGAGATAGTCTGCCGTGCGCGAACTGGGAAATTACTGCCGACACATTACAATGTACGTCTTTCGGAGCGAAGGGTCGATACTGTGCACACGGGGAGAATCAACCACCGGCCCGATGATTGTCTCGTCAGCGTGCTGACCCCTCCGGGACGCAGCGCCGTGGCTACGGTTTCCGTCGTCGGTAGTCGGGCGATTGCGCACGTTTCGGAGCTGTTTCGCCCGGCTGCCCGAACCGGCCTGCAGCAATTCCCCATCGCCCGAATCGTCGTCGGCCGTTGGACTGCCGAGGGCCACGAAGGCGAAGAAGTGGTCGTGTGTTGCCTCAGCCAAGATGCGGTTGACGTGCATTGTCATGGAGGGCGTACGGCGGCTCGCCGCATCGTCGATTCACTGATCGCTGCCGGCTGTCGCGAGGTCGGGTGGCAGAGGATGGCCGAGTTGTGCGAGGAAACGCCAATTGCCGCGGAAGCCCGCATCGCGTTAGCTGCGGCACGCACCGAGCGTACGGCCGCAATCCTGTTGGCTCAGTATCGCGGCGCGCTCGAAGCGGAACTGACGGCCATCGTGGCTTTGCTGGAAAACGAAGAAACCGACGCGGCTGCCGACCGGCTACGGCGACTCGAGCGATACGCCGACTTCGGCAAGCATCTGACCACTCCGTGGCGCGTCGTTCTGACCGGACACGCCAATGTGGGAAAGAGCAGTCTGATCAACGCCATTCTGGGATACGAGCGGTCGATCGTCTTCGAGCAACCCGGAACGACCCGCGACGTCGTCACGGCGACCACCGCGATCGACGGTTGGCCTGTGGAATTGGCCGACACCGCCGGTCTGCGCGAAGGCGGCGATGCGGTCGAATCTGCCGGCGTGCGTTTGGCTCGCGAGCGATTGGCGGCCGCGGATGTGGTCGTGGCGGTTTTCGACGCTACGCAGCGTTGGACCGCCGACTCGACGTTGCTGGCCGAGGCCTGGCCTGACGCGGTCGTGGTCCACAGTAAGTGCGATCTTGTTCCGGAGCCCGCTGGTGACCGGCCTGCTGGCTTGCGAACCAGCGCGATCACAGGTCAAGGGATCGCGGAACTGGTTCAAGCGTTGGCCTCGAAAATCGCTCCGAATCCGCCACCGCCTGAAGCCGCGATTCCCTTCACAAGTCGGCAGGCTGACGCCATCGAAAACGCGTTTCGTCTGCTGGAGACGAGAAAGAAAACGGCGAGTTCGACGGCGATCGCGCGGCTCCTTAAACCCCCGCCAGCAAATACTTTGCCGCAACGTGAGGCGTGAGCTACAGTTCCCGTGGTTGGCAGATGTCCTGCGGACCGGGAATGTGCGCTTTTTGCGGGCAGTTCCCCCCTATCTCAACAATCTCCGTGTCCATAAATAGAGCGTCGCATCAGCCGAAAGTTGTAGAAGGCGACGCGACGCAATGTGAAGTATTGAATCCATGGATGAAAAATTGCTGGATCAAAACTCGGCCGTTTTGAACTACGAAGAACTGCTGGCACGCTGCATGGGAAACGTCGATTTTGTCGAACGCGTTCTCGACAAGTTTCAGTGCAGCTTTGGGCAGGATTTGGACAACTTGGAAGCGGGCTTGAACTCGGAAAACGCCGAGATGGTAACGACTGTCGCCCATCGTTTGAAGGGAGCATCGGCAAGCGTCGCTGCGCCAGGACTTCGCGACGGGGCTACGGAAATCGAGCACCTGGGGCGCGCCGATCGTCTTGCCGAAGCTCGGCTTCACGCCGAGCAACTGCGTGACGAATGGTCGCGATTCCTCGACCATGTGGCGGGGGCCGCCGGGGATGTTTGACCTGGGCGTCCGGAATCACGTTTCGGGGGAATGACGCGTGCGTGTCCTAGTCGTCGAAGATGATCCGCTGGTCGCCGACATGCTCCGCAACTCCTTGGAGCAGTTGGGATACGAGCCGACCACGTCCGGCAACGGCTACGAGGCGCTAACACTGATCCGCACCGGGCTATATCGGCTTGTCATATCCGACTGGGAGATGCCGGAGATGACGGGCATCGAGTTGTGCCGCTCGATCCGCGAACGACAGCTCAGCGGCTACATCTATATCATCCTTCTGACGTCCCGCAGCGGCACGGAGAACGTGGTTGAAGGCTACGACGCCGGAGCCGACGATTTCATTACCAAGCCGTTCAATCCGCAAGAACTGACCGTCCGCTTGAAAGTGGGCGAACGCATCCTTTCGCTGGAAAGCCGCGATGTCACGATCTTTGCGCTGGCCAAACTAGCCGAATGCCGAGACCCGGAAACCGGCATGCACTTGGAGCGGATGAGAGAGTACTGCCGCGTCTTGGCCGAGGAACTCTCCACGTGGCCCATGTTCAGTGATCACGTGGACGGCGACTTCGTTCAGATGATGTATCTGACGAGCCCACTGCATGACATCGGCAAGGTGGGGATTTGCGATGACGTCTTGCTCAAACCGGGCCGGCTGGATCCGGATGAGTTCGACATCATGAAGCAACACGCCGCCATCGGCGGCCAGACGCTTGACACGGCAGCCCAAGCCCATCCGGAAGCTCACTTCTTGCACATGGCCCGCGACATCGCCTGGACGCACCACGAGCGCTTCGACGGAAGCGGCTATCCCAAGGGACTGGCGGGCACCGACATACCGCTCTGTGGACGCGTCGCCGCAGTAGCCGATGTGTACGACGCCCTGACGACAAAGCGGATCTACAAACCGGCCTACAGCCCTGAAGTGGCTCGATCCATCATCTTGGACGGTCAGGGAAATCACTTCGACCCTGACATCGTCGATGCGTTCCTGAGACGCGAGACGGAGTTCCTGGACGTCTATCGCCGGTTTCGCGAAGATCATAGCCCGAGCGAGCAAGAAGAGATGTGCGCCCTGTCCGCCGTCTAGCCCGGCGAACGGAGCCGGACGACCCGTCCAATTGATACCGTCGGTGCATCCACAACGGACGGCGATGGCGGAGCTTTCGCAGAAGCCAGTCGGGCAGCCTTTCGAAAGAAGGGTTTGACCCTCTCCGTCAAAGGGTCAGACCTCTTTTTTGATAGGCCGGTAGCAATTGGGAAAGCTAGACTTCCCTAAGAGATATCTCCCAATGCTCTACACATGTCCAATGTCAGACGGCATCGCATGAACGATACACGAGAACACGTTGGCGCCAGCGACCCGGCCGCTGCGCCCAAGTCCGGTACGTACATCGACTGTGTTTTCGGTGGACGCTACCGCGTAACTAAAGTGCTGAAGCAGGGGAAGAGGGGAGAGACGCTCCTGGCGGCCGATCTGGCCAGTGGCGGACTCGTTGCCGTGAGACCGGTACCGGGTGACGACCTTCCCGAAGAAGCCAAAACGCGGCTTGAGCAGCGAGTCGAATTACTGACACAAATCGAAAGTCAATGGCTCGCCACGCCCACCGACTTCGGTCACAAAGACGGCGTCCCCTACATCGTGGCCAAGTACGTACCGGGCGTCCCGTTAGAAGCGCGGCTGCGAGAGGGGCTGCTGCAGCTCCGAGAGACAGTCGCCATCGGCTGTTGCCTTCTTTCGGCGCTGAAGGATCTGCACGACCACCGAGCACTGCATCTGAACGTCGACCCTTCGAACATCATCGTCGACTCGCGCCCGCCCTTGAAACGAGCGACGCTAATGGGCTTCGGCCCGGATCAGATCATCAGCATCGAGGAATCCTTCGCCGATCAGCCTCTGAATCCGGCTCTCTACGTGTCACCCGAGCAGGCGGGCTCGATCGACTGCGACTTGGGTGAACCATCGGACCTCTACTCCGCCGGGGTGGTGCTGTTTGAATGCTTGGCGGGTCGTACGCCGTTCAAGGGGCGAGACGTCGGGGAGGTCCTCTACGAGCAGATGACGGCTCCCGTGCCCGAATTGCGCAGCCTTGGGCTGAGGGTGCCGCGAGCACTGGACGAGTTTGTCTTGCGGCTCCTGCGAAAGGACCCACGCGACCGCTACCAATCGGCCGAAGCCGCGCTTGCAGATCTGACGGCCATTGCCGACTCGATTGATCGCGGCAACCGCGACCCGTCGCTCGTCATCGGCAGACTCGACAGGCGTTCCACGCTGACCGAACCGTCGCTCGTCGCTCGAGGCGATGAACTGAAGCGGGTGGACGTCCAAATCGAGCAGATGATGGCGGGGCGCCCGGGATTGGTGTTTCTGGAGGGCACGTCAGGAGCCGGCAAGTCACGGCTCCTGGACGAGGTGGCCCAGCGCGGCCTGAGCCGCCGGCTCTGGGTCCTCCAGGGGCAGGGATCCAACGAAACGAGCCAGCGACCGTTTCAGTTGCTGGACGGAATTGTCGACGGACTTCTTGCCGCGGCCCGCGAGGACCCCGGCTTGGCGGAGTCATTGCGGCAACGTCTGGACGTCCATCGGGAGGCTCTGGGTGCGGTGCTTCCGGCGTTGGGCGAGGCGTTTGGGTGGGAGCGAGCCAACCTGCCCGTGCACGAAGCTTTCGGCGAGGCCAGGAGCATCCAGGCCCTGAGCGATTTCATGAATGCTCTGGGAACGGAGCAGCGACCGGCCGTAATTATCCTGGACGATTGCCAATGGGCCGACGAACTGACGATCAAGTTGATCGAGCGGTGGTATACGGGTAAGGGGCAACGGAGGATGAAGAGCGATCGCCACGTGCTGTTGGTGGTCGCGTTTCGCTCGGAAGAAGTTGGCGACGAGCACAGATTGCGGACACTCAGCCCATCGGCACACTTGGATCTGCCCCCGCTGGGCCCGGAGGACATGCAGTGCCTGGCGGAATCCATGGCTGGAACGTTGCCCGCGGAAGCCGTGGACACCGTGTGTCGATTGGCGGGGGGAAGCCCCTTCATGGCGTCGGCCGTGCTAAGAGGGCTCGTCGAAGCCGCGGCGCTCGTGCCGGATTCGCCGGGATGGCGGTTCGAGCCTCTGGCCGTGGAAAGTTCTCAGTCGTCGGACTACGCTGGGACGATTCTGTCCCGCCGCATTGATCTGTTGCCGGAACAGGCGGTCGGAGTCCTGTCCGTCGGAGCCGTGCTGGGAAAAGAGTTCGATCTGGAGATCGCCGCGCAACTGGCTGAGTATCCGCTTGACCAGGTTACTGCTTCGCTGGACGAGGCCCGGAAGCGGCATTTCGTTTGGCTTCAATCCGAGTTGTCGCGTTGCGCGTTCGTCCACGACAAAATCCGAGTGGCCGTGCTCGATCGGCTCTCGGACGACGAGCGCAAGCGAATCCATCTCCGCGCCGCGTTCTACCTTCGCGATCACGCTCCGGACAGTGTTTTTGATCTGGCGTACCATTTCGACGCGGCTGGCGAAAGCAAGTGGGCGTTGGACTATGCTCTGGGTGCAGCCGAACGAGCCCGGTCCCAGCACTCGTTGGAAATCGCCGAACAGCAGTACCGAATCGCCCAACGGGCTGCGGAGACGACGACGGATTCTCTGCGTTATCGGATCGTTGAGGGACTCGGTGATGTGCTGATGTTGCGCGGCCGCTACGACGATGCCGAGCAATGCTTCAAGAGCGCGGCCGAGCTGGCTGACGGGAGCTACTCACGGGCTCAGATTCGAGGAAAGCTGGGCGAGTTGGCTCTGAAACGAGGCGACATGGAGTCGGCCACCAGGTGTTTCGAGGAAGCGCTGCGGCTGTCGGGGCGAATGGTGCCACGACGAGTGGCCGTGTACACCGCGCTGCTCCTTTGGGAAGCCGTGGTCCAGATGGCGCACACGTTTCTTCCTCGAATCTTCGTGCACCGGCGGAAAGAGAAGCCGCCGGAAGCCGAGTTGCTGGGGCTCCGGCTCTTCAGCCGTTTGGCCCACGGATACTGGTTCACTCGCGGCCGGATCATGTCGCTTTGGTCACACTTTCGCGGATTGAACCTGGCCGAGCGATACCCGCCCACGTTAGAACTGGCGCAGGCTTACTCGGAGCACGCGCCCGGCATGACGCTCGTGGCTTACTTCAGCCGAGGCATTACCTACGCGCAGAAGTCGCTGGAGATACGCCGGTCGCTTGGCGACCTTTGGGGGCAGGGACAATCACTCAATTACTACGGCGTCGTCCTGTACGCTGCATCGCGATTCGCTGAATGTGTCGAAAAAGGCCGGGAAGCCGTTCGGCTATTGGAGAGGACCGGCGACTTCTGGGAAGTCCACATCGCGCGATACCAAGTCGCGGCGTCGCTCTATCACATGGGAGATCTCCGCGGCGCCATCGAGGAAGCCCAGTATAACCACAAATCCGGCCTGGATCTTGGAGACGAGCAGGCTTCCGGAATCAGCCTGGATGTCTGGTCGCGCGCGTCCGGCGGTGTAATCGCCGAAGAGATTGTTCAGACCGAGGTTAATCGGGAACGACCGGACGCTCAAGGAATCGCAGAGGTCTTGTTGGCCGAAGGCGTTCGATTGATCGGCTCCGGCGACATGGATCAGGCCGCCGCGGTCTTCGAGCGGGCGGTATCGGTCGCGGACAAGGCCGGGGTCAGCAACGCCTATACGTTGCCCAACCTGGCTTGGCTTGCCACAGCCCGCCGAATGCAGGCGGAACAGCAAGTCGGGTACACACCCAAGCAACGCGGCGCTGCCTTGAGGCGTGCCAAACGGGCCGCGCGGCGTGCGATACGAGCTGCGTGGATCTGCCAAAACGATCTGCCGCGAGCGTTGCGCGAGTACGGTTTGATTCAAGCCATGCGGGGCAAACTGCGCCGGGCTCGTCGTGCCTTCGAGAAAAGCCTCGTTGTCGCCAAACAGCAAGACGCCCGTTACGCGTACGCACAGACGCTGTTGGCGCGAGGTCGAGTCGGGCAGGAAGCAGGGTGGACCGGTGCCGAGCGAGACATATCCGACGCCGAGGCGTCCCTGCGAGTGCTGGCCGTCTCGTCGCAATCGAGTGGGCATCAGTATGGAGGCAAGGCAACAGGGTCGGTTACCCTCTCGCTTGCCGACCGTTTTGACCGAGTGCTCGAGTCAGGGCGCAAGATTGTCTCGGCGCTTAACGAGAAGACCATCTACAACGAAGTCCGCGCTGCCTCCTTGCGGCTCTTGCGAGGCGAAAACTGCCTGCTGCTGGGCGTCCACGAGAATGCGGGCAAACAGCGATTGTTACCGTTGGATGGCCAAACGACCAGTGGCTTCAGCGAGTTGATGGCGCGTCAGGCGCTGATGGCCGGCCGCGCAGTAGCGTTTGCCGATAATGTGGACGGAAGTGAAACCGATGAAGCGGCCCTTTCCAAGGATCGTTCCACGCTCTGCGTGCCCCTGTTCGTGCGAGGGCGTGCCGTGGCGTGCGTGTACGTTACGCACAGTCAGGTCAGAAACCTGTTCGGTCCCGACGAGGAGCGTTTGGCCGACTTCATCGCCACGATCGCCGGTGCCGCCCTGGAGAATGCTGACGGTTTCGAGAAGCTGCAGAGCGTAAACGAAACGTTGGAAAAGCGAGTTGCCGAACGGACGGCTGCCGCAGAAGCGCGAGCGGAAGAACTGGATCGTTCCAATCGTGAATTGAAACGCACCGCGAACGAACTCAGGCAGACCGAAGAGCAGCTTCGCTTGGCCAGCCAGACGGCAGAAGCAGCCAGCAAGGCAAAGAGTCAGTTCTTGGCGGCCATGAGTCACGAGATCCGCACGCCCATGAACGGCATCATCGGCATGACCGAATTGGCTCTGCGCACAAAGCTATCACCCGAACAGCGCGGACACATGAATATCGTCAAGCAATCGGCCGACGCCTTGTTGCGATTGCTGAACGACATACTCGACTTGTCCAAGATCGAAGCCGGCAGGATGGAACTGGAGCGGATTTCCTTCGATCTGCACGAACTCGCCGGTGACGCGACTCAAGTGCTGGCCCTGCCGGCCGCGAAAAAGGGCCTCGAATTGATCTGTCGGACTGCGCCCGACGTTCCGCGCGAGACCCTGGGCGACCCGGGACGCCTGCGGCAGATCATCGTCAACTTGGTAGGAAATGCCGTCAAGTTCACCGAACAAGGCGAGGTGTTCGTGGATGTTTGGGTCGAGGACAGGGTCGAGGACGATGTCATCCTGCACTTCGCCGTGAAGGACACGGGGATCGGCATTCCCAAGGAAAAGCAGCAGAAAGTGTTCGAATCGTTCTCGCAGGCGGACCATTCCACAACGCGTTGCTATGGCGGCACGGGTCTTGGTTTGGCGATCTCGTCCCAACTGGTCGGGATGATGGGCGGAACGATTTGGGTGGACAGCAAAGCGGGCCGCGGAAGCACATTCCACTTTACGGCGCAGCTCGGCCTGGCCGACGCGAACGAACGGTCGCCGTCGCCCACAGTGGCCATGCCTCAAGGGATCCGCGTGCTGGTGGTGGACGACAACTCGACCAGTCGACGCGTCTACGGTGAAGCGCTGGCCAGCCACGGAGCGACCGTGAAAACTGCCGACAGCGCCGCTACTGCACGAACAGAATTGGAGCAAGCGGCGGCGTCTGGCATGCCGTTCGACCTGGCGGTCCTCGATGCGGGCCTGCCAGATTCTGGCGCTTTGGATCTCGCGGAAACGGTGCGGCGCGATCCCGAGTTACGGAACTGCCAGTTCGTCCTGCTGCTTCCAGCGGGACAACCGGATCTATCAAAGCGGTGCCACGAGTTGGGCCTCTCAAGCCGTGTGACCAAGCCGGCGAAGACATCGGACTTGATGGACGTGGTGCACAAGGCCCTTGGCGTCGCCGAATCTCCGCAGCCTTCCTCTGAAACAGAGACGAAGACGCCCAATCAGCGTCCCTTGCGAATTCTCCTGGCCGAAGATGCGCCCGTGAACCAGGTAGTAGCCGCCGGGCTGCTGGAATTGCAGGGGCACGAGGTAGAAGTGGCAAACAACGGCCGGGAGGCCGTCGAGGCGATCAAACGCCAGGCTTTCGATGTGATCCTGATGGATGTCGAGATGCCCGAAATGGACGGCCTCCAAGCAACCGCCGCTATACGCGAAATGGAAAAGGACCGGCAGACACACGTCCCAATCGTCGCCATGACGGCGCATGCAGTGATGGGATTCCGAGAACGGTGTGTCGAAGCCGGCATGGACAACTACATTCCCAAGCCGGTCCAACCCAACGAACTGTACGACGTGCTTGATGCCATTTCGGCCAACATTCATTCGGTCACCGCGGACGAGAAGACGTCGGCACTTCCTGCCGCAACTCCGATGCTATCAAGCCAACTCCCCGCTGCAATCCAAGTCTGACTTGCCGCCGTCCCACTTGTGACGGACCGCGTCGATTGCTTAAATAGCGTGCCAACCAAGAGCGTAGGATGGACATTCCTGTCCGTCATCTGTGGGTTCAACGTTGGAACGGTCGCGCGTCGGTAGATCTCACTAATTGTGAAATCTAGAAGCCAAGCCAGAGCCGCGCTATCACACCGCAATCGACGGGCAGGAATGCCCATCCTACCTTTCCTTTGTGCAACTACGAGGTCATCCTTTAGGAGTCGACAATGATCGCCACTCGTTTTGCCATTTCGTGTGTATTCCTATTCTCTTTCAGCGCCATCGTTCAGACGTTGGCGCCCGCCCAAGCAGACGACGATCTGCCGAACCCGTTTCCACGCGAGCAACAGGTCGGTCGGCAATTGCACCGATGGGACTTCGACGGCGGCACCGAAGGCTGGAAGGCGTTGTGCGACTGTGCGATCGCAACGAAGGACGGCTTTCTGAGCATCCGATCGACCGGCGGCGATCCGTACCTCAGTTCCGGGGTCGGTGTTCCAGGCGATGACTTCGTCGTGCGGATCCGCATGAAGCTGAACTCGGACGGACCAGGAGAGTTTTTCTGGACCAGTTCGACGCATCCCGGCACCAGCCCGCGACGAAGCGTCGCTTTCAAACTAATCCACGACGGACAGTGGCACGAATACCAAACTGCCATGCACGTCGAGGGCGATATGACCGGACTGCGGTTGGACCCTGGCACTGCGCCCGGCCAAATCGAAGTCGACTGGATCGCCATTCACGAAGGCGGACTCCATCCACTAGAGATCGCCGGCGTGAAACAGACGGAGGCCGCGGTGTGCATGCTGCTGCGCAACCACGGTGGACAGCCGATTGAGGCGGTTGTGAATGACTTGCCCCAAACGATCGCGCCCGGTGACACGACCATAGACCTGCCTCTTGCCGGCGACGGGGCCCTGGAAGCTGTCCGCGTGGACGTACGGTCGCAGGGTCTGCCAGACCTCGTCCGCAACGTCTGGTCATATCGTCCGTCCGCGCCCATCAACAGCGTCACTCGCACCTTGTCTGACTTGACTGTCGAGGCAGCACGCGACGGGTCCGTCGTTCGTATCGAGCGGAAGGGCACGGTGGTCGCGTCGCTGGCACCTCTGGTGCACATCGACCACCGACAACCGAAGCTGACACTAGAAAACGATCGTTGGCCGCTGAGATTCATCGGAGACGGCATAACGGTCGTCTTGGACGTTGCTGCAGACGGAACCTTGCGTATTAAGATTGACAGCCAGCGGCCTGTCGAGGGACCTGTCCTTCGCGTGGCCGGACCGCTCGAGCAAGGCCTGTTCGCCGGGCTGGAATATCTGGGCAAAGGCGAGCACTCCAGCTCGAAGCTGGACATCGAAACGGCCGAGCACTTGCGTTTCGCGCCAGATCCCATGAAAGTGACGATGCCATTGATGGCGGTCGTGACCGACCAAGCGTCAGTAGCCATGTCGTGGGACGATATGACGCTACGTCCGGTATTCGCGGCACCCGATTTCATTGACGGTGCCGCAGGGCATCGTATGGCACTGAAAGGCAGTCAGATCCTGGCGACTGTGCGAGTCGGCAGCGGCTGGAACGAGGGCGGACGGTTGGAAGAGGCAATTCTCTGGGTTGTCAATCGTCGCGGTCTGCCGGAGTTGCCGAAACCGCCGCGATCCTTCGACGAACAGATGGAACTCTCGCTGGCCGCTTACCGAGGCATGGTGCACGACCCGGAAAACGGCGGCTGGTTTCATGCGGTCGTGCCGGGCAATCGGCGCATGCCAGAAAGGGGTGCGTATTTCGCCGATTGCGCATCGGCGATCTGGCGGATCACCGACCAGGTGCCCGACGTGCCGTCGCTTCAAGCCGGCGGGGCCCACGTGAGCAACCCGGCCAGCTACTTCGTAACCGGGCATGCCGCAGAATGGCTCAAGATCGCAGATCGCGGTGCCGAGCACTTGAGACGCTCGCAGCGCCCGGACGGTTCGTACCGCTACGACGGCGAGTTCCGTCGCGGGCATTTCGAGAATACGGCCAGCGGCATCTGCGCTCAGCCCGCGTACCAGTTGCTCGAACACGCCTACTACACTGGCAACCGACAGTCGTTGGATGCAGCTTTGAAGACGCTTGCCTTCATGAAGCGATTTCGCACGCCGCGCGGCGCTCAAACATGGGAGGTCTCCCTGCACACGCCCGATATCCTCGCCTCGGCACATCTGGTTTGGGCTTACGTGCGAGCTTACGAGATCACGGGGAATCGCGAGCACCTGGCCGACGCCCGTCGATGGGCTATTTCCGGGTTGCCGTTCGTCTACCAATGGTCGAACCGGCCGGTCATGATGTACGCCACCACTCCCGTTTACGGTGCGACTCACTATCGCGCGCCCAACTGGATCGGCCTGCCGGTCCAGTGGTGCGGCACGGTCTACGCGTATGCCCTGTTATTGCTGGCGGACCACGACCGAACGCTGGACTGGCGAAAACTGGCGGAAGGCATCACGATTTGCGGCGAACAGATGCAGTACCCGGACGGCCCGTCGATCGGCTGCCTGCCCGATGTGTTCGCACTGCCGGTCCAGCAACGGAGGCCCGCCGATATCAATCCAGGCGCGCTGGTCAGCCTCCGCCTCCGGCTATCGGGCAAACTCGATTCACTCGACATGGCCACCGACGGCAAGCACCGCATCGTCGCGCCCTTTCCGGTCAAAGCCGAAAACGGTAAAGCAGTGATCCAAGGCAAGCCCGGCGTGAGATACCAAGTCGTGATCGACGGATCACGCATCGTCGATATCACGTCGCAGGGCGAAGATGAAATTGGTTTGGAGGATTAGAGTCTAACCCCGAAACGTTGCGCGGCGTACTTGCATCTTCGTAGGGTGGGCCAAGTCTTCGCGGGCCCACCGGGATCTGAGTACTTACTACCGAGTACTGAGCGGTGGGCCGCGAAGACTTGGCCCACCCTACAGTGAAGCGACGGCGTCATCTCTGTTCCAGTACCCATTGAACGGCGCGACGGCTCAGTTCGGCTGCGTTGCGGAGATCGAGTTTCGCCTTGATTTTCTCGCGATGCGTTTCGATCGTCTTTGGGCTCAAGCCGAGGTGACGGGCGATTTGCTGCGTGGTCATGCCCTGGCCGATCATCTCGAACACCTCCAACTCCCGATCTGTCAGGCCGCTGATCGGATCCTGTTGGATCGACTCGCCTCGTCCGATGCGAGTCAGGACGTGGTTGGTCATGCGCGGGCTCAGGTAGATTTCGCCGCGGAGGACGTGACGGATGGCGTCGACCACGTTCTCCACGGATTCCTGCTTGTTGATGTAGCCCATGGCGCCGGCGCGCAAGACGCGCTCGGCAAAGACCATTTCGTCAAACATGGACCAAACAAGCATCTTCGTATCTTGGTGGCTTGATTTTAGCTGCGTGATCAGTTCCATCCCGTGGCTGTCTTTCAGCGAAATGTCTACTACCACAAGATCGGGCCGCAGGGAATCGGCTTCTCGCAATGCGTCCGCCACGCTATCCGCGTCGCCGCACACCTCGATATCGGATTCGTGGGCGATCAACTGCGCCAACCCTTGCCGGACGATGGGGTGGTCGTCCACGATCAGGATTCGCTTCTTGCCGTTTCCGAACTGGCTTTTCAAGTGTGTGGTCATCGTAGCTGCTCAAGTGGTAGAGTGCAGACGACTAAGGTGCCTCGATCCTCGGCTGATTCAATCGTAAGGCCCGCGTGGACGACACCGGCTCGATGACGCATGATTCGCAGTCCCATGCCCGTCAACTGCTCCGGGTCGCCGGCAATTCCCTTGCCGTTGTCGCGAATCCAAAGCCTCAAATGGCTATCGGCATACGCCAAACCAAGCGTAATCTGGGTTGCCTCGCCGTGCCGCACCGCGTTTCGAACTGCTTCCTGGGCAATGTGATACAGTTGCGTCGCCGTGTGATTGTCTTCCACGGGAATCGTCCGTGCGCATTCGAATTTGCATGGGACCCCGGAAAGCTGTTCCGTTCCCGCGGCCAAATCGGCCAGCGCCGCCATCAGACCGCCTGAATCCACCTCGACCGGACGGATACCTTTCAGAACCGCGCGCACGCAGTCCTGGGCATGTCCCATGGCGGCGACCAGGTCGCCAGCCGTGCGGGCCTCAGGAAGCTGCCTCGTTTCGAGCGCCCGCTGCAAGCCCTTAGCCATCAACCCCAGGCCGAGCAGTTGCTGGCCCAGTTCGTCGTGCAACTGCTGTCCGATCTTCTTCTGTTGCTCGACGATGGATTCCGAGAGCTGCTTTTCCAGAGTCTTGCGGGGCGTAATGTCGCGAGTTATTCCTTCCACGCCGGCGATCTGATTGTCCTCGTCGCGCACGAACTTTGCAGCGATTTCGCACCAGCGGCGATTTCCGTCCTTGGTGATGTGCTCCAACTCCAATGTGCGCTTTCGCAGTGGATCTCCGTTGCCCGTCGCTTCGATCATCAACTCCTCGGCAAAAGCGTCTTGGAGAATCGAAAACGATGCCGGCGAAAGAAGATCCTTCGGATGCAGGCTCATGGCTTCTTCGGCCGAGTAGCCAATGATCTGTTGGATCGAAGGACTGATGAAGGTAAACTGCCATTGGTTAAGCAGTTCGTCCGGATCAATCGCACTGAGGTTGCTGGATGCACCAGCGATCACCTCGGCCATATGCGCGATTTCGACCGTCCACACGACGTCGGTTACGTTTTCGGCGATCAGGCGGAACCGTTCCTCGTTTGCCCGCAGTGCCTTCTCGGCCTGCTGTCGGTCGACGATCTCTTTCTCCAGCGACGAATTGGCGTCGACCAGTTGTTTCGTTCGTTCGACGACGCGGTGCTCCAAATCCTCGTGCGCTTTGCGCAGTGCCTGTTCGGCGCCCTTCTGTTCGGTGATGTCGCGGTCAATGCCTACCATGCCACACGGACGACCTTTCTCGTCTGCCACCAACGAAATCGTTGTATCCGACCAGAACGAAGTGCCATCTTTCCTTCTCTGCACGTACTGTCCGCGCCACGAGCCCGTTTCGCGCACCTGTCGCATTCGCTCGATTTCCTCTTCCTCCTGTGGCGGCTCGACGATGAACGTGATCAACTCGTCCATGACATCCTCGGCAGCATAGCCGTATAAGCCTTCGGCCCCCTTGCCCCAGTAGACCACGTGACCGTCAAGGTCGGTGGCGATGATCGACTCGCGAACACTGTCCAACAGTTGCGCCTGGAAGCGGAGCTTTTCCTCACTCGCCTTCAGCGCAGTTTCGATCCGCTCATGCTCGGATTCTGTCGCCTCCAATTCGGCAACGCGGCGTCGCAGAGCCTCCAACTCACAAACCAGTTGGTTTTCCGTACCGAATTGACTGGGCACGCTAATCACCGCTGTTCAGAGGGTTTTGGTATGAGGCGATAGCCTTGGCTCGTGCGCGTTCCTTTTTCGCTCGGACCGCCAACCCTCAAGTGGATCTACGCCATCCGGCCCACGATTGCCACGAACGGAGGCCCATGAGCCCCATGCATGAACTCCAATGCGTTTAACCGCAAACAACCACGAGACGATCACCTTGGGGTTGAAAATAGTTACTATGGGCCTTGCGATAAGGAAATAGCCTATTGAAAAAGTGGCATATCCCTTATTAAAATCTGGGATTTCCTGGAAGGATTCGTGGAGACCGTCTCGATTCCCTTCTCGCGTGCACCTTGCGACAATACATGATGTGATCTGCTGTGTGGCGAGCGCAGCTAGGCGGGGTCACGCCAATCTGGAAGCGGTGGAGATGGACGTCTTCGTTTTTGCCGAGTGAGACAGTTTCGCGAGAAACAACAGAGGATGTCGATTCGGCTCCATTCACATTTGGCAGACTATCCGAGTTGACAACATGACGGACCTGAACGGACTCCCGCACATCAACGCCCCACTGCCTCAGCAAGAATGCGTCCAGCCTTGCCGTGCCGAGGAGGTGTTTCGCGGTTTATTGAACGTGGCCCCGGACGCGATGATCGTCGTCAACGAGAAGGGCGAGATCACCTTGGCCAACGCGATGGCGGAGGAGATGCTGGGGTACTCGAGCGAGGAACTGGTCGGAGAGGCAATGGAAATTGTCGTGCCCGAGCGGTTTCGCAACCGGCATCGAGAATACCGTTCCAAGTATGGCGAAAAACCGCATGTCCGCCCCATGGCCTCCGGTCTGAATCTCGCCGCCCGCCGCAAGGACGGAACCGAGTTTCCGGTAGAGATCAGCCTGAGCCCAATGCGTGCAAGCGGCGGCACGCTCATTTTCTGCTCGGTTCGAGATATTACCGAGCGCCGGAATGCCGAGAAGCAGATCGAAACCAGCCTCCGTATCCAGCAAGCGATCAGTTCGCTCTTGCAGATCTCCCTCGAATCGATCTCGCTCGAAGAGATGTTCAAGCGCACTCTGAATCTGCTTTTCGCGATTCCCTGGCTTTCCCTCGAAGCAAAGGGAGCAGTCTTTCTTCAAGAGGAAGGGACCCTCTCGTTGAGCATGAAGACTCAGATTGGGCTCCCAGACGAGTTGCTGCACAGTTGCGCCGAGGTGCCGTTTGGACACTGCCTGTGCGGTGCGGCAGCAGAAAGTCGCCAGATCGTATACTCCAATTGCGTCGACAAACGTCACGAAACGCAATTTCCCGGCATGGCTCCTCACGGTCACTACTGCATACCGATCCTCTCGGGCCAACGGTTGTATGGCGTGATCAACCTGTATCTGAAGCATGGGCACGTGAGACGACCGGAGGACGAGGAGTTTTTGTCATCGGTGGCCGACATCTTGGCCGGCACGATCAAACGTGTTCGAACCGAGGAAACCCTGCTCGAACACGAGGCCCAATTGCTGGCGGCCGAGGAGATTCAGCAACGCTTGTTGCCAGCCGAGGCACCGGCGTTGCCAGGGTTCGACATCGCCGGCGCGGTCTATCCCGCCGAGCATGCAGCCGGCGACCTTTATGATTATCTTCCCATGGAAGACGGGTGCTTGGGAATCATGGTGGGTGACGTGAGCGGGCACGGTTTTAGTTCCGCCTTGGTAACGGCATCCACTCACGCCTATCTTCATTCTCTGTCTGAGTTGGGCATAGGAATCGATGAGACTATGGCCCGAGTGAATTCCGCTCTGATCCGCGACACAAAAGAGGATCTGTTCATCACGGCCGTGTTTGCACGCCTCGATCCGCAAACACGCACCGTGACTTACATCAACGCTGGACACCCTAACGGCTACGTACTAGACCCATCCGGCGATGAGAAAGCCCATTTGCCGAGTGGGACGATTCCGCTGGCGATCCTTCCTGATGTCGAGTTTCCTATTGGTGGTCCCATCTCGCTGGAGCCCGGTGATCTTCTTTTTCTTCTTACGGACGGCGTGCTTGAAGCGCGAGCGTCGGAAGGACCGATGTTCGGGACCGAACGTGCACTTAAGGTTGTGAGAGACAATCGCGGCAAGGCGGCCAGAGAGATCATCGAGATCTTGTATCAAGCCGCGTTGGAATACTCCGGCCGGGAGAAGCTGGACGACGATGTCACAGTCGTCGTTATCAAGGTCCTTGAGTGACTCGACGTGGGGCACGTTTCCAACGTGCCTATCGGGCTGCAGGCACGTTGGAAACGTGCCCCACAAGATGCCTCGCTTCACGCGCGAGCGCCGCAACGAGAGAGCCGACTGCTACGGAAGCTCGTACAGCACTTTGCCGCCGATGATTGTGTAAACGACTTTCGCCTTCAGGATTTCTTCTTCAGGACATACCAGGATGTCGTTTGACAGAACTACAATGTCAGCGAGTTTGCCAGGCGACAACGAGCCTTTGACGTCTTCCTCGAACGCTGCATATGCTGCGTCAATCGTGTAGGAACGCAGAGCCTGTTCGCGTGTCATTCGTTGTTCCGGAAAAAACTCCTCCCCCGATCGCAATTTCCTAGTCACGCTTGCGTAGAAACACGCAATTGGGTCGATGTCTTCGACGGGAACGTCGCTGCCGTTGATGACAGTGGCGTCTGCTTGGATAAGGCGTTGCCAAACGTAGGCGCCTTCGGCGGCGCGTCGCTGGCCTAGTCGTTTGATCACGTACGGAGCGTCCGAAGTGGCGTGCACGCCCTGCATCGACGCGATTACGCCCAACTGTGCAAATCGCGGTATGTCGTCGGGATCAAGGTGCTGGGCGTGCTCGACTCGCCACCGCCGCGACCGGTCAGTCGGCTTGCTGCGAAAAGCGTCTTCGAACAGATTCAGGATCTCGCGGTTTGCGCGATCTCCAATGGCGTGGACGCAGAGCTGATAATCGTGCCGGATCGCCAACTCGGCCGTTTGGCGAATCGACGACACCGACGACGTGTTCAATCCAACGCTGGTCGGCATATCGTCATACGGCTCCAGCATCCACGCGCCGTGTGCTCCCAATGCTCCGTCGATGAACCGCTTGATCGCCCGAACGGTCAGATGATTGTCTCCGAAGCCGACCATCCGGTATTTCGGCAATAGGCGCGCCATCCGATTATTGCTGTCACCAACCATGACCCAGAGTCGGACGCGCAGGTGGCCCTCCTCCGCCAATCGCTTGAAAACGTCGATCGTCTCGAACGATGAACCGGCGTCGTGAAAACTGGTGATACCGTTTTCGAGACATTCCTGCGTGGCCAGTTCGATCGCCCGCTCCAACTGACGGTCACCACGGTCCACAGCCTCTCCTGTCGGCCCGACCAATCCTTGGGCAGTTTCGCGAAACACGCCGGTGGGTTTGCCGTCCGTGTCCCGCAGGATTTCGCCGCCGCCCGGATCGGGCGTAGCGGCATCGACCTTCGCCAATTGCATCGCCCGAGCGTTCGCGATGCTTGCGTGTCCGCTGGCGTGAGTCAGCAATGCGGGATGTTTCGGCGTCACGGCACTTAACTTGGTGTGTACCGGGTAGCCGTCTACATTGGGCTCGGGCGGCGGATTCCATTTCGACTGATGCCAACCTCGGCCGACGATCCACTGTCCGGCAGGTTTCTTCTGGGCTGCATCCTTCACCAATCGAACGATATCGTTCCAAGTTTCGGCCTTCGTAAGATCCAGGATCATTTTCGATCGCCCCAGACCCACGAAGTGTCCGTGCCCCTCAATGAACCCCGGAATCGCCAAGCGTCCATCAAGGTCGATGACTCTGGTTTCCGCGCCGATGAGCTTTGACACGTCGTCGTCCTCGCCCAATGCAATGATCCTCCCGTGGCCAACGGCTAGAGCGTTAGCAGTGGGCTGGCGATCATCCAGAGTAACGATCTTACCGCCGCGCAGGACTAGCTCCGCGTTTTCGTCGTCGGCGATCGCAAATTCGCCTACCGGCACAAACATGGTCATTAGCATCGTCTGAATCAGGAAAGGCTTGCCCATGTGATTCTGGCCTTGTTAGTATTGCCAATAGAAAACTTGCCAATTCTTGTAGCGTCGGACGTCGTTTAACCGCAAGCCGGAGGCGTGCGCGTCCACCCAACGCGCACGCCTCCGGCTTGCGGTTAAACGAGGAAGCTGTCTCATTCACGCTCCTACGTGATCGACCAATGGGCCTGCCGCAGCGCGGCGTTGCTGGAGTCTTTCATCCGTTCGTACCAGACGGTCAACAAGGTTCCGTCCGCGAGTTGGACCGTCGAAGGATAACCTAAATCGCCGGATGCACCGTCACCGGAAATGATGATCGGCTCGGACCATGTACGGCCGTAATCTTCGCTGATGCGAGCTTGATTGCCCAGCGGCGCTCGGCGGTGGCCGTACGTCATCAGTAGACGATCATCCTTTAATCGCAACAGAAACGACGGCAACCCCCACACGCCGATGGAGCCAGGCGCCGTCCAGGTTGCGCCGCCGTCGGCGGATTCGCACTGTAAAGTCTCGCCTGCGTTCTTTGGGTTGTGATTTCGCACCTGCGCAACCAAGCGGCCGTCGGCCGCCTCGGCGACGTGCAGTTCATGGTAGTTGCTATGATTGTCGCCTTCGCGCGTGGGGATCGCGGCCAGCCACCTCCACGTCTGGCCGTCGTCGGTCGACTCGCTCACGCCGATCCGATGGTCGCCTCGCCACAACTCTTTGCCCGCGTACAGCAGCCGCCCATCGGCAAGCTGAATCGGCCCGTGGGGGCTGTTTACCAGCGGGTCGTAGCGTCCGGAGAAGGTGACGCCGCCGTCGGTCGAGCGGATCATCCAAACGCTCAATGCGGCCTGCCGCTGCTCCGGCCCGACGCGATTATGAGCGGCTTGCCATCGGGCGAGTCGCTCTTCGGGCCAGTTCCCGTCCTTTTCGGCCTTCGTCAAAATCGACTCATATGCCAGCGAAGTGAACGTGGTGATCAGGATCGATCCCTTGGCCGTCTCGACCACGCCGGCATCGCGGTCGTCGATCGGTCCGTCCATAACGACGCGCGGCCAACTCCACGTTTGGCCATCGTCTTTCGATCGCATCAAATCGACGCGACCGAACGGGCACACATGCGCTTCGCGTCCTGCAGAGCACACTACAAGCAACTCGCCACACTTGCGGCGCGTCAAGGTGGGCCAACCGTTATACAAACTCGGTTGGTGGCTGATGACCTTGGTCTGAAGGATTTCCGACGAAGGCGCAGCCAGCGCGCGGCGTCCGATGTGAAACGTAGCGCCGGCCGCGGCAGCGCCGACGCCTAATAGCCAAGAGCGACGTGTGAGGGTGGTGTTCATGGTAGGCTCCAGTGAGGTGTCGGGTGTCAGGTGTCGGGTGTCGGGTGTCAGGTGTCGGGTGTCAGGTGTCAGGTGACAGGCGTCGATCGCCGGGTGCCGGTTTCGAGTCTCAAGTTTCGAGTTTCGAGTTTCACGGCCCCATGGGTCCGCCCTCTTCCCGACACCTGAC